>JACRJZ010000151.1 GCA_016219875.1 Verrucomicrobiota bacterium | reverse complement strand
CTGGACTCTGCCGGCCCAGCCCCCGCCCCAGATCACGGCCAAACGGGAAGTCGAAATGTAGAGCAGACCTTTCGGATGCCTGGCTTGCGAATCAACCACTTCCCTCCTCGTGTCCCGTCCAGTTGCTAAGAAGAGGCTAGGAATGGAACGGCGATTCCCCAATTGGCCGGAGTGGAGCCGTCGCCTTCATGGCCATGCCGAATTGGAGTTCGGCGCTCCGGGGGGGCGTCTCCAGATGCGCCCACCGGACAAAGATCGACACCTCAATGCTTATGGAAATCCCGAGCCGCCGTGTGAGGGCACGCGGCCTCGTGTGCCTGGCAGATGCCGGACCTATCGGGGTGCAACGTCTCCGACGGGGTGATGACGACAACCGTAGCCGAACGGCCAGGTGGGAATCGCAAGAGACCCGCGAAAGGGCCGGAGGCCAACCTTCGACCGTAGGAACACGAACGGGCCGTGAGGCGGGCGACCGCGGGCGAGCCAGCTAGGACGAGCGAAGCCCCACAGACATCGACGGCGCACGTCGAGCCCGAGGGCGCGAAGGGACAGGGTCGGCACGGACCCAGGGAGGTCCTCTGGCCGAGAGGCCGGGGGAAGTCAGCCGAGGCCGTCGTAGCGACGACGCCCGGCGAAAGCCGGGAGCAGCGAAGGGCCGAAGAACGAAAGAGCAAAACTCAATGAGAATCTGAACGAGTCCGGCGCGAAGCCGAACGAAACAGCGGGGCGCGACCACGGCGGTCACCACCCCAGTCTGGCAGAACCGGGGCCCCCGTGGGGAAGCCACTGCAAGCACCGGGAGCAATGCGGCGAGCCGGTCCCGTTTGCGGAACTCACCACAGAAAGCGAGGCACGAAGACCTGATGGAACAAGGGGTCAGTCGAGACAAGGCCACCCACGCCTGGCTGGCGGTCAAACGCAACAGAGGCGCCCCGGGCCTTGACGGCAGGACCACCGAACAACGGCGCGACCCCGTACGACAGCACTGGGAAGCCCTTCGCGCCAAGCTCCTGGCCGGGACGTAGGTGCCCAGTCCGGTGCGACGAGTGGAAATCCCCAAGCCCAACGGCGGCGTCCGCCGGTTGGGGATACCGACGGGGCTCGACCGATGGATACAGCCAAGGCTTTCGCAAAGGCTGCAACTCATCTTCGACCCCACCTTCAGCCCCCAGAGCTACGGATTCCGACCGCGACGGAGTGCCCACGACGCGGTGCGCGCGGCGCAAACCTACGCCCAAAGTGGGAAGACCTGGGTGGTGGACCTGGACCTCACCCAGTTCTTCGAATACGTGAACCATGGCCTCCTGATGACGCGGATCGGACAAACGATCCGCGACAAACGGGTGTTGCGGTTGATGGGGCGATACCTGCGAGCGGGTGTGATGATCGAAGGGGTGGTGCAACCCAGCGACGCAGGCACGCCGCAAGGCGGGCCGCTTTCGCCGCTGTTGGCCAACCTTTACCTGGACGCGCTGGATCAAGAACTGAATCGGCGCGGCCGGGCGTTCTGCCGCTAGGCGGACGACGGCAACATTTATGCGAACAATCCCCGCGCGGCGGAACAAAGGAGCTTGAGAGCCGGAGGGCTTTCAGGCAAAGAAGACGCCGACACAAAGCTCAGATGAATAGAATTACGCATCAGGTGACGGGCGGCCTGCCGGTCCTCCGGCCATGAGGAGCGAGCGGACATCGCCGCGGCTGCACTACAGCTTCATCGCGCTCGGAGCGATTGTGGTGGCGATCTTCATCGCGCTGGGATTGGGCCGTCACGGCTACACCAGCGTGCTGCCGGCGATGCAGGATTCGCTCAAGCTGTCCAACTCGCAGACCGGCGAGTTGCAGTCGTGGAACCTCGTTGGCTACTTGCTCACGGTCGTCTTCGCCGGACTCCTCGCCTCGCACTACGGGCCGCGCCGGGTGATTGCGGTGTCGTTGTTCGTGGCCGCGGCGGCGATGCTGGTGACGGGGCTGGTGCCCACGTTCAACGGCGCACGGCTGGGGCGGTTTCTGGCCGGCGTGGGCGGCGCGGGCGCAAACGTGCCGGCGATGGCGCTGGTGTCGGCGTGGTTCGGCGCGAGTCGCCGCGGGCTGGCTTCGGGAGCGGCCGTGGCGGGGTCGAGCGTGGGGTTGATCGTAACGGGGCCGCTGGTGCCTTGGGTGCTGGACCGCAGCGGCCCCGGCGGCTGGCCGGTTTGTTGGTTTGTGTTCGCGGCGATGGCCTTGGTGGCGTGCCTGGTTTGCGCGGTGCTGCTTCGCAACCGGCCCGAGGAGGTCGGCGTCGTTCCGCTGGGGGAAAGCGCCGTCGAGCATCGGGCGCGGACCGAGGACCAGCACCGCGCCGCGCTCGGCTGGTCCCAGGTGTGGAGGTCGGGCACGCTCTGGCACGTCGCCGCGATCTACGCGGCGTTCGGCTTTTCCTATATCATCTACTCCACGTTCTTCATCCGGCACCTCATGAAAGAGGCCGGGTTCACCAAGACAGACGCCGGCCTGCTGTGGCTGAAGGTCGGCATGGTGTCGGTGATCAGCGGTTTCATCTGGGGCGGCGTCTCGGATCGCTGGGGCCGGCGCGTGGCGCTGGTCTGCGTGTTTGTGCTGCAGGGCGTTTCGTTTGCCGCTTTCGGGTTGAGCCAGAAACTGGGGATCATCTATTTCTCCGCCGGTTTGTTTGCCCTCACCGCCTGGAGCATCCCGGCCTTGGTCGCGGCGCAATGCGGCGACGTGTTCGGGCCGCGTCTGGCGCCGGCGGCGTTGGGGCTGGTCACGATTGTGTTTGGGATCGGCCAAGCTTTCGGCCCGTACTTCGCGGGGCGGATTGCCGACGCCACGAAGTCGTTCTCGCCGGCCTTCCTCACGGCGGGGTTGGTGGCGCTGGTCCTTGGAGCGGGTGGGTCGTGGCTGCTGCGCGGCCCGGCACGCAAGACGTGATGCAGAGCGGCATGGTCGCCAGAGGTTGAAGGGATGAAAGGTTGATGCGTTGAAGAGGCCCCTGCATTGGGTCGAAGCTGTTCCATGCAAGGCTTGATTCCGCACGACGAGGGCAGGGGGCATGACGCTTCACCCAGGCCCGACGCTACCGACGGCTTGCATTCCGTCCGCGTGGGCGTAGAAATGACCGCGTTGACCACGACCGCATCGAATGTCTTTCCGCCGGGCCGGCCCTCGAAGGCCAGAGCCGGCCGTTCAAACAACTCACCTTGAAAGGAACCGCGCCATGAATGGGAAATTCGTCTTCGGCCAAGCAATCACCCGCGACCGCCTCGACTGGGGTGAGATGGGCTGGGTCAGCCGCCCCGCGGACACCCAGGCCCGGAGCATCTGCGAGATCGCCGTCACGCTGGAGCCGGGCTTTGGCCACAACTTCCACAAGCATCCGCGCCAGGAGGAAGTCATCTACGTCCTGGCCGGCGAAATCGAGCAATGGCTGGAGACGGAGAAGCGCACCCTCAAGCCCGGCGACGCGGTGTTCATCCCGCCGGACGTGGTTCATGCCTCCTTCAACGTGGGCACGCAAACCGCCCGGCTGCTCGTGGTCCTGTCGCCCTGCGTGGGTGAAGCCGGCTACGAACTGGTGGATGTCAGCGGCGAGGCCCCGTGGAACTCGCTGAGGAAGAAGTGAGAGGTCGCTGGCTGCGTCAGATGCTCGGCATCATCCACCATGAGAAGCATCAGGCAGGTTGTCCTCGGGCTTGGGATCGCGGCGATTTTGTTTGAGTTGCTGTTTCCTCCCTTGCGGAGTCCGACGCCCTATTATGCGGAGCCACGGTTGGCTGGTGGGCAGTTTGTGGCTGTCCATGTATCGAGGTTTTCCGCGTGGCGTCCAGACTTGGCGAGGTTGGAGCACGGCGCCGTGGTCCGGACGGAGATTGATGGCGGAGAGCTTCTGCGAGAGTTGATGTTCTTGGCCGTGCTCTTCGGCGCAGCGTGGTTATGGACCCCAGCCCTGGTTGAACGGGCACGTTCGGCACGTTCTGAATTTGGCCAGTAGGACGTAGCGGCGAACTGGTGTTCGCCGCACTTCTCCGCGCTTTGATCCCCCGTCGCCTCAAGCAAATGGCGGCAAATGCCAGTTTGCCGCTACGCAGACTGGGGAGGAATAGCCGCTCAGCGGATTCTCTTGAGCGCCTCTTCCGCCTTCCGGCGCGTCCGGTCGGTCTTGGATTTCTCCACCACGGTCTGAAGCGCTCCGCGGCGGAGTTCTTTCGTCGCGCCCTTGAGATCGTCCTTGCCGGCGGTGGTGACGATGGCGAGCGAAGCTTCCTCCGCCACGGAAGAATCCGCGGCGAAGGCCACCAACATTTCCAAGCCCGCCGCCGTGGGAGCGGCGCTGAGCGCGGAGATCGCCAGGCGCTTTTCCTCGGATCGCGTGATGAGCGGCAGGAGTTCCTTAACCTTGGCCACCTTCTCGTCGCTCTGCAGCTTTTTGGCGGCTTGAACGTATTCAAGGTAACCGCGCAGCCCCAGCACCTGATGCGACTGCTTCTTGCCGGATTTCGCCAGCGCCAAAAGCGGCTCCGCGACGCCTGAATCGTCCGGCCAGTTGCCGGGCCAGCTCGCCAGCGTTCGCACGGCTTCGTCCTGCACGGCTTCGTCCTGGTCGTTGCTCGCGGACTTGACGGCGTTCAGCGCGGCAGCGCCGCCGACCCCGGAGAGCGTGTGCAGGGCGATCAGGCGGAACTCGCTGTTCGCGCTCTGAGCGAGCGGAAGCACGGCGGGCAGGCAGTTGGCGCCGCGCCGCCCGCAGATGCCGACCAGGGCCTTCTCGATTTCTTCGCGGTCGCGGGGCGTCTGGGATTTCTCCAGGAGCCGCACCAGGTCGGCGGCTTGCTTCTCTTCGCCGAGCAGTCCGATGGCGCCCACGGCGGCGGCGCGGATCGTGGCGTCCGAATCTTCGGCGCACTTCACGGCGGCGGGCAGGGCTTCGCCAATGCGGCGTAGTCCGGCCAATTCGAGCAGCACCCGGCTCTGCTTGCCGGCGGCTTGCGAGAGGCGAGCAACGAGTTCCCCGTTCACCTGCTTGCCCGGCAAGCGGACCAACGCGGCCTTGGCGGCTTGGGCCAGCTCCCGGTCCTCATCCGTCGCGCCGTCGAGGAGCACCGGCACAACCTCCACCGTGCCCATCCGTTCCAAGGCGGTGATGGCGGCCAGGCGCATCGGCTTGGGTCCGCTCTGGGCGGCTTTGCGGATCGTCGGCAACACGGAGGCGTCGGCCCGATCCGCCAGCACCATGACCAGCATCGTCTGGCGGTCCACGGCGGAGCGCTCCATCTCGGCAGCCACGGCCTGCGTCACTTCCTGGCCGGGCAACTCACGGGCCGTGCTGAGGGCGATGCTGAACATGCCTTTGTCGGTGGAGCGCAGATGCTCAACCAACAGCGGCAGTCCGGCCGCGCCGCGCGCGAGAATGGCGCCGCGCGTGGCTTCAAGAATTCTCTGCTTGGGCACGCTCGCCTTGCGAACGGTGTCATACAGAGTCACCGCCTCGGCTGCTTTGCCGTCGGCGAGGAACTTCTCCGCGCAGCGAACACAGCCTTCCGCCACTTCGGAAACCACGTCCTTGCGCGCGCTGAGCAGGGCCTTCACCAGCACTGCCGCCGCCTGCTCGCCGCCGATCCGGCCCAGCGCCGACGCCGCTGCGGAAGCGACTTCGCCGTCCGCGTCGTTGAGCCGAGCGATCAACGGCTCCACCGCCTTGGCATCGCGACGGACACCGATTGAATTCATGACGCCGACCAGCAGCCGGCCCTGCACCTTGCCCAGCGCGTCCCGCAGCGCGTCGTCGCACGCCGGATCAGGGATCGCCTCCAGGGCGATGCGCGCCCAGGAGTTCAGTTCCTTGCTCAGCAGCAAGGGCGCAAGCGCCGGCACGGCGTCGCGGTTGCCATAGACGGCCAGCCGTTTGCAGGTGATGGCTTTCTCCGCAGGCGGCGCGTCGGACTGCAGCACGGCGATCAGCTTGAGCCGCAGTTCCGCTGTGCCGGCCGGATCGACGGCGCGGAGCGGGCTGGGCGCTGCGAGACACGCGAGGAGCGCCGTGAGAGAGAGCAGCCTGGAGAAGAGGTCTTTCGTCTGACGAGTCTGACCAGTCTGACCGGTTCGACTGATCTGGCCCGCGGCGAAGTTCTGAGAGGAGTTCGTGAGCATCATGGGAGTCTTGTCGTTAAGCGTTGAAGGGTCTGTCGATCAAATCCGCCACGGTTCGCGCAGCGCCTCGGAGCGCAACCGGTTGGCTTGTTCGTCGCCGATGAACTCGCACTTCTTCACGTCGAACGTCACCTTCCGGTTCAGGAAGAGCGAGATGTTGGCGGCGTGACAGGCGATGTGCGCCCAGCAGGCGGCGTCGGCGTTGGCCCTCGTCCGGCCGCGGGACTTCACGCACTCCAGGAAGTCACGCACGTGGAAGTCCGCCGGGTAGCCGCCGATCTTCTGCCCCTTGCCGGCGAGCAACGATTCCGAGCTGGCGACGATGTCGCCGTTGTCGCCGGTTTCCACCCAGCCGGTTTCGCCCTCGAAGCGCACCGGGCAGGAGCCGAGCGGAAGCCAGCCGTCGTTGCGGAGAATCAGTTGCACGCCGTTCGGGTAACGGGCAAACAGCTTGCCATCCTTCGGTTCGTATTCCACCGGGGCCGTGTTGTCGGCGTCGTTCGCCCACTGGCAGAGATCGACGCAATGCGAACCCCATTCGAGGCAGCCGCCGCCGGTCATGCCGCCGCCTTTCTCGAAGTTGAAACCGTCGAGGAGTTTCTTGTTGAAGGGCCGCCAGGCTGCGGGACCGAGGTAAAGGTCCCAGTCCACCTGTTCCTTGGGCGGCTCATCCTCGCCCGGCAGCCAGCCGCTGCTGACGGTGTGCAGGCCGGCGGGATGCGCGTAGAGCGTGTGGAGCTTGCCCAGCTTGCCCTGGCGGGCGAGTTCGATGGAGAAGACGAAATTCGGCAAGCTGCGCCGTTGCGTGCCCGCCTGGAAAATCCGGCCGGTGCGGCGGAAAGTTTCCGCCAGCGCGAGGCTCTGGGAAATGTTCTTGGTGCAGGGCTTCTCGCAATAGACATCTTTGCCGGCGTTGGCGGCGAGCATGGACGCCGTGGCGTGCCAGTTCGGGCCGGTCGCGATGAGCACGGCGTCGATGTCATCGCGGGCCAGCAAGTCGCGCTGGTCGCGATACATGGCGCAGTCCGTGTTGCCATACTTGGCGTCGGCCAACTTCTTGACCGACTGCCGGCGCGTTTCTTTCACGTCGGCGATGGCCACGAACTGCACGTCCGCTTCGTGCAGAAAACAACTCAGCACGTAAGAGCCGCGATTGCCGATGCCGATGCCGCCGAGGCGAATCCTCTCGCTGGGCGCCACCCCGCCGTCCTTGCCCAGCACGGCGCCGGGCACGATAAGCGGCGCCGCCAGCAAGGCGCCGGCTTTCATGGCGGTGGTGAGGAATTGGCGGCGGTTGGAAACTGCGGCGCGGGAGTGGGGGTCGCCGCGGCGGACTTGATTGGCGTTGGTCATAAATGTCGTGTTTGCGCGTTCGGATTCTCGACGAAAGAAACCGGGCGCGTGTTCATGGTGATTTCGGGGAGGGTGCCAAGCAAGCAGAACTTCGTGTCAAAGTCCCGGCTGGGCGCAACCGGATACCGCCGCCGTAGCGCAGGCTTTAGCCTGCCGTAGCGCCGACATGCTTGTCGGCGGACCGTCCGCCACGATGCGGATGTCCGAATTGCACGCAAAACCGGCCAGCCTTAACGGCATCTTAATCGGCCCTCGTTTATCGTGGCCGCGTGAAACGCTTGAGCACGAGAACCGAAGCCCGGCCTCCCGCAACCACGCGGACGGCCGCGGCGAGTCTTCAGCCCCGCTGAGATCATGTCGCCCTCGACGGACATGCGCGAGAACCGCGAGTTCGCCTCGGAGATCAAGTTCCTGGTCCGCCCGGCGCTGGCCGCCCAAATCCGCGATTGGGCGCGCGCCCGGCTCGCGCCTGATCCCCACGCGCAGTGCGAGACGGGCGACGCGTATCCGATCACGAGCCTCTACTTCGACACGGCGCGGTTTGACGTGTTCCACCGCCGCGGTTCCTTTGGCCGCGGCAAGTGCCGCATCCGGCGGTACGGCGCCAGCGAAGTCGTCTTCCTGGAGCGCAAGCTCAAGACGCGCGGGTTGCTGGCCAAACGGCGCTCCCTCGTCACGCTGGACGAACTGGAGCGCCTGGCGGAAGCTGAGGTCCAGCGCGGCTGGGCGGGCTGCTGGTTTCATCGCCGCCTCCTCGCGCGGAGCTTGAAACCGGTCTGCCAGATTTCTTACCGCCGGACGGCGCGCGTAGCGATGACCCGACGCGGTCCCATTCGGTTGACGCTGGACGACGACCTGCGCGCCGTGCGCGTGGGCGGGGTGCGGTTCGGCGCGCAGGAAGGCGCGCGGCTGTCTGAAGATCGGATCATCCTTGAGTTGAAGTTCCGTCACGAGATGCCGGCCCTGTTCAAATACCTTGTGGAGGAGTTCGCGCTGGAGGCGCAGCCATTTTCCAAGTATCGGCTGGCCGCCATCAAGCTGGGCTTGGCGCGCGAAACCGCGACCGGTTTCCCTGAACGGAATCTGGCGGACACGGCCGAGGCGATTTCAGGATCTTGTAGCAGCCGACGTGAGGAGGCTCCAGTCAGAGGTCAGAAATCAGAAGCGAGTCAGAGCCTCCTCACGTCGGCTGCTACAGCTATGAAAGAGGTTTTGCCCTATGCCTGACTTCCTGAAAGCCCCGTTCGTCAACGGCTCTCACATCGCTCCGCTGGACGTGCTGGCCCGGCTGCTCATCGCCTCGGTGCTGGGCGCGGTGGTCGCGTGGATTTACCGCCGCACGCGCCAAGGCGCTGGGATTTCCGCGTCGTTCCCCGTGACGCTGGTGCTGCTCGCAATCCTGATCGCGATGGTGACGCAGGTCATTGGGGACAACATTGCCCGCGCCTTCAGTCTGGTGGGCGCGCTTTCGATTGTCCGTTTTCGGACGGTGGTGCGGGACACGCAGGACACGGCCTACGTCATCTTCGCCGTCGTGGTCGGCATGGCGGTGGGCGCGCAAGACCTGTGGGTGGGCCTCATCGGCATCGGCGTCGTCGGCTTCGCCGCGTATTTGATGATGGCCCGGGCCAAGGTCTTCAGCGCCGTGCAACCGGCCTCCCTGTTGAGTCTGCGCGTCGGACTGGACCACGACCTGGACCAACTGCTCGGCGCCACCCTTGAGGCGCATCTCCAGGAGCGCGAATTGATGTCCGTGGCCACCGCCAAACAAGGCCTTTCGCTCGAGGTCACCTACGAAACCCGCCTGCGCCCCAACGGCTCGCCCGACGAACTGGTGAAAGCGTTGAACCGCCTTGAGGGCGTGCAACGCGTCGAGTTCCAGCGCCGTGGCTTGGACCAGGATTGACATCCCCCCGATTCTCACAAAACAAACCACCCCGCCTCTCTATGAAACTTCGCTCCACTCACCTCCAATCCATCGCGCTGGCCCTGGCCCTTGGGAACGCGTTGTCCGTGCTGGCTCAGCCTTCCGAAGCGCCGCCTCCAGGTGACGGCGGCCCGGACTTCGATGGGCCTCCGCCGTTCGGCCCGGGCGGATTCGGTCCCGGCCCCGGTGGTCCGGGCGGCATGATGCAACCGAAGCGAGAACTGGTGAAACAGTTCGACCGGAACGGCGACAAGTGGCTCAACAACGACGAGCGCAAAGCCGCGCGCGAGTTCCTGAGCCAGCAGGGCGCGGACCGGCGACGGGGCGGCCCCGGCGGACGGCGCGGCGGTTTCGGCCCACGCGGCGACAGCCAGGAGCCGGCCCAACCCGGCCCGCGCGTGTCGCCGGCAGACGTGAAGTCATTCCCGGAAGCACCGCTCTACGCCTCGAATGTGCTGCGCACGGTCTTTTTGGAATTCGAGAACGCCGACTGGGAAAAAGAACTGGAAGCCTTCCACGGAACGGACATCGACGTGCCGGCCAAGCTCACCGTGGACGGCAGGAACTACTCTGACGTGGGCGTCCACTTTCGCGGCGCGTCCTCTTACATGATGCTGGGCAGCGGGCGCAAACGCTCGCTGAACCTCTCGCTTGACTTGGTTCATCCGAACCAAAACGTCGGCGGCTATCGCACGCTCAATCTGCTGAACTCGCATGGGGACCCCACCTTCCTGCGGACAGTCCTCTACTTCGACATCGCCCGCGAATACCTCCCGGCCCCCAAAGCCAACCTCTTGCGCGTGGTCATCAACGGCGAAAGCTGGGGCGTGTACGTGAGCGTGCAGCAGTTCAACAAGGACTTCGTCCAAGAATGGTTCGGCACCAAGAAAGGCGCCCGCTGGAAAGTGCCCGGCAGCCCGCGGGGGCGCGGGAGCTTGGCGAGCCTGGGCGACGACGTCGCCGCTTACCGGGGCATTTACGAGATCAAATCCAAGGAAGACCCGAAGTCCTGGGCCGATCTCATCAAGCTCTGCCGCGTCTTGAACGAAACCTCCCCCGACAAACTGGAGGCGGCGCTGACGCCGCTGCTCGACATCGACGGCGCGCTCAAGTTTCTGGCGCTGGAGAATGCGCTCATCAACAACGACGGCTATTGGGTCCGCACCAGCGACTACGACATTTATCAGGAAGAGAAGGGCCGGTTCCACCTCCTCCCGTACGACGCGAACGAAACCTTCAGCCTGCCGGGCGGACCTGGCTTCGGCGGCGGGCCGGGCGGTCCAGGAGGGCCGGGCGGATTCGGGCCGGGGATGTTTCTTGCGCCAGTACTTGTTGAGCAGGCGGACAAGAACCGCGACGGCAAACTTGTGAAAGAGGAATTCACCGCGTTGGCCGACGCGTGGTTTGATAAACTGGACCCGGACAAAGCTGGCAAGCTCACGCTGGAGCAGTTCACGGCAAACCTCGCCGACGTCCTGCCTCCGCCGCCAGGCCAGCAGGGATTGGGCGCACGCGGCGGGCGCGACGGATTTGGCCCCGCGATGTTCGTGGGACGCGGCTTCTTCGTGGCGGGCGATGGGAACAAGGACGGCCTCCTGACTCGCGCCGAGCTCAAGAACACGTTTGCGAAATGGTTCACCGAGTGGGACGCCGACAAAGCCGGCTCGCTGAACGAAGAGAAGCTTCGCGTCGGGCTGAGCGGCGCTCTGGTTCGGCCGGACTTCGGCGGGCCGGGCGGTCCTGCTGGCGGACAGACAGGTCGGCGCGGACCGGGTGGCGCCGGCTTCGGCGGCGGTCCGCGCGTGAACGGCGTCGAACTCGATCCGCTCATTGCGGCCAACGACTCCAGCAAACCGCTCCTCTCCAAACTTCTCGCCGTGCCGGCGCTGCGGACGCGCTACCTCGGCTACGTCCGCGAGATCGCCGAGACGCAACTCGATTGGAATAAACTCAGCCCGCGCGTCCAGCAGTATCAGGCGCTGATTGCCGACGCGGTGAAAGCCGACACGCGCAAGCTCTCGTCCTTCGAGGCGTTTGAGAAAGGCGTGGCTGCGGACCCTCCGGCCGAAAGCCTTCGTGGTCCGGGCCGGGAGATCAGTCTGAAAAGCTTCGCCGACCGCCGCCGCGCCTACTTGCTGAACCACGCGGAGATCAAGAAGCTCGCGAGGTGATTTGGCGGGGCTGATTCAAGTTAGCGTAGCAGCCGACGTGAGGAGGCTCTGTCTAGATTTCGGATTTGAAAACAGAGCCTCCTCACGTCGGCTGCTACGATCCAGGGATTCTCGAATCCACCGTGGGTGATTGGGATTGAGGTGAGATTGCTCCTTGTATTCATCAGCCTCGGCCACTAGGGTTCTTCCGTCGCAACACCAATAAACAGTCTCGAAAGGAAACCCTATGGCCTGGAACGACAATGTTGGGACTTGGTTCAAGTTGGGGCGGGCGAAGTTGCCCTCCCTGGAAACCTGGAAAACGTTGAGCGCGGTGCGGGGAGCGCCGCGCACGGGAGCGATCCTCAAGGTGGATGCGGCCTTGGCCGCCGCGCAACAGGTGGAACTCGACCCCGATTTCCTCGTCAAGCAGATGGCGGCCTTCGAACTCTTCCTGGCCTGTGACGCCATGCTCCGGGGCCTGGGCTTCCTGGACCTTCAGGCCAAGCAGCGCAAGGAGGCGGTCGAAGAGTTGAAGCGGCGGGCGAAGGAGGCGCTGGATTTCTTCGGCGCGGCCGCTCCCGTGGTGCAAGCCATCCTGTCGCGGCCGACCGACATCCTTCAGTTGAAATTGGCGGGCACGTCGTTGCACGTGATTGTCGATCGGGTGTTCAACAACTTCGTCACCTACGCCCGGGCGCATTGGCAGTATTCCGCCACGAGCGGATTCGGCGGCGATGATCTCCTGGCGGGCCGGACCAACTCCGTGCCTTGCGGCGGTATCGCGGGCGCCTTGCAGACCATTTTGAAGGCCCTCCTGGGGCGCACCGAAGCCGTGCCGCGCGCGCAGTTCAACGGCTACTTCCTGGCCAAGAAGGAATATGCCTGCTACGACCCGCTCGTGCGGGGCAACGTGCGGGACCGCGCCGGCCACTACGACGGAGCCTGCCTGTTCTCCAGCCACCACTATCTCCAATGGGGAGGCTTGTTCTACGACCCCTGTCTGACGCACATCTACACCAACGATCGTCAGATGGTGGCCGAGGAGTTGGTGAAGATGACCGGGGCCGTCGCGTGTGTGAAACCGAACCCCCGTCGGAACGATTTCATCTACGTGAACGACCTGGCCAATCCTCCGCATGGATTTGGCTCGTCTTGGACGCGGGTCAAAATCGGAGACGTGACCAGTGTGGGCGCGCTGCAAAATCTGCTGCCGTCTCCCCTCAAGGAGAAGCTGAACAGCACCTCGTCGGAAGCGATCGCCATCGCCAACTTCTGCGCCAAAATTCACTGAATTCCCGTTCGGGCGAGGCGATTTCAAAACTCCGTAGCAGCCGACGTGAGGAGGCTCAAACTCCAATGGAAACAGAGCCTCCTCACGTCGGCTGCTACGGTTCTGAAAGAAGTTCGGGCGTCAGCGGGCTTCTCGATTCGGCCCCAGGCCCGGCACGTCGCCTTGCGGATAACAACGCTGCAGCGCCGGGTCTGCGTTCGCAGCCAGCCGCAGGTCGCGCGCGAGCCAGTCGGCGAATTTCGGCTCGAGCGTCCGGCCGCCGCGGTCCAGGCCCAGTGCCACGCGAAACGCTTCCACCGTCTCGAACCACTTGTGCTCGGTCCACCGCGGCCCCCATTGGAATAGGCGCTGTCCGGGCCCCGCGAAGTACACGTTGCCTTCAAAATGGAGGTTCAGTTTCTCCAACGCCAGGTTCTGCGGCTGGCCGTCGGCGCTCTTCGCGACGTAGTCGGCGGCCAAGTCAGCGGCGCGCTCGCGGCCGGCGGGTGAAGCCCCGGCGGGATTCACGGTCGCGGCCGGCCAATGACGCCGGTCATCGACCGCGAACCAGCCGGCGACCTGCGCGTCGCGGTTCCAGACCACGAGGTTGGACCGGATCAACTCGTCGTGGTTCCACACGGCGCGCTCGGTGCGGTTGCTGATGGTGGGCGTGGTGCGCAACTGCTCGCGGAAGTTGAACCCCTCGCGGTTCCCGGCCATCAGGTTGCGCTCCACCACGCAGCCTGGGCTGCTCGACAGGCAGATCGCCGCTTGCGCTCCCCACGCGCCGCGCGTGTCGGCGAAGCCGTTTCCGACGAGCACGTTGTCGTGGGCGTGCAGGCCGTAGGAAATTTCGTAGAAGATGCCGGCATCGTCGTTATCGGCGATCAGGCATTGGCGCACGGTGCCGTGCTCGTTGCCGATGTCGAACCAGACGCCCGGTCCCCGGTTGCGCAGGAAGCGGCTCTTCTCGATGACCGCGTCGCGGCACAGCACCAGCTTCGTCCCGCCCGCGGCCCACCCGCGCTCGAAGTTTTTGGTGTTGTTGTGCTCCACCAAACACTCGGTGAAGAGCAACCGGTGGGCGCCGTTGGCCGAAAAACCGAACTGACCGTGGCCGCGAAACACGCAGCGCCGCACGGTCTGGTCCGCGGCCAGGAAATCCCCGCCCTGGGCGTTCGTGTCCTCCAGGACGCAGTCTTCGAGAACATCATGCCGTCCCGCCAGCGTGATCGCGCCCACCTGGGCCCGGTTGGCGGCATATCGGAATCGGAACCCGCGCACGTGGACGTGTTCACCGGTGACGCGGAGAATCTCCGTCCGTGTCGAGGCCTCCACGACGGCCTTGTTCAAGTCGCCGTTGGCGCTGTCCCACGCGAACAAGGTCCGGTTGGTCACATCGGCGAAGAACGTGCCCGGCGCGAGTTGCTCGCGGTCCAGCACCTGCCGCAGAAGATAGCCATTCACGATGACTTGCTCGGCTCGCCCGATGACCGCGTGATACTCGTCGTTGGGATGGGTCATGCTCCGGTTCCAGGGAATGAACTTGTGCGGCCAAGCGACGCTGAAGATGGGGCGCGCGGCGTCGGCCTTGGCCCAACCGGTCAAGCGATCCGCGCCCGTCACGACAACCCAGTCCCCCGGCGCGGCGACGAAGCGAATCGGCTGCTCGCCCGTCCCGCTGGCCTTGACCAGCACCTGCTCGCGATAGGTGCCGGCGTGGACCACGACGGTATCGCTGGCGGCCACGCGCGCGGCCGCCTTTGAGATCGTCTTCCACGGCCGGTCGCGGGTGCCGGGATGGTCATCGCTGGCTTGGGAGTGATTCTGGGCGACGACGTACTCCGCGGCGCGGAGCGATCCAGCTACACCGAAGAGCGCGAGGGCGACGACGCCAGCGAGATTTTGAAAATGATTCTGCATCGAGTGCTTTCCGCGAAGTGCTGCCCGGACGAAACCCTGCTGAGGCGGGCAAGTCCCCGCAGACCCGGCCGCGCAGCGCGTTCCGCGGTCGCTCTACAGACGGATGGCCAGTGATCGTGCTTCAAACTCAAGGCTGCCTCAAGCTCCCGCCCGGCGCGCTGGGTAGCGCAGGTTTTCAACCTGCCGTATCGCCGACTTGCAGTCGGCAAGGCCGTGAAGTTCCCAGCCCGCTGCCCTGATCCGACGCTTGCCGGTTGGAAAACCGGCGCTACGGCAGACTGGAAAGTCTGCGCTACGAGTGCTCCCAAACCAAACTTGAGGCAGCCTTGCTTCAAACTCCCGCTTCAAACTCCCGCTTTGACAAAGCGGGCTGGGGCGGACACCTTCCGCGCCGTTAGTCCACCTTTGAGTCGCGGTTGCATTGATGCGTATGCGTGCCACGAGGACACATCAGAGGGTCCTGGATGCGGGAGCGGTTTCGGTGTGCGGCGCCGTTTCACCCAGGACTAGAAGGCGGCTTTCCCTCACGTCGTTCATCCCTGCTGCCCTGTCGCTGTGCGTGATGATCGGCATTGTCGGGTGCAATCAGAAAGCTTCCCCGCCCCAAGCGGCTGCTCCCGCTGCGAAAGCCGCGCCGTGGTTCGAGGACATCACGGCGAAGAGCGGCCTTCAATTTGTGCATGAGGTCGAACTCAGCGGCAATTACCTGATGCCGGAGCAGACGGGCACGGGCGCGGCGGTCCTGGACTACGACAACGACGGCCGGCTGGACATCTATCTCGTTCACAACGTCGCGCCCACGGCCCGGGCCGCGAATGGCCTGTTCCACCAGGAGCCAGACGGCCGCTTCAAGGATGTCAGCGCCGGTTCGGGATTGGACGTGGCCGGCTACGGCATGGGCGTGACGGTGGGCGACGTGAACAACGACGGCTGGCCCGACGTGCTGGTGGCGGAGAACGCGCGGGTGCGCTTGTTCCTGAATCTCGGTGGCGCCGGCAAATTCAAGGACATCACTGCGGAAGCCGGCATCACCAACGCGGCCTGGGCGGTGCCGGCGGCCTTCCTTGATTACGACCGTGATGGCTGGCTGGACTTGATTGTGGGCAACTACCTCGAGTTCGATCCGTCCAAGCGGTGCTACTCCGGCGACAAGCTGGATTTCTGCGGACCGGCGCCGCACGGCGCCACGGTGAGCAAGCTGTTTCATAACGTGACCAGCCGCGCGGAAGGGCAGGGAAGGGTGCCACGATTTCAGGACGTGACGGTAGCATCCGGGCTGGCGCGCTGGCCCGGCAAGGCGATGGGCATCGTCTGCGCGGATTTCGACGGCGACCGCTGGCCAGACATCTTCATCACCGACGACGCGCTGCCCAACCGGCTCTTCATGAACCAGCGCAACGGCACGTTCCTGGAGCAGGCCGTTCCGCGCGGCCTCGCTTACAACGCGCTGGGTTCCACGGCCAGCAACATGGGCATCGCGGTGGGCGACGTGGACGGCGACGGGATGTTCGACGTGTTCGTGCCGCACTTGGCCGAGGAGAGTCACGCGCTGTGGTCGCAAGGGCCGGCGGGCGTTTTCCAGGACAAGACCGCGGCGGCGGGCCTCATGGCCTCCGGCTGGCACGGGACCGGTTTCGCGCCGCTGCTGGCGGACTTCAACGGCGACGGTGCGCTGGATCTGTCCATCGCGAACGGGGCGGTGAACCTGGCCAAGGGTCTGCAAACTCCGGCCGCACCGGCCCAAACCGTTTCCGCTTTCTGGGCGCCCTACGCGCATCCAAACCAACTCTTCGCCAATGATGGCCAGGGACGCTTCCGTGAAATCTCCCCGGCCAACCCGGCGTTCTGCGGCGAGGCGACGGTCGGACGCGGACTGATCTGCGGCGACATCGACAACGACGGCGCGCCGGACCTGCTCGTGTCCTCCATCGGGAGTCCGGCGCTGTTGTTCCGCAACGTGGCCGTACCGCGCGGGCATTGGCTGGGCCTCCGGTTGATCGAGCCGGCGCTGGGCAACCGCGATGCTTACGGCGCGGAGGTCTTTGTCCAAGTCGGCGCGCGCCGTCTGTGGCGGCTGGCGCAGCCCGGCTACAGCTACTGTTCGAGCAACGATCCGCGGGTGCATTTCGGCCTCGGTGCCGCGGCGAAAGTCGATGCCATCCGCGTGGTCTGGCCCGATGGAACTGAGGAAGCGTTTCCGGGTTGCGCAGCGGACCAGTACTTGGCGCTGCGCAAAGGCACAGGCCAGAGCGGCAAACCTTGAGCCGGAAGATGCTGATGAAACCACGAAACACACGAAACGAGAAGCCGTGGAATGGTCTGAGTTTGTCACTTGTGAGTGGAAGCCGTCCGTACTGTGAGCGGTTGGTTTTCGTGTGTTTCGTGTATTTCGTGGTTCCGCACTGCAGATTCCGGGTTGCGCAAAGCGAGGCATGATGAGCCAGCGATCCAAGCCAAAGCCAACCGGCCAGAAAGGCAAAACCGCGGCAAAGGCTGAGCAGCGGCGCTGGCGGGGCATCGTGGCGGCCGTTTTGATTGTGGTGCTCGGCGTTGGCGTCTGGTTTGTGGTGCAGCGCGTCGGACCGAAGCCGCCCGTAGTGTCCACTGCGAGCCTCGACCCTGCAGTGGCCCGGCTCCTCGATCAACTCACGCGGGAAGTGCGTGGCTCACCACGGGCGGGCACTGCTTGGGGGAAACTGGGCGCGGCTTTCTTCGCCTACGGGTTCGACAAGGAAGCCGCGACTGCCTTCACGCTGGCCCAAAAGTTTTCTCCCGACGAGCCGCGCTGGCCGTATCGGCACGCTTTGGTTCAGATCGAAATGGGCGCGCCGCCTGAGCAGGTCATCACGAACCTCGAATCGGCGGTCAGGCTTTCGCGAGATCAGGCCGACATGCCGCGGCTGCGTCTGGCGCAATTCCTTCTGGAGCGGGGCCGGAGCGAGCAAGCAGAGCCGCACTTCCAGCAGTTGCTGCGGCTCCAGGCCGGGCACGCGCCGGCACTGTTGGGACTGGCCCGGATTCGTCTAGCCCAGGGCCGCGTGGCCGAGAGTCTGGAACTGGTGAACCGCTGTGCCGACGATCCGCACGTGGCCCGGAGCGCGCAGGCGCTGCTGGCACAACTGCAACAACGGCTCGGCAATGCTGCCGCCGCCGAGACAGCCGGACGACGCAGCGCCAGCCTGCCGCCGGATCGTCCCTGGCCCGACGCCTACCTCAGCGAGTTCCCAGAGTTGCGCGTCGGGCGGCGTGCGCTGATGGACGTGGCGCAGGAATTGATCGAGGCCCAGCGTCATGACGAGGCGCTCACAGTGCTGGCGAGCGTC
Organism: Verrucomicrobiota bacterium; assembly: GCA_016219875.1. GTDB lineage: Bacteria > Verrucomicrobiota > Verrucomicrobiia > Limisphaerales > JACRJZ01 > JACRJZ01. The sequence goes on along the minus strand of JACRJZ010000151.1, from coordinate 82,695 downwards.
ACGAACAATTACCCGCGCGACCCGGAGGCGTATTACGGGATCGGGCTGGTGCTGAACCACGCCCAGCGCAGTGTGGAAGCGGAGCGAGTGTTGCGCGAGCACGTGCGTCTGGCGACGAACTCGGCCCACGGTTGCGAGCAATTGGCCGCGGCGTTGCAGGCGCAGAAGCGCGACGCCGAAGCCGTGGCCGTGCTGGAACGCGCGATCCAGATCATGCCCACTTTCGCCAAGGCTCACCATCGTCTGGGCGTGGCGTGCGCGCGACTGGACAGGCCAGATGAGGCGATCGGCCATCTTCACGCCGCGCTCAAACACGATCCCAAGAACGTGGAGAGTTACGGAGTGTTGGCGGACTTGCTGAGCGTTCGGGGCCGCCACGCTGAAGCGGCGGAAGCCCTGGAACACGCCGTTCAACTGCGGCCTGGCTGGGCCAAGGCGCATTTCAACCTGGGCTACGTGTGCGTCCAGCTTGGGCGCAACGAGGACGCCATCCGCCATCTTCGAGACGCGCGCCAGCATGATCCGGCTGACATCGACAGTTGCGTCCTGCTGGCTCAACTGCTGGCCCGGCGCGGCGGCACCAACGAAGCGGCCGGCCTCTTGCGACAGGCATTGCTGCTCGACCCGGCCGAAGAGCGGGCCAAGGCGCTGCTCAAGGAAATGGGGCAGGGGAAGTGAAGTTTGCTTCGGCCGCCCTGTCGGGGTTTGAACGACCCGGTGATTGACGTCCGGGGAACGCGCTTGGCACACTGGCGCGGTAATGAAAGCATTTTCACTTCACCTCTTGGGCGTTGCGCTGCTTGGTGGCGTTGCCGCTTCCGCCGCGCCACGCGATTACCCCGTTACTCCGGTTCCGTTTACCGCCGTGCGCGTGCAGGACGAGTTCTGGTCGCCGCGTCTGGAAACCAACCGTGTCACCACGGTCTGGTACGATTTCAAGAAGTGCGAAGAGACGGGCCGCATCGACAACTTCGCCAAGGCTGGCGGGCTGATGAAGGGCGAGTTCAAAGGCATCCCGTTCGACGACTCGGACGTTTACAAGGTCATCGAAGGCGCCGCCTATGCCCTCTCGCTGCACCCGGACCCGAAGCTGGCCCAGTACCTCGACGACCTCATCGCCAAGATCGCCGCCGCGCAGGAACCGGACGGCTACCTCTACACCGCCCGCCGGTTGTTTCCGCCGGAGAAAATGCCCGGCATGTCCGGCAAGACGCGTTGGTCGAGCCTCGTCGGCAGCCATGAACTCTACAACGTCGGCCACCTCTACGAAGCGGCGGTCGCGCATTTCCAGGCGACCGGGAAGAGGACGCTGCTCGCTGTCGCCACCAAGAACGCCGACTTCCTCTGCGCAACCTTTGGCCCCGGCAAAGTCCAGTACCCGCCGGGCCATCAGGAAATCGAAATAGGCCTCGCCAAGCTCTACCGCGTCACCGGCCAGGAGAAGTATCTCAAGCTGGCGAAGTACTTCCTCGACATCCGTGGGCGTCCCGAAACCCACAAGCTCTACGGCCCAAACCAACAGGACCACCAGCCCGTCACTGAACAAGCCGAGGCCGTGGGCCATTCCGTCCGCGCCGGCTACATGTACGCCGGCATGGCCGACGTGGCTGCGCTCACCGGCGAGGCGGCTTACATTCGGGCCATCGACCGCATTTGGGAGAACGTCGTGTCAAAGAAGATCTACCTCACCGGCGGCATCGGCGCGCGGCACTCAGGGGAAGCCTTTGGAGAGAACTACGAACTGCCCAATGCCTCCGCCTACAACGAAACCTGCGCTGCCATCGCCAGCGCGCTCTGGAACCACCGCATGTTCCTCCTCCACGGCGACGCCCGCTACCTCGACGTGCTGGAGCGCACCATCTACAACGGCTTTCTCTCCGGCGTGTCGTTGACCGGCGACCGCTTCTTCTATCCGAACCCGCTCGCCAGCGGCAAAGGCTACCAGCGCAGCGCGTGGTTCGGCTGCTCGTGCTGCCCGGTGAACGTCGTGCGTTTCGTGCCTTCCATCGCCGGCTACATCTACGCCACGCGCGGCGACGAGTTGTTTGTGAACTTGTTCATCGGCGGCAGTGCGAAAGCGCAGGTCGGCGGCGCGAGCGTGGAACTCAAGCAACACACCCGCTACCCGTGGGACGGCAAAGTGGTTCTCACGCTGGCACCGGAGAAGGAATCGGTCTTCACGCTCAACCTCCGCATTCCCGGCTGGGCGCGAAACGAAGTCCTGCCCAGCGATCTCTACCGCTACGACGACGGCCTGCGTCCCGAAGTGAAGCTGGCCGTGAACGGCTCTCCCGCGCCGCTCTCGCTCGCCCGCGGTTTCGCCCAGATCCAGCGCGCCTGGAAAGCCGGCGACACTGTGACGTTGGACCTGCCCATGCCGGTTCGCCGCGTGGTCGCAAACGAAGCCGTGAAGGACGACCAGTTCAAGTTCGCCATCGAGCGCGGCCCCATCGTCTATTGCGCGGAAGGGACGGACAATCCGGGCAGGCTCATCAGTCGCGTGGTGAACCCCGACGTGCGCTTCGAGACGCGCGAGCGGCCCGACCTGCTGAACGGAGTGGTCACTCTGAAGATGATGCCGAAGGAGGGCGAAGCCCTGACGCTGATTCCCAACTACGCCTGGTGCAACCGCGGCCCGAACGAGATGACGGTCTGGTTCCGCACACGGGCCGAGCCGTGGTCGGCCTCGCACTGCTGGGACGCCGACAGCGTGGAAGCGTGTTTCGATGGCAAGCTGCCCAAGAGTTCCAGCGACCAGCGAATTCCTCGCCTGACGTTCTGGGACCACAAAGGCACGACGGAATGGGTCGAGCGCGGCTTTGAGAAAACGACGACCGTCTCCACTGCGGAGGTCTATTGGTTCGACGACACCGGCCGGGGCGGCTGCCGCGTGCCGCAATCGTGGCGTTTGCTTTACCAGGACGACGACAACTGGAAGCCCGTCGAAGCAGCGGGCGAGTACAGCACCAAGCTGGACCAGTTCAACGCCGTCAACTTCAAGCCCGTCACCACCACTGCGCTTCGGCTGGAAGTGAAACTCCAGCCGTCATTTTCCGGCGGCGTGCTGGAGTGGCGGGTGAAGTAGGAGGCGCTGGCTGTTCAAACGCGGCGCGAGTATGACAAATCCAGCGATCGAGAATGGTACCTGGACGCTCAATGTCAGACGCCAGCGTCGTGGTGTTTGGACAGTATGGATAACGCGTTCAAGCGTTCTTCATCCGAGGTTCCAACGTGCTCGCTTCGTGCTCGCAGGCGAGCAGGCCGTTTTGATTTGCGCCGAGCAGTTGCGAGCGGCACTCAGCAATTGGCTCACAGACCCGAAAGGTCGTAGCGTTCATCCAATCAGAATTGATGTCGAGAGGAGCACAGTTGATGGATTTCCTGTTGAGATTGAACGAGCGGCCTGAGTGCGAGCCAGGGTCATGGTACTATGCCGCTCCGCCCGGTGCGGGACGACAATTCTGTGGACGCTGTCGGCCCGGCGCTGCTACGCGTTGCATCAGCCATGTAGCATGACCAAGCCGGTCGAAAAGTCGTTGTCCTTTGCTGCGATGGCGCTCGTCGTTTTCAGCGGTATGACTCTTTTGGTGTGGGGAGGGATTTCTACTGGACCTCACACCTATTTCCAGTTGGGTCTGACCGGCTGGCTCACACTGCACAGGTACCGGAACAGTTGGTCGCTTGACCGCGTTGAGCCTGTTCTACTGGTAGTCGAACTCGGATTGGCCATGTTGTTGACGTGGATTCTTGCCAGGGTTTTCGATTGGGTGAAGTCTGCTCGACGAAAGACGATGACCTGACAAGCGACGTTCCAGCAAACCACCGCCCCGTTTCTTCGCTCGGTGCGTAGCGGCGAACTGGCGTTCGCCGCACTCCTTTGCTCTGTCAATCTCCGCCGCCTCAAGCGAATGGCGGCAAACGCCAGTTTGCCGCTACGCAGACTGGTGAGGAATACGGGATTGGGCAACCATGCGCGTTGACCGCAACGTCAGCATAGCCAATGGCCCCGTGCTGCACTAACCTTCCGGCCTGTGCGAATATCTGAGTTCTGGTCGTCGGTGCGGGAAGCGCTGCGGGGAACGCGGCAGGACTTCACCGAAGTGCCGATCCGCCGGGCAATCCTGCTGCTGGCCGTGCCGATGATCCTGGAGATGGCCATGGAGTCGCTCTTCGCGATCGTGGACATCTTCTGGGTTTCGCGCCTGGGCGCCGAGGCAGTCGCCAGCGTCGGGCTGACCGAGGCCATGCTCACCCTCATCTACACGGTCGCCGTCGGACTGAGCATCGGGGCGACGGCAACGGTGGCGCGACGCATCGGCGAGAAAGACCCGGAGCGCGCGGCACGGTCCGCTGTGCAGGTGATCGTGCTCGGCTTTATCCTGGCGATCCCCATCGGCGTTGTTGGCGCGCTATTCGCGCCTCGGCTGTTGGACCTGATGGGAGCGTCAGCGGAGGTCATTGAGCGCGGCCACGGTTACACAGCGGTGATGTTCGGCGGGAATGTCACCATTCTTCTCCTCTTTCTCGGCAATGCCATCTTCCGCGGAGCGGGCGACGCCGCCATCGCGATGCGGGTGTTGTGGCTGGCCAATGGGTTGAACATCCTGCTGGGTCCATGCTTCATCTTCGGCCTCGGGCCATTTCCGGAACTCGGCGTGATGGGGGCCGCTACGGCGACGAACATCGGCCGCGGCACCGGCGTTGTGTATCTGTTCTTCCGTCTGTGGCGCGGGGGCGCACACATTCGCGTGGAGCGGCGGCATCTCGCTGTGGAACTGCACACCATGGCGACGGTCCTCCGGCTTTCGGCGGCGGGCATGTTCCAGAGCCTTGTCGGCATTTCGAGCTGGCTGGCGCTGATCCGCATCCTGTCGGGTTTCGGCAGTGCCGCGTTGGCCGGCTACACCATCGCGATCCGCATCGTCATCTTTGCGCTGCTGCCGTCGTGGGGCTTGAGCAGTGCCGCCGCGACGCTGGTTGGCCAGAACCTGGGCGCGGGGAAACCGGAGCGCGCGGAACAGGCGGTCTGGCGGGTGGGCTTCTGCAACGTGATTTTTCTTGGCGGCATTGGGACGGTGTTCGTCGTGTTTGCCGAACTTCTGATCGGCGCGTTCACCCAGGACGCTCAGGTGGTGCCGCACGGGGTCAATTGTCTGCGGACGGTGAGTTTGGGTTTCCTCTTTTACGCCTACGGGATGGTGCTGGGCCAAGCCTTCAACGGCGCGGGCGCCGTCTGGACGCCGACGTTCATCAACTTGTTTTGCTTCTGGCTTTGGGAACTGCCGCTGGCCTACGTGCTCGCACACCAATTTCACCGAGGTCCGAGCGGTGTGTTCGCGGCCATCACGATCGCGTGGTCAACTTACGCGGTGGTGAGTGCGGTGATCTTCAGGCGCGGCCGGTGGAAGCTGAAGAAGGTGTAGGGTAGCCGAGGCGTCGCTCCTATTGTTTGGACGCCTTCCAACTGGCGCTGACTTGGTCTTCGTGGCCTTTGACGCTGAATTTGCCGGACAGAACCTCGGCCGTCAGCTTGCCTTGATAGAGGTACGTGGCCCGATTGCCGTCCAGCTCGCGCTCAATTTCGACGAGCAGCTCGCCGTCTTTCCACTGGACGGATTTGCATTTGTGTTCACCGCTGCGGGGGCTGACCAGTGTGCCCTCCAGACGGCCGTTCGCCTTGGCGAAGCGCAACTCGTAGTCCAGCGTGTTGTCCGCGATGGTGACCTCCAGCTTCCAAGTGCCCAGCAGCTTGGCTTCGCTGTCGGAGGCCGCGCTGGCCGCGCTCGGTGTCGCCGCTTGGCGGACATAAGCCTCGGCGCCGGGCGGTTCGTTGTCGCGCTCCTTGTCGAAGTTCGAGGCGATGAAGAGCGTGTCATCGCGCAAGGTGTAGATGAGCGCGCGGCAATCGTCCACCGGTTCCATTTCCTCCGGTGAACGTCCGGCGCGGAGGTCCGAAACGACCAGCACACCGAACGGGCCGGCTTTCTGGGCCTTGACGGTGAAGGGGCCGGCTTGGTCGCGCGTGGCGATTCCTTTGGCGACGAAGCGCAGGCGTTCCTCCGCATTGAAGATTTGGAAGGTGAGTTGGTCTTTCTTGATTTCGATGACTTGGGAGTAGGGCCGCCCTTCGCGGTTGGTCTTGGTGACAGACCATTTTCCCTGAAGCGGCTCCAAGCTCGGGGCAGGGTCCGCGGCCCGCGCGGAGAGGATGATGAGTCCAGTGAAACAGAGGCCGGCGAAGGCAGAGGTGAGTCTTGTTTTCATGGCCGCAGACTAAACCACGATCCCAGTCTGTCAACCGTGCCAGGCGCGCAGAAATCCTGCCCCAGGGCAGCTCTGGATTGCGCGGCTTGAGGCTGCGCGCAAGTGATCAGCACCTCAAAGCTGACGAAAACCCCGAACCGCCGCGTGAGGGCACGTGGCCGACAAGGCGGAGGTGTAGGCCGGGTCCCCTGACCCGGTGTTCACCTGAAGGCGGCGCTTCCTCCGGCTCACTATGGAGCCTCTTTCAGAACTGTAGCAGCCGACGTGAGGAGGCTCCGTTTCCATTGGCGTTTGAGCCTCCTCACGTCGGCTGCTACGGGTTTTTGAAATCGCGACTATGGATTGGGGATTCTCCCCGTCGTGCGTGCGTTCCGTTGGCGGCCCTGCTAGCCTCGCGCCGCATGACTACTCTGGTGATCGCCACGCGCAACCGCCACAAGGCCGACGAAATCCGCGCCATCCTCGGTGCGAGCGTGCAAGGCCTCACGCTGAACGAATTCCCCGGCGCGCCGCCGTTGGTGGAGGACGCCGACACGTTTGCGGGCAATGCCGCGCGCAAGGCCGAGCAACTCGCGCGTTGGCTCCGTACGATTCCGAGTTTTGAGTTTCGAGTTTCGAGTTCCAACGGATTCGTGCTGGCCGATGATTCCGGCCTCGAAGTTGATGCGCTGGGCTGCGCGCCGGGCGTTTATTCGGCGCGCTTTGCGGCGATGGATGCAGGCGCAGAGGGCAACTCGTCCGATGCGGCCAACAATGCCAAGTTGCTGCGCCTTTTGGCTGAGGTGCCGATGGACCGGCGCACCGCTCGCTTCCGCTGTGCCTTGGCACTGGTGAGTCTTGGGCCGGATGCGAAGGCCCGCGAGGCGCGGCTCTTCGAAGGGACTTGCGAGGGCCGCATCAGCTTCGCCCCGAGCGGCGCCGGGGGCTTTGGCTACGATCCTCTGTTCGTGCCGAACGGGTTCACGGAGTCGTTCGCGGAGTTGGGGGAAAGCGTGAAGAACCAACTCAGCCACCGCGCGCGGGCCTTGGCGAAGTTGCGGGAGTGGCTGGAAAGAACGGGCGCCACTCACGGCGTCCGGTGAACACGGAAAAAACGCCACGCCTCCGCGCCGTTCGTGCGCCATTCAAAAACCGTCCCTGCGGCGCCCAGGTTGCTGGCCACGACGCTCCACGAGGCGAGATTGGACGACGTTTCCACGCGATACCGCCGGCCCGCGGCGGACTCCCAGCGCAGCGCCACGGTTTGGTTGCTCAAACTGAGGGACAGCAGCGCGAACGGCACGTTGTAGGGATTGTGGAACCACATCACCACCGGCGCATGGTCGGAGGCGGCCACGGTGTCGTTCGTGCGCAGCGGCGGCGGTGGATTCGTGAGCGCGTCGGCGCGAAAGACCTCGCTGGCGGCGATGTTCGAGAAGAGCAGGCCGCACGGCAGGATGTAGTCGTAGCGTTTCTGAAAACCCGGCGCGCCGGTGGACCAGGTCAATTCCCGGCTGGCGGCGGAATTGGTCGGCGTGGTCAAGCGTAAGCCGGTAGGCGCGCTGACGAGCGTGGGCAGAGTTGAGCCGCCAGCCGTCGATGGGCGTTGAACGTCCTCGTTCAGGTCGCCGGTGAGAAGATACGGGCGGTCCCCTTTGCTGGGCAGGAAGGCCGTGACGAGCCAGTTCGAGATGGCGCGCGCCTCAGCGGCGTGACGGGCCGAACTGGTTGCATCCTGTCTTGACTTCAGGTGGGTGGTGAAGACATGCAGCGGCTTCTCGAAGCCCGGCACGTTGATCTCTGCCTCGAACAGGTCGCGCGTGAAATTTCCAGCGAAGCCGAAGTTGGTCAGCGTCACGCCGTCGAGCCACTTTTGCGAGCGGACGATGGGAAAGCGGCTCAGGATGGCGCTGCGCACGTAGCCGTCGGTGCCGGAGTTGGTCGCCAGAAAAAAGCCGGGGAAGAAAGCGGTGACGAAGTTCGCCATCTGCCACGTGTTCGTGAACGGGACTTCTTGAAGCGCGAGCACGTCCGGCTGGAGGTAACGGACTTCACGTCCGATGGCCTGGACCTTGGGCGAATTCGTGCTCCAGTCGGCCACGCCGTTCCCGCCAAGGTTGTAGGTCAGCACCGTCAACGGCTCCACCGCCCGCCCGGTCGTGGCGAGGCTGAAGCAGGCCAGGACAAAAGAGAAACGCCCCGAAAGACGATGCCAATTTTGAAAGCGGCCGGAGATCACATCAACAGCGCGGCAGGGTCGGCACTTGGCAGAAAAAGTCAAGGACTGGCCAGTCGCCCGGACGCCACCGGACAGCTCCGCCGTCGCGCAGGCTTTCCAGCTTGTCGTAGCGCCGACATTCTTGTCGGCAGGCCGTCCCGCCGCGCGTCAAAACGAGCTTGAGGCAGCCCTGCCTCCGGGCCTCCGGACCGCCCTCGCCGGAAAAGTGCTTGGCAATTCGCGGACGCCAAGCAGACTATTTGGCCATGTCCGTCCAGACCAACAACGCCGGAGCCAACCGCCTCCCCGACGGGTTCCTTGCCCTTCCCATCCACGCCGTTTCCACGGACACCCCGCTGCGCGTGTGCGTGTTGGCGCGTCGGGCACCGGACCCGGTCGCGGGACATTTCGTGCTGTTGCGTGATTTGCCGGACGCGATGGTCTATCTCGGTTGTGTGACCGACGCGGCGGGCCGGCTCCGCGAATGGATCGAACTCTGGGTGCAGAACGTGGATGGCCTCGACGCCAGCCTGCCCGCGCTCCGCGAGGCCTTCTCCAATCACACGGTCGATCAGCGTTGGGCGCAACAAGCCGAGTCGCTGGCGGCGCTCGATTCGGCGGGCGCGCTCCGCACCGGCTGGGAAACGAAACATCCCTTGCCGTGCTTCCTGGACCTCGCCAAGGCCGCGCCCGTCAATCCCGGTGACGACACCCACGGACCTTGGGAACTTTGCCAAAACGACGCCGCGTTGCAGGCCGCGGGCTTGCCGACCTACAGTTTCTCGCTCTTTCGCTACCTCTGGCAGCCCAAGGCGGCAGTGGGCGGCAAGTTCGTTCCCGTCACCGCCGGAGCGCCGGCAAACGAAAAAACCTTTTCGCTTCAGGAAGCAGTTGGTGGCGCGGCGGGGCATTTGCCCCTGAACCCGCAAGGCGGTTTGCTCATGGCCACCACTTTCGCCCCGCTCTCGTTCGAGGACTACGTGGACCTCCTAGGCGGCAAGCCGTGGAAAGGGCTGGAACAGGGAAGAAGACCGCTGGTGTTCGATGGCGTCTATCAGGGCCTCGACGACTGGACGAACATCCAGCAGAGCGGCGCGCATCTCTTCCTCGGCGCAAAAGGCCGCGCCGGCCGGTTCGTGGAAACGTTCCATCTCAAGCTGCAACTCCTGGCCGAAATCGTGCGTGCCGTCCGCGCCGTGGTTGAGCGCAGCCAGTTGCCATTCCTGAATCTGACGGCGGACAGCTTCCGCGTGCGTCTTCAGCCCGTGGGCGCGCAATTGCCCTTCCTCTGGACGGCGCGCGCCGTGCTGGCCAAACCCGGCGACGCCTACGCGCTGCCGGTCGAGACAACCGAGTCGCGCTACTTCATCCGCACGCGCGCGGAGGGGGCATCGATCTACCTCCCCGAAGGCATCAGCATGGCGTTGCAGGGCAGCGGCAGCGTGCGGCTTCGCCAAGTGTTGTCCGAGCAAGGCCGCACCATCATCGAAGGCACCCTCGTCCTTCAGGAACGCCAGAGCTTTTCGCAACACGACCTGTTCTGGATTCGCCTGCCGCTCTCGTCCGGCCGTGTTGATCTCTATGGCCATCTTTACTCCGCCGAAAGCCTCGCGCGCGGCGAAGTGCGCTTCCGCACCGTGGGCCAGATCTTTTCCGACGCCGTGGCCAAGGCCCTCAAGGCGGCGGAAGGCGCCTCTTTCCCGCGCTCGCCGTTCGAGGTGGTGCCCCTCTTGAGTTCGCCGTGCGACCTCTACGCGCTGGGCGTGCTCGCCACACGGGCGCTGCTCGTGAACGAGCAGAACACTCTGGCCGTGGCGCTTGATGAGTTGCTCAGCCTCGCACGCCAAGTGGGGACGGAGCACGACGCCACCCAACCGCTGGGCCAGCGTGTCCGCGCCATCGTGGAGAACGAGGCGCGGTTCCTCGGCGCGCTCGGTCCGCATCGTCTCACCCGCGAGGTCATGGACCCGCAGCAAGCCTTCGCCTTCCTGCCCGAGGAACTGTGGTTTGACACCCTGGGCACACTCCTGCGCTTCTTCCCCGGCGCGGGGCCGGACAGCGCCTGCAAGGACTTCGGTGACGTGCCGGCACTGGCGCTCGAATCAGTCTTCAACGCCCCGCTGGCCGAACTGGAGAAACTCCTCGTCCGCTCGCGCAGCCTCATCGTGATCGACTGGAACTCGAACCGCGAAGTGCAAGCGGTGATCGCGGGGATGGCGGCCGCACCGAAGTAGGGAGGGCTGGGCAAATCCACTTCGATTCGGACCGCGACGGATGGTGGGCGCTGAGGGATTCGAACCCCCGACCTACTCGGTGTAAACGAGACGCGCTAACCGCTGCGCCAAGCGCCCCTCACCACTTGTTCTCCGCGGCTTGGAGGACCGTTGCCTCGTCGCTTCGAGACGACAGCCTCTTTTCTGTAGCTTGCCAGACCTGAGCACAGCGCAAACGCGTCCTCACTGCGGCGATTTCCAGAAGGTCGGCGAGAATCTTTGCCGGTGCTCATCAAGCGGCGGCGACTATGGAGTGTTCCGGGAACGGGGCAAGCTGAAATGGGGAAGTCTCCGGTCGCCCATGATCCAGAGAATCTGCCCTGGGTTGTCGGCCTCCGGCTGGACGCGGCCGTTGAAGGGGTGCTTGAGGAAGTAGTCGATGGCCTGCTCGGCGAGATCGAAGTTCCCGGATTTCTGGAAGATGTTCGCCACGTACATGCCGTCGCGATTGAAGACGTTGTAGTTCACCACCGCCACGTCTGGCGCGCCTTCGTTCAAGCACATACCGGGCGAGAAGTTTCCCTCGGCTTCCACGAAGGTCTTGAGTTGATCGACGGTGTTCGGGAAGCCGATGGGGATGTGCATCTGCCCGCGCGGATCAAGCGGATGACGGGCTGGGTTCTCCGCGGCGAGGCTCGTCCCGACCGACAGAAGCAGCGTGGCGCAGATGGGTTTCACGGGTGCTGGATTACCGGAAAACGTCCGCGCTGACCACTGAATTGAAGCCAGGCATCGTCCAGGACGGCAGACCTCGACCGTCACCGCCCGCCGTCGCGAAGCTCACGAAGTAGCCGCCGGCTCATGGGCGGGGCGCTGAAGCGCCTTGAGGATGGCTTGCTCCAGGGTGGCGGCGTTGGCGTTGCACTTCAGCAGAAAATCTGCCGCTCCGGCCTCGCGCGCCTTCTTCTCCAGGAACCGATCGCAGTAGCGCGTGAGCATGATCATGGGAGCAGTGCAGCCGCGCCGGACAGCCTCCTCGATGAGGTCGATCCCGTTGTCCAAGCCCAGTCGGTAATCAATGACGTAGATGTCATGCCGCCGTTTGGCGATTTCCACCACCGCCTCGGGATACGTGCATACCCAATCCATGTCGAACTTCCGGCCCGGAATGTGGCAGAGATGTTCGAACACGATCACGTAGTCGTCCTCGTCGTCCTCGACCAGCAGGAGTTTGATCGGTCTTTCGTTCATGGGCGTCTCCGGTTGGGATTCAGGAAGTGGTCCCGTTAGGGAATCGTGGTACTCGTGTCTCCGCGCCGCTGCCGGACGGGCAACGTCACGGTGAAGACCGAGCCTTCATTTGGCTGGCTGCGTACGGACACGCTGCCGCCGTGGCGCTGCGCGATGCGCCGAACCGTGGCCAGTCCGATGCCCGTCCCGTCGTACTCGTTGGGGCGCAGCCGCTGGAAAATGTTGAAGAGCCGTCCCAGGTACTTTCCCTCGATGCCGATGCCGTTGTCTTCCACGCTGAGCCGGCAAACTTCCATCGGCAGATTGGCGCCGGTCACGCGTTCCAGCACCCGCTGGGAGTTGATCTTCACGATGGGCGCGACTCCGGGGCGGACGAACTTGAGCGCGTTGCCGAGCAGGTTCTGCAGCACCTGCCTCAGTTGGTGCGCGTCTCCGTCCACCGTGCCCAGCGGGCCGACTTCGACGCGCGCGCCGGTCTGCTGGATGCGCGTGTCCAGATCCGCCATCACCTCGGTGACGAGGGCCGAGAGATCGACGGGCTGGAACGGTTGGGCCTCGGTCTGCACGCGGGAGAAGGTGAGCAGTCCGCGCACGAGCATCTGCATCCGGGCGGTGGCCTTGTGCAGACGGCGGAGATAGTCCTTCCCTTTTTCGCTGAGGGAGTCGCTGCAATCGGCGAGAAGCAAGTCCGCGAAAGCCTGCACCTTGCCCAGCGGTTCCTGCAAATCGTGCGAAGCCACGAAGGCAAACTCCTCGAGGTCGCGGTTGCTTTGGGCCAGGCTGGCGGCGTAAGCGCGGAGCTTCTCCTCGGCCTTCTTGCGCGGGGTGATGTCGCGGGACAGGCCAAAGGTGCCGATGATTTGCCCGTTCCGGTCCCGCAGCGGCATTTTGGTGGTGGAAACCCATTTCTCCCGTCCATCCGGCCAGACTTCTTTCTCCTCCTTGCCCACGATGGGCTGGCCCGTTTTCATCACGGTCTGCTCGTCGTGGAACGCCGGCTCGGCGTGCTCGCGGGCAAAGAAATCAAAATCGGTCTTGCCCAGCATGAACTCGGGATTGGGGCCGCCCAGCCGTTCGGCCAGCGCCTGGTTGACCCGGATGAAGCGGCTGGCGGTGTCCTTGAAATAGACCGGGTCGGGCAGATTGCTGATGAGCAGATGCATGAAGTAGCGCTCTTGCTCCAAGGCGGCTTGGGCTTGGTGCCGCTCGGTTTCGTCCATCATCAGGCCCTGCAGGGCGATGATCCGGCCTTGCTGGTTTCGCACCGGCGTTTTCGAAACCGCCAGGCAGAGCCGGCGGCCATCCGGTGCGTCAAGTTCTTCGATGCGCTCGTGGGGCCTCCCCGTGCGCAACACCTCTTGGTCCTGGTTCACGGCTCGCTCGGCTACGGCTTTGGGGAACACCTCTTCACTTCTCCGTCCCACCAGTTCGTGCTGCGGCAGGCCGAGGAGATCGCTCATGAAAGGATTGGCGTAAGTGAAGCGGCCCTGCAGATCCTGGCGGAAGATTCCGTGCGGCAGTTGCTCCACAATGGAGCGGTGGAAAGCGAGGCCCGCGCGGAGTTTTTCTTCCGCTACCGCCCGGTCGTGGCTGTAGCGCAAAGCCCGCGCCAGCCAGAAAGGGTCCAGTTTGGTTTTGGGCAGACAGAGGAGCGCGCCTTCGCGGAGGGCTTCCAGTTCGACGGCCTCGTTCTCGTGGTCCACCACGACCACGACCAGTTGGCTGGGGAAACACGCATGGAGCCGGATCAAGCCCGGCAGACCGCGGCTGTCCGGGAGGTCCAGGTCCAGCAGCACCAAGTCCACGCCGCCGGACGCGAGCCGGTGCAACGCGCCCTCCATGCCGTCCGCCCATTCCAGCTCGAACGGACTGCCGGCGCCGTCTAGGAGGACTTGGTTGATGCGCGCGGCTTCGTCCGGCCGGGCTTCCACCAGCAACACTTTCCACGGGCCGCTGGCGGAGCGGTTGGCCGTCCCGTTGCCGGGCGCTGCGTTCTGGATTGTTGTCGCGATTTCCATGTGACTCTTGGGTGGGAGGCGGAACGTCCGCGAGTCAACCGCCGAGGTTCCATCCGACCTGAACCTGCGTCAAACACGGCAGACTATAGGGCCGGGACTGGAGTTTCGCAAAGACCATCCTGGCCCGCACCTCCGCGCGGGCTCTTTCAAAACCGCAGCCGCCGATGTGAGGAGAACCCCACGGTCGGCGACCGGGCGTCGCCGTCAGGAACCGGCTGGTGGGGCGAGCGTCCCCGCGAGCCGGATGGGACCTTGGGCGGCTCGCGAGGATGCTCGCCCCACCGAACGGTTCCTGGAGAGGCTCACTCTTCAAATCTGAAATCTGAAATCTGAAATCAAGATTGAGCCTCCTCACGTCGGCTGCTTCGGAGTGTTGAACTCGTTTCCACAATTCGGATTGAGGTTCGCCCATGCCGGACAATATGTTCCGGGCCATGCGCGCCGCCAACCTGCCCACGCTGGTTCCGAAACTGAGGACGCTGTTCCTCGCAGGGACCATTGCGTCCTTGGTTTTCAATTCCTTTGCCACGGAAGTCACGCGCGGTCCTTACCTCCAAATGCTGTCGTCGAACCGCGTCGTCTTGTGCTGGCGGACGGACACTGCCACCGACTCCCGAGTGCGACTGGGAACACAACCCGGCGTTTTCACGGCGGTCACGCTCGACGACGTGCCGAAGACGGACCACGAGTTGCCGCTGACCAATCTTCAGCCGGGCACGCGCTATTTCTACGCGGTCGGCTCCAGTGGCGGCGATCTGGTGAGCGGAGCCGACTGTCACTTCACCACCGCGCCCGTGTTTCCTGCCCCGGTTCGGATTTGGGTCATGGGAGACACCCGCGCGACGATTGTCCGTGACGACGGGGACAGCCGGCAGGACGTGCGGGAGGCGTTTCTGCGGTTCGCTCAAAGCCGGCCCGCCGATCTGTGCCTGAACACGGGCGACCTGGCCGACAACGGCTTCGACCACGAACTCCAGCAAGCGTTCTTCGATGTCTATGCCGGGCCGTTGCGGACCACGCCGGTGTTTCCCTGCTACGGCAACCACGATTTGGGAACGGAGGGCGGCCAGCCTTATCTGAACGCCTTTTCCCTGCCGATGAACGGCGAGATGGGCGGCGTGCCGTCGGGTTCCGAGCGCTACTACTCGTTCAACCGCCCCGGCGTCCACCTTGTGGTGCTGGATTGCTACGGAACGAACGGCATCTTCACCGCCGAACTCGATCCGGCCTACCGCGACCGCCAGTTGGCTTGGCTGCGCGCGGATCTGGAAACCAACACCCAGCCGTGGCTCGTCGCCATGTTCCACTCCCCGCCCTACTCCTGGGGATCGCACAACTCGGATTGGGAATGGGACATGATCACCACGCGCACCTACTTCGTTCCATTGCTGGAGGAGTTCGGCGTCGATCTGGTGCTCAACGGGCACAGCCACAATTACGAACGGTCCTGCCTCTTGCGCGGTCACTTCGGCCACTCCAGCACGCTCACGGCCGCCATGAAACTCGACAGCGGCGATGGCCGACCCGGCAGCGGCGGCGCCTACTACAAGCCCGCTCCGCAGTCCGGGACCGTGTATGCGGTCATGGGCTGCTCCGGTTTTCTTGGCCCCGGCGTGTACGGCCACCCGGCGATGGTTTACACCGCCAACGCCCTCGGTTCTCTCGTGGTGGACATCGACCGCGACGTGCTCCGGGCGCGTTTTCTCCGCGACACGGGAGTCGTCGATGACTACTTCGTCATCGTGAAGGGCAGCCAGCCGCCCGCGGCACGCATCACTTCCGCCCGCATCGAAGGCGGCCAAATACACCTGACTTGGGAGACGGTGGAGGGCTTCCGTTACCGGGTTTACCGTCGGCCAACGCTGACCACGCTGCGCGAGCAAGTCAGTGAGGACTTGGTTGCTGACGGCTTTCAACTGCGCTGGTCCGGACTGGTCGGGCCAGGAAGAGCGACGGCGTTCTATGAAGTGGAGACGGTGGCGGAGTAGCGCGGGGGCTCCGCAAGTCTGAAAGCGTGCCGCTGTAACCTTCGGCCTCATTGCCCGGTAGTAACGGGCAGGAGCAACCGATGATGAGAACAAAGCTCGTTCCGATGGTGGCAGCGATGATCCTGGCCGCCGGCGGCCCAGCCAGAACTGGGGCCGATGTGCTCGAAAGTATCGCGGGGGCGCGAACGTCGAGCGACCGACCGCTTTCGCCAACCGCTTTGGTGGTGACCCCGGACGGGAAGACCTTGTGGATCGCCTGCGCGACAGCGAACCAAGTCGCAGCCTTTGACATTGCTTCGGCCAGAGTCACCCACAGCCTTGATGTTCCGGAGTCGCCTTCGGGCTTGGCCCTCTCGAAAGATGGCTCGCGGCTTTACGTTGCGTGCGCGGCGGCCACGAGCGCGATTTGCGTCGTCGATACGGCCCGGCATCGCATCGTCGAGCGGATGCCAGCCGGGCACACCGCCATGTCGCCGGTGCTCAGCCCGGATGAGAAAACGCTGTATGTCTGCAACCGCTTCAACCACGACATCTCCGTCATCGACCTGGCCACCCGCCGGGAGGTCCGCCGGATCGGCGTGCAGCGGGAGCCCGTGACGGCGGCGATCACTCCGGACGGCAAATGGCTGGTCGTTGCCAATCACCTGCAGGCCATGCCCGCCAACAACTGGCACGCCGTGGCCGCGGTCAGCGTCATCAACACGGCAGCCGGCCAACTGACCAAGCACATCCATTTGGCCGAAGGCAGCGGCCTTCTGCGGGGCTTGGCGATTTCGCCGGACGGGCGCTTCGCCGCGGTGACTCACCTGTGCGCGCGCTACTGGTTTGCCACGACGCAAGTGGAGATGGGCCGGATCACCTGCAATGCCTTGAGCGTGCTGGACCTGACCCGAATGCGCGTTTTGGGCACGCTCCTGCTGGACCAAACCGGGCGCGGCGCGGCGAACCCGTGGGCAGTCGCTTGGACGCCGGACGGAAAGACCATCGTTGTTTCGCACGCCGGCACGCACGAAGTGAGCTTGGTGGATGCGCCGGTGGAAGCGGACCCGTTGAGTTTTCAAAGCATCAGACTGGGCTACTACATGGGCGAGAACGTCCCCACCATCAAAGGCCCGCCGGCGCACCCGGTCCGCGTGCGCCAGCGCATTCCGCTGCCAGGCCAAGGCCCGCGCGCGCTGGCCGTGCAAGGAACGCGCCTTTACGTGGCGAATTACTTCTCGGACAACCTGTGCGTGATCGATTTCAAGCAGCGAGAGCCGGTCGCTGAACCGATTTCCTTGGCTACTGCCGGTGAGCTTTCACTCGTGCGCAAAGGCGAGATGTTCTTCAACGACGCCAGCCTTTGTTCCCAGGGCTGGCAAAGCTGCGCCAGTTGCCACGATCCCGACGGGCGGATGGACGCCTTCGATTGGGACCTGCTCAATGACGGCGTCGCGAATCCGAAGAACACCAAGAGCCTGCTGTGGGCGCACCTGACGCCGCCCGCCATGTCGCTGGGTGTGCGGACCAACGCGGAAGTGGCGGTGCGCGCCGGCCTCCGGCACATCCTGTTTTCCGACCAGCCCGGAGAGGTGCCAGCCGCGATGGATGCTTACCTCAAGTCGCTCCAGCCCGTTCCCAGTCCGTACTTGGTGAAGGGAAAACTTTCCCACGCGGCGGAGCGAGGTCGGGAGATCTTCCGGCGACCGGAGGTGGGCTGCGTCCGGTGTCATCCGCCGGGGCTGTTAACGGACCTGGCCAGCCATGACGTGGGCACGGCCAGCAAAGACGACAACCCCACCGACCGGTTTGACACGCCGACGCTGGTGGAATTGTGGCGCACCGCGCCCTACTTGCACGATGGCAGACCGACGACCCTCCGGGACGTGCTCACAACCTGTAACCCTCTGGACTTGCATGGAAAAACCTCCCACCTGTCGCCGCAGGAAATCGACGATCTCGCGGAGTATCTGCTGTCCCTGTGAAGCCGCCTTCTACTGGCGCTCGTACAGGAGCAGCGCCGAGCCGGGCCGCGCTTTGAGCGACACCGCCAATCCTTCCTCAAGCAACTCCTTCCCCGTGCGCGTGTGTTGCACCTGCGTGTCGAGGTCTGTGATCCGATACGTTGCCCGCTCGTCGAGGCCGTACAGTGGCAGCCGCGCGGATTCATACGGGCTTTCCGGCCGGCGCAACGCCACCACCAGCCCGCGCCGCTGGTCTGGACGGTCGAGTTGATACGCCATCCAGAGGTCCCGCCCCAGGGAGTAGCTCGTCAGCGGATAGTAATCGCCGTAGTAAAAGCCGCGCACTTGGAGGTACTGCTCCAACGTCGCTTTGGCCCAGGCGAACGGGAAACTCTCCGGAATCCGCTCCGCCGGCGCGTCGCCCGACACCCACCAGTTCAGGCACAGCCCGCTGCACATGCTGCTGCGGAACTCGTAGTCGTCGCGCGCGCGATCCTGGCTGGTCGCGCTCAACGGCGCCCACGCCAACAAGCCGTAAGTGTGGCCCTGATGCGCGATGGCGTCGCGCGGGCCGTCGGTCCGCCAGAACGGCGTGGCGCGGCCCAGCGTCTCCAAGTCGATGCGCCGTCCGCCGCTGGCGCAGTTGTCGATCATGAGGCCCGGATGCCGGGCGAGCAGTCCGTCCCAGAACGCGTAGAGGCCCTCGATGTAGCGGATTTCGCTGATGCCTTGCCGGTCCGGCGCGTCGGCTTTTTG
This sequence comes from Verrucomicrobiota bacterium, assembly GCA_016219875.1. Taxonomy (GTDB): domain Bacteria; phylum Verrucomicrobiota; class Verrucomicrobiia; order Limisphaerales; family JACRJZ01; genus JACRJZ01. Next base: position 64,065 of record JACRJZ010000151.1, on the reverse strand, counting down.
CCAGAAGGGCAGGGGATCGATGTTGAAGTCCTGGCGGTAGCAACCGAGGCCGAACTCGTCCACCTTCGCCGAGATGAAGTCGGTGAGGAATTGCCGCGCGGCGGGGTTGCCCAGGTCGAACAGGAAATTCTCGCCGCCGATGTCGAGCAGCCAGTCGCGATGTTCTTTGTGCCAGGCCGTGCCTTTGAAAACGCGCTCTGGCTCGAACCACAGCATCAGTTCGCGCTTCGACTTCCGCAGCGCGTCGCTGAGCGGCTTGAAGCCGGCGGGGTAAAGGTCCTTCTTCACTGCCCAGGTGCCGACGTTCACCGGCCAGCCGCCGCGACCGTACCATTCTGCGTCGATCCAGTAGTACGCGATGGGCAACTGCTGCTGCTCGATCTTGGCGATGTTGTCCAGATGCACCTCGGCGCGCGTGCCGCCCCAGTTGCCGCAAGTGATGGGCGCGACGAGCGGCTGGCCCGCAAGGCGAGGCCGATGATGCGCCAAGACGAACTGGCGCCAGAGGTTTTGTCCGTGCCAGCGGTCGCCTTCGTAGAAGAGCATCGCCAGGCGCGGCGTACGGATGGTTTCGCCCGGACGCAGCACCAGGTGCGTGCGCGCCAGGCCGGCTTTCATCGCCACTTGGCCGCGCGCGTCGCAGGAGAACTCCGCCGCCCATTCGCCGCTCCAGCCGATGGCGGCCACGATGCCGCCGCCCGCGCCCTCCAGGTTGAAGAACGGCATCACCTGGCTGGAGGAACGGCCGCCGCCGGGCTGCAGACGCAGCTTGGCGCCGGCTTTCAACTCGGTTTCCTGCGGGGCGAAGTCATCGAAGGATGCCACCGCTCCCTTGGCCCAATGCAGCTTCGCCGCCCCCGCTGCCGGCACGGGCATCACCGTGTCCAGCGCCTGGATGGCTTCGAGCATCGGCGTGTTGGTGGTGGCCGTGTTCTTCAGATAGGCCACCCACTCCACGGCCGGGAAATCCTGGAACACCTCCGCCTCGATGCGCACTTGCAGCCCCGTGGCGGGATCCGTGTAACTCACGTCGCGACGCAGACGGGCGGAACCTTCGCCTTCAGCGCGCGCGGCGCACGACCACTTTGCCAGCAACGTTGCGCTCGGCGCGCCGTTGTAGAGGAAGGAAACAACGTAGGGATTGGCGTTCGTCTCGTGCGCCCAGGGCAAGTCCTGCAAGCGCAGCTTCGTGCCGTCTTCACACGACACCACCGCCTCCGCCCACAAGGCTTGGTCCCAGCCGCGGCCATCGCCACCGTCCTTTACGCGAATCTCAAACTCGCGCGCCCCGCGCAACGGCACCTCGAGGGGCAACGGTCCGTCCTTGCGCCGCCGGATCGGTGAGGTGAAGACCTCTTGGCCGTCCACCAGGACATGGAATGTGACCGAGCCGTGGCCCTGTGTCTCGCCACGCTGTGTGTCGTCGTTGTTCTCCACGCCGACTGCCGCCGTGAACCGCCGCGCGGGCCGGTCCAGATGGACGAGGAGGTGCTTGGTGGAGTTAAACGCGAGGCCGTGTGCGTAAGTCTTTTCGCCAAGTTGAAAGGGTGTGCCGCGCCACGACCGTCCCCGCGCCACGGAATCGGGGACATCTTCGTGCAGCAGTTTCAGGTGACTCGCCGCGGCTGGATTGGTCGCGGCAAAGATCCGATCCGACCAACTGCGACAGGCGAGGAATTCGCCGGGCTGGGGTGTCACGGCCGCTATTGGCCATGTCATGCCCGCCAGCGCGAGGGGCGCCACGGCCTGAAGCCAAGTATTCATGTGGGACCTTTTGGAGGGGCATCCGATGAGATTTGCGGGGCTGTTCATTCTGGCGGTCTTGATCGCAGAAACGCTTCGCCAAAGCAATCCAGCATTTCACCTCTGTCTGAGCGGAGCCAGCTCACCCACCGGCACAAAGGACTTCCCTGTTCGCTGGTGGTCGCCTGCGAAGAAGGATGTGACTTGGCTTACTCGCCTGTCCGCTTCGAGAGGACTTCATCCCGAATCCTCAGTGTTGACGCTGACGCAACGGGGGGGCCAGACGTTCACCGCAGGGGGCCTGATATGTTCCGAATTCGTCGCGGCTTGCTCGCGCAATTTCTGCGCGCGGCGGCGGGGTTTGAGCAGATATTGCGCGCAGTCTCTGTGGAGAACCCTCGGATCAAAGGTATTTTCGACTGGCATGTTACTTGCGAGGCCATTGCCTCGTGAGTCGCGGGAGCACCATTGTGCAGACCCGTTAGGCCACGAGAACAAAACAAAACAAACAGAGCGGAAGTCACATTATGAAACTAAACCATTTGCTGTTGGCGGGCGGCTTGGCCGTCCTGCTGGGTGCGAGTGCCACCAACGTCCTGGCACAAGAGGGCGGCGGACGCCGCGGCGGCGGCAACTTCGATCCGGCGCAGTTCCAACAACGCATGATGGACCGTTACAAGGAACAATTGGAGATCACCGACGAGACGGAATGGAAAGCCATCCAGCCGCTGGTGCAGAAGGTGTCCGAGGCGCGCATGGCGTCCTTGAGTGGTCGGGGCATGTTTGGCCGTGGACCGCGTCCCGGCGGCGACAACCAGGGTGATCAGAACCGGCGTCCCAGCTTTGGCCCGCCCAATCCCGAAGCCGAGGCGCTGCAGAAGGCCATCGACTCGAAAGCGTCCAGTGCCGACCTGAAGGCCGCGCTGACGAAGTACCTGGAATCGCGCAAGGTGAAGCAGGCCGAGTTGGAGAAGGCCCAGGCGAACCTCCGCAAGGTGTTGACGCCGCGCCAGGAAGCCATCGCCACCGTGGCGGGGCTGCTCTGAGCCGCACGCCTCACACATTGAAGAGAAGCTGGCGGTCCACGTTATGAGCCAAGCCGAAGCCCAGGCGGCGCCCTTGAAGCCGTTGATCGACCGGATGGTCGCGGCCAAGCAACTGTCCTCCACGGACGCGGCTGCCCTGGAACAACAGGCCCGCTCCACCGCGAAAGCGTCCTTCCAGAGCGAGGAAGATGTCTTGCGCTGGCTGGCGAAGGAGTACGGCCTCGCGTTCACCACGCTGGACGATGTTGACCCAGACCGCCAGCTTCTCTCTTTGTTTCCCGCCCGCATTCTGCTAAAGGAGGAACTGCTTCCTTTAAGGAGAGTGAACGGAACGGTCGAAGTGGCGACCAGCCGCCTCTTCGCCACGCAGGGCCTCGACGCCTTGAAGACCCTGACCGGCTTGAATCTCACACCGGTGCTTGCTTCCAACGAAGCCATCCTGCGTGAGATGAAGAAGCGCCTCGGCGTGGGCGCGGACACGATCGGCACTCTGGGTGAGGAAGCGTCCTTCCAGGTCGTCGATGAAAACCCGGAGGACGACACCAACCTCGACAGCGCCGCGGAGGACGCGTCGATCATCCGGTTCGTCAACCAAGTCCTGCGCGACGCCATTGAACTGCGCTCCTCGGACATTCACCTGGAGCCATTCGAGGACGAATTCCGCATCCGCTACCGTATTGACGGCGTGTTGCAGGAAGTGCCGGTGCCGGCACAACTCAAGCGGTTCCAGCCGGCCATCGTCTCGCGCGTCAAAATCCTCAGCCACCTCAACATTGCCGAGAAGCGTCTGCCGCAAGACGGGCGCATCAAAATCCGCATCGACGACGCCGAGGTGGACATCCGCGTCTCGGTCATCCCAATGCTGCACGGCGAAGCGGTGGTGATGCGCTTGCTGCGCCAGAATTCGACGCTGCGCGGCCTGCGCGAGTTGGGCATGGACGCGCGCGAAATTGAGTGCTTCAAGCGCGTGCTGGAAATGCCGCACGGGATCATTCTCGTCACCGGCCCGACCGGCAGCGGCAAGACCTCCACGCTTTACACGGCGCTCGCGGCCATCAATGACGAGGTCCGCAAGATCATCACCATCGAGGACCCGGTGGAGTATCAACTCAAGGGCGTGAACCAGATTCAGGTTTCAGAAAAGGCCGGGCTGACTTTCGCTCGCGGGCTGCGCTCCATCCTGCGCCATGACCCGGACGTGGTTCTGATCGGCGAAATCCGCGACCAGGAAACCGCGCAGATCGCCGTGCAAGCCTCGCTGACCGGCCATCTCGTGTTCTCGACGCTCCACACCAACGACGCCCCCGGCGCGCTGACCCGTTTGGTGGACATGGGCGTGGAGCCGTATCTCGTGGCCTCCTCGCTCGAAGCCGTGCTGGCCCAGCGCCTCGTGCGCGTGCTCTGCAAGCATTGCAAGCAAGTGGACAACTCTCCCGCGGCCCAGGCGTTCAAGGAGAAAGTGGGCATCCCGGCGAACGCGACCATTTACCGCTCTGTCGGCTGCCGCGAATGCCGCAACACTGGTTTTTTTGGCCGTCACGCCATCTTTGAGTGGATGGACAGCGACAACGAAATCCGCCAGTTGATTCTCAAGAACGTCTCGAGCGACGTCATCCGTGACGCCGCCCGTCGCGCCGGCATGAAGACTCTGGCTGAAGACGGCTGGCGCCTTGTGCGGATGGGCATCACCACGGTCGAAGAAGTCCTGAGCGTGACCACTGCCAAGGAAGTCGCCCGCACCACGAAGAACGAAACGCTTGACGGCGTTGCGGCGGAGGAGTCGCTCGGAAGTCTGGCTTTGGGGCAGAAGTAAAACCATGCCCGCCTTCCAATACAGAGCTTTGAAATCGGATGGAGGCATTGCCGAAGGCGTGCTGGAAGCCGCCGGTCGGCCCGAGGCCTTCCGGCAGATGGAAGGCTTGGGCCTCCGTCCGATCAACCTGGCCGAGAAAGCCGCTGAGGCGGAAGCCAAGAAAGACTCCGGCCTCTCCGCCTCGTTGGGTTCCTTCCCGCTCGGAAAGAAGTCCGAGCACATCTCGGCGCGGGTGCTGGAGAATTTCACGCGTCTGCTCTCGAGCCTGCTGGCCGCGGGCGTGCCGCTGAGCCGCGCGCTCGTCATTCTGCACAAAGAAGCCTCCACGCCTGCCGCCGCCGCCAAGTGGAAGGAAGTCTATGACTTGGTCGTGGACGGCATGTCGCTGGCCGACGCGATGGCGAAGTCGCCCAAAGTTTTTCCGCGAGTCTATGTGGCGATGGTGCAGGCGGGCGAGACGGGCGGGTTCCTGGACTTGGTCCTGGCGCAGATCGCCGACTTCCAGGCGCGCGAGAAGGAACTGCGCTCGAAGGTCCTGACCGCGATGCTGTATCCGGCCATCCTGCTGGTGCTGGCGCTGGGCGTCGTCGTGTTCCTGCTCACGTTTTTCATTCCGCGGTTTCAGTCCGTGTTCGCGGGCTTCGGCGCGGCGTTGCCGATGGCGACGCAACTGGTCGTTTCCACGAGTGAAGTGGTGCGCTCGTACGGGTTGTTCGTCTTGGTGGGCTTGGTGGTCCTTGGGTTCATCCTGCGCAACTGGTTTGCCTCGGAAAAAGGCCGCCGGGTGTGGGAAGGACTCATGTTGCGCACCCCGCTCGTCGGTCCGCTGGTGGCGCAGTTCGCGATGTCGCGCTTCTGCCGGATGCTGGGCACCCTGTTGGGCGCGGGCGTGCCGCTGGTGCAGGGCCTGAACGTCGCGCGCAAGTCCATCGGCAACCAAATCCTCGTCGATGCGGTGTCGCAGTCCATCGAGCGCGTTCAGCAAGGCGGGCAACTTGGCGCCAGCTTGGCGGACTGCAAGGGCCTTTTCAGCGGCGCGGTGCTGGAGATGATCACGGTGGCGGAAGAGAGCGGCAAGCTGGACGCGGAACTCGTCCGCATCGCCAATGTCACCGAAGGCGACCTGGACCGGGAGTTGAAGACGGCGGTGGCGTTTGCCGAGCCACTGATGTTGTTCTTCATTGCCGGCTTCATCGGGACGATTTTCATCAGCATGGTCCTGCCCATTTTCACCCTGCAGCAATACATCAAGTAACTCAGATCACTCCAAACGCCATGAAACTGCTCACCCACTCCGAAATCCGAAATCCGAAATCCGAAATCCGAAACAAACTCGAAATTCGAATGGGCAAGCCCCAAACCCTATCGGCCCAAGATCGTTTCGGATTTGGAATTTCGAACTTCGGATTTGTTTCGGATTTCGGATCTCGGATCTCGGATTTACCCCGCCGTTCCCAACGCGGTTTCACCTTGATCGAGCTGCTCCTGGTGCTTGTCATCCTGGGCATCCTGGCGGCCATCGTCGTGCCCAAGTTCGCCGGGCGCACTGAGCAGGCGCGCATCACGGCCGCGCAAACCCAGATCGCATCGTTCAGCACTGCGCTCGATGCTTTCGAGGTGGACAACGGCTACTATCCCAAGGGCAAGAGCGGCCTCCAGGATCTGGTGGTCCAACCGCGCGACGCCCAAAAGTGGCACGGGCCGTACTTGAAGGACATTCCCAAGGACCCGTGGAACAGCGACTACATCTACGAATGCCCGGGCCGGCACAACGTCGGCTCTTACGACCTGATGTCGATGGGCGCGGACGGACGAGTCGGAGGCGATGATGACGTCACGAACTGGCAACAAAAGAAGTAACCGCGCCGAGAAATCGTGCCGGCGGGCATTCACGCTTGTCGAGTTGATGCTCGTCATGACGATCCTCACCGTGGTCATTGCTGTGGCGTCGCCCACTCTCGCCAATTTCTTCCGCGGACGCGCGCTGGATTCCGAAGCGCGGCGCCTGCTCGCACTCACGCGCTTGGCCCAGAGCCGCGCGGTGTACGAGGGCGTGCCCATGGTGCTGTGGGTGGATGCCAAACAACGCAGCTACGGTGTGGAGGAGGAGAGCGGTTACACCGATCTCGTCGAGGCCAAGGCCACGGAATACCAACTCAACGACGACCTGGAGGTCGAGGTCGTCACCTCCGGCACGACGAGCGGCGTGAACTCGTTGCTGGGCGGAAACCGCTTCGCCTCCGCCACGGCGATCGAGAAAGCCAACGCCTTGCGAGCGCGCTCCCGCAGCGCACATCGGAACCTGCCGTCGATTCGTTTCCAGCCGGATGGAACATTCAGCGAAACCAGCGCCCAAACCTTGCGCCTGTTCGACCGCAACGGCGACACGTTGTGGCTGGCGCTGTCCCGCAACCGAGAGAGTTATGAAATTCGGAGCCAGACCAACCAATTCAATCAATGGGAAGAAGTCACCCGCTGAGCGCGCGCAGGCTGGCTTCACGCTCGCTGAGGTGCTGGCGGCACTGCTGTTCATGGCCATCGTCATCCCCGTGGCAGTGCAGGGATTGCAGATCGCCAGTCTCGCTGGCACGGTGGCGGACCGGAAGGGCCAGGCAGCGCGCGTTGCTGAACGGCTCCTCAACGAAAGCCTCGTCACCACCAACTGGAGCAAATCCGTCCAGAACGGCACGCTCGTGGAGGGGGATCGGCAGTTTCGTTGGACCCTGCGCAACGAAACGTGGAGCCAGGACGGGAACCTCTACGCGCCGAAGTTGCTTTCTGTGGAAGTCACCTACGCCGTGCAAAGCCGCGATTATTTCGTGCGCCTGAGCACGCTCACGCCCGGCACGATGCCGCAATGAGACTGAGACAAAACCAACGAAACGGCGGAACGGCGAAACGGAGAAACGGCGAGTTGCTTGCTCTGGCGCTTCGCTGTTTCGCCGCTTCACCGTCTCGCCGTCTCGCTGCCCAGTCAGCCTCGCGCGCCTTCACGCTCATCGAACTGCTGATGGCCGTCGTCATCTTCAGCATCGTGCTGGCCGCCATCAACACGGTCTTTTACGGCGCGCTGCGTCTGCGCAACCGGACGACTGAGGCGCTCGACGCTTCCCACTCCTTAAACCACGTCTTGGACTTGGTTCGCCGCGACCTGCAGAACATTGTGCCGCCGGGCGGGATGATGGCGCCGTCGTTCAAGATCGGGCCGGTGAGCAGCAGCACGAGAATGCCGCAGGCTCCCGGCATCGAGTTCTTCACAACCACGGGGGCCATCAACGACGCCGCGCCGTGGGGCGATATCCAGAAAGTGATTTACCAGCTTCAGGAACCTCTTGATCCGTCGCGGGCCAACGGCAAGGACTTGGTCCGGTGCGTCACACGCAATCTCCTCGCCACCACCACCGAGGAAGCGGTGGCGCAGCGGCTCCTGAGTGATGTGGAGGCGCTGGAATTTCTCGGCTGCACCGGCTCGGACTGGCGTTCGGTTTGGGACACCACGCTTACCGACACGAACCTGCCGACCGCTATCCGGGTGCGTCTTCTCCTCGCCACGGAGCGGGAGGCAGACAGCCGCAATCGCCAGCCGATCGAACTGTTCATTCCGGTGGCGATGCAGGTTCAGACCAACGCCAGCAGCACCGCTACCAGCGGAGGTGAGCAATGAGACTGCGCAGCCCCTCAACCACCATGCGCAGCAGAGGCGAAGTCTCCATTGGATTCAGGGAGGAATTGGAGTCTCGGTTCCAACTCCTCCGATTCCTCCCTGAATCCAATGGAAATCTCCTCAGCAGAGAGAATCGGATGCGCCCGGCGAATCCGGTGCGTCGGGCGTTCGAGCGCGGCTCCGTCCTCATCATCGTTCTCTGGATCACCTTCGGCCTCGTGGCGGTCACGCTCTACTTTGCCAACTCGACCGGCTTCGAGTTGCGCGCCTCCGACAACCGCGTTTGCGCCCTGGCCGCCGAGCAGGCCATCGAAGCCGGCGCTCGTTACGCCGCCTATGTCCTGGCCAACCACGGCACCAACGGCGTCCTGCCCGATTACACCACGTACTATCGCGAGGCGGTGCCGGTGGGCGACGCGCACTTCTGGTTCATCGGGCGCAACTACGACAGCCAGACGCCGCTCACGCAGCCGTTCTTCGCGCTCGTGGACGAGGCCTCCAAGCTGAACTTGAACAGCGCCAACACCAACATGCTCGACCTGTTGCCGAACATGACGCAGGAGTTGTCGGATTACATCATCCAGTGGCGCAGCACCAACAGCACCGGCTCGCAAACCTACGCGGCGCTCCATCCACCTTACCTCTGCAAGAGCACCAACTTCGAGACGGTCGATGAACTCCGGCTCGTCTATGGCGCCAGCCGAGAACTGCTGGAGGGCGAAGACTCGAACCGCAATGGCGTCCTCGATCCGGATGAATACGACCAGGACCGCAACAACCTCGCCGACCCCGGCCTGTTGGAATACTTCACGGTCTATTCCCGTGAGCCAAATCTGCGTCCCGATGGCTCGCAGAAGTTCAGCCTCCGCAATCTGAACACGGACCAATTGACCTCTCTTCTGCAAACGAACTTCGACGCCTCCCGGGCCTCCGCCATCCGGGCCAGACTCGGCAACACCACCACCTTCGCCAGCCCTCTTCAGTTCTTCATGCGCAGCGGCATGACCGCCGACGAGTTTGGCGTCATCGCTGACAACCTGACCGTGGCGAGCGGCACCTACATCGTCGGTCGTGTGAACGTGACCACCGCCAGCCCCGCTGTGCTCTGCTGCCTGCCGGGCATCACCACCGACCTCGCGCTGCAACTCGTGAGCTACCGCGACGCCAATCTCGACCGCATCACCAACTCCATCGCCTGGGTGGTGGAGGCGATTGGCCAGAACAACGATTCGGTGCTCCAGACGCTGGCCGCGGGAGACTACATCACGGTGAAGAGCTACCAGTTCACCGCGGACATTGCGGCGGTGGGGCCGTACGGCCGCGGCTACCGGCGGGTGAAATACATCTTTGACCTGAGCAACGGCACGCCCACCATTCTCTACCGGCAAGACCTCAGCCATTTGGGCTGGGCGCTGGGCCGGGAAGTCCGCCAGACCTGGCTGGTTGCGAAGGGAGCCACACGATGATCGACCTGGAAAAACTCGGTTTGTCCAAACGCAAGAAGCTCTCCAGCCTCCTGGGACTCACGCTGGACGGCAGCCGCCTTGACGGCGTCGTTCTCCGGCGCACCAACGGTTCGTTGCAAGCGCAGCCGCCGTTCTCCGCCACGCTTTCCCTCGACCCGCTTACCAACGATCCCGAACTCGTCGGGCGGGAGATTCGCAATCACCTCGACGCCGCGGGCGTGCGGGAACGCCACTGCGTCGTGGGCGTGCCGCTCAAGTGGGCGCTCATCACGCACACAAAAATCCCCGACCTCGCCGAGGCGGACGTGCCGGGCTTCCTCCAGATCGAAGCCGAGCGCGGCTTCCCGTGCGACGTGACGACCCTGATGGTGGCCACGTCGCGCCAACAGGCGGCATCCGGCGAAAGGCACGCCACTCAGATTGGGATTCCCCGCAACCATCTCGAACTGCTGGAGCGGGTGCTGCGGGCCGCCCAACTCAAGCCGGTGAGTTTCTCTCTGGGCCTCGCGGCGCTGCAACCCCCGGCCGCCGAAACCTCCAACGGAGTAATGGCGCTGGTCGTGGGCGAAAGCCACGTGGGGATGCAAATCACGTGCGGCGGCGGCGTGGTCGCGCTGCGGGCCTTGGAAGGCGCGATCGAGAACGAGGCCGGGCGGCGTCAACTTTACACCGACCTGGTGGCGCGCGAGGCGCGGATCACGCTAGGGCAACTGCCGGCGGAATTTCGCGATGCCGTGCGGCGCGTCCGCATCTTCGGCCCGCGCGAACTGGCCCAGGAGTTGGCCAAAGAGTTCCGGGACCGGTTCGAGCCGGCGGGCTTGAAGGTGGAACTGGTCGAAACCTATTCCGCCAACGAGTTCGGCGTGCATTTGCCGATGAACATCTCCGTCTCGCCAGCCTTCAGCCTCGCCGCGTGGCCGCTGGCGGGCCGCGGCGCGGAGTTCGAGTTTCTGCCGCCCAAAGTGACCGCGCTGCAACAACTCGTCACGCGGTATTCCTCCGGCACGCTGCAACGCGCGGCGGTGGTGGCCGGCGCGGTGGCGTTCGTCGTCCTGGCTCTGTTCGGTTTCCAGCAGATCCAACTCTGGTGGCTCCGTTCCCAATGGTCGCAGATGGAGGCGCGGGTCCGCGACCTCGACGGCGCGCAACAGCGCATCCGCCAGTTCCGTCCGTGGTTCGACGACACGTTGCGCAGCCTGAGCATCCTGCGGCAACTGACCGAGGCCTTTCCCGAAGACGGCGTCGTCTCTGCCAAATCGGTCGAAATCCGCGAGCCAGGCGCGGTCACTTGCTCTGGCATTGCGCGCGACAACCAGGCGCTGCTGAAAATGCTGGAGCGGATCAGTTCCGCCCCGGGCGTGGCGGACGTTCACCGGGAAATCCGGGGCCGGTCCCCCATCCAGTTCAAATTCGACTACCTGTGGAGCGAGGGAAGAGAACCATGAATTTCAAGAACCGCCAACAACTGCTCGCCCTCGTGGCCATCGGGGCCGTCGCCTATTTTGCGGCCGACAAATTACTCTTCTCGCCACTCTGGCGGAGTTGGAACGACCGGAAGGCGCAGATCGCCGAATTGCGCAAGAAGATCAACCAGGGCGGGCTGTTGCTCCAGCGCGAGCAGGGCATCCGCCGTCGCTGGGACGAGATGAACAAGAACACGTTGCCCAACGACGTTTCCGTTGCCGAGCAACGGCTGTTGCAAGCGTTCGATTACTGGGCGCGCGAGAGTCGCGTCAGCGTCACCTCCATCACCCCGCAGAAGCGTGAGGCGGACGACTACACCTCGCTGGAATGCCGCGTCGATGCTTTCGGCAGTCTCGCCACGGTGACGCGCTTCCTCTACAACATTGAAAAGGACCCCATGGGGCTTAAGCTCGAGTCCGTGGAGATGAACGCGCGGGACAACGAAGGCCAGCAGATTTCGCTGGGCCTCCAGATCAGCGGCCTGATCCTGAACTCGCGGGCGCAATGAAACCGATGCGAAACATATTTGAACCAGAGTCCCGACGTGGTGTCGGGCGGGCGGGCGTGCTGCTGGCGTCGATGGCGCTTGCAGTCTTGAGCGGATTTGCGGCGGTCGCGCAGGAACCGCACCTCGTTGCTTCGACGAACACGCCCTCTGCCACCAACGCGCTCGTTGAAGCGGTGAAGAGTGGAAGCGTTGAAGCGGGCGCGGCGACGAATACGGCGGCCGTGACCAATGAAGTTCTCCCCACCAACAGCCCCGTGATCGCGAACAGCATCGCGCCGACGAACGAAGCCGCGTCCACCAACGCCGCCGCAGAAACGAACGCGGTCAGCCTGCCATCCCGCCCCGCCAGCACTGCCGGCGGCTCTGGCCGGCTGGACTTCGCGTCGTTCAAGATCCTCACCGACCGGAACATCTTCGATCCGAACCGCTCGCCGCGCCGGCAGCGCGACGAACGGCGCGAATACCGGCGGCCCACGCGGATCGACTCGTTCGCGCTCGTGGGCACCATGAGCTACGAAAAGGGCCAGTTCGCTTTCTTCGACGGCAGCAGCTACGAGTTCAGGAAAGTGCTCAAGCCCGCCGACACCATCGCCGGCTACAAGCTCGCGGAGGTGGGACACAACGAAGTGAAGCTCGCTACGGGCACCAACTGCGTGGAGTTGCGCATGGGGATGCAGATGCGCCGCGTGGACGACGGCGAATGGAGTTTGTCCATGCGCTCGGAGTCGTCTTCGAGCTTCAGCCCAACCACCGCGGCCAGCGCCCCCTCGGCAGCCGCCGGTACCAACGCAGAACCCGGTGTTGTGGCCGCCAACGCAGAAGCCGCGCCCGCCGCCACCGCGCCGGCAGCGGCCAGCGCCGACGAAAACGAGATTCTCAAACGACTGATGCAGCGACGTGAACAGGAAATGAACAAATGAAAACCATCACCACTCTTCTCTTGGCGGCCGGAATGACGGCGGGGTTTGCCCTCGCCGCGGCGGACTCGCCGACAAACGTGCCATCCCAGCCGGGCTTGGCCGCGCCAACTCCAGCCAATCCGGAGGCACCCGCCACCCAACCGCCTGCGCCGCCGCCAGCCGTGGCCGCGCCGGATTCGCCGTCCACCTTCGCCCCGCCCGCCCAGGCCAGCGGCACGAACGGCTCGGACGGATTGCGCCTGAACTTCCGCAACGTGCCGCTGGAAATGGTCTTGAACTATCTGAGCGACGCGGCCGGCTTCATCATTGTGCTGGACACCCCGGTGCGCGGCACCGTCGATGTCTGGAGCAACCAGCCGTTGACCAAGGACGAAGCCGTCAGCCTCTTGAACGCGGTCCTGAACAAGAACGGCTACGCGGCCATCCGCAACGACCGCACCTTGACCATCGTGTCGCGCGACTCGGCCAAGACCCGCGACATCCCGGTCAAGCGGGGCAACGAGCCCAATGAAATCCCGAAGAACGAGGAAATCGTCACGCAGATCGTTCCCGTGCGCTTCATCAACGCCGCTCAGGTGACGAAGGATTTGCAGCCGCTCATGCCCATGACGGCGACCATGACGGCCAACGAAGCCGGCAACGCGCTGGTGATCACGGACACCCAGGCCAACATCCGCCGCATGGCCGAAATCGTGAAGGCCCTCGACACGGCCCTGTCCAGTTCGGCGACCATCCGGGTTTATCCCCTCAAGTACGCGGACGCCAAGACCGTGGCCACCGTGATCAAGGACTTGTTCCAAGCGCAGGACTCTGGTTCGCGGAGCGGCAACGACTTGCGGGCGCAGTTCTTCCAACGGATGCGGGGCATGGGAGGGGGCGGCCCCGGCGGTTTCCCCGGCGGCGATGGCGGTGGCGGAGGGGGCGGAGGGGGCAGTGGCGGACGCGCTCCAACGCCCAAGGTCCTGGCCACTTCTGACGACCGGAGCAACGCTCTCGTCGTCAGCGCACCAGACGACATAGTCCCCACCATCGACAAGCTGGTGGAAGAGATCGACGTCGATGTGGAGGACGTGACCGAAGTGCGCGTCTTCCGGCTGAAATTCGCCGACCCAGTCGAAATGGCCGACCTCCTAGCCGGGCTGTTCCCGGATGAGAGTCGGAGCAACGACCAGAACAGCAACCGGCGGGGCTTCAGCTTTGGCGGAGGCGGCATGTTTGGCGGTGGGCGGAGTCAGTTCGGCGGCGGGCGCGGGCAAACCAGCGCCTCGGGCCAGCAGAGTGATCGCACCAAGAAGATGGGCCGGGTGCTTGCGGTGCCCGACCAGCGCACGTCGTCCGTGGTCGTGAGCGCGGCCAAGGACATGATGGTGCAGATCGCCGCCATGATCGAGCAGTTGGACGCGGACCCGCGCCGCAAGCAGAAGGTCTTTGTCTATTCGCTCGAAAACGCCGACGTGCAGGAGGTCGAACAAATCCTTCGCAACATGTTCGACAAGACCGGCACCATGAACAGCCGCAACAGCCAGAACCAGAATAGCCGGCTCAACACCCGGAGCACGCAAAACCAAAACACTTCGGGCAGCGGCCTTGGCTCCGGCGGTACCGGCGGCTCGCGCAGCCTCGGTGGCAGCGGCCTGGGCGGTAACTGACAGGCACGTCATCCGATGCCAACACTTCACGCACGAAGAAAGGTCCCAACCAACATGATCCTCCAATTTTCTCACTGGCAGCGCAACTTCAGCGGCCTCGCGCTGGGCGTCTGTCTTTGCTTGGCCACGGTCGCTCACGCCCAACAGCGCGGCGGCTTTGGCACCGGTGGTTTCGGCACTGGCGGCACGGGCCGCAGCAGCAGCAGTAGCGGCAGCCGCCAATACCTCAATAACAGCATGGTCGGCGACGCCACCGTCTCGAGCGATCCCGAAACGCGCCGGATCATTGTCATCACCGACGACGAGACGAGCGAGTTTGTGTCGCAGGTGATCACCAACCTGGACCGCCCCAAACCGCAGGTGCTGATCAAGGTGGTGTTCCTGGAAGTCACGCACAATGATGGCACCGACATCGGCTTCGAGGGCGGAGTCAAGAAAGGCCTCGACAGTACCACCTCGGGCACCGCCGGCAATCTCTTCGGTCTGGGCGGCTTGACGAACAGCGTGCCGTTAGCGGATTTTGCCAAGCTCGGCGCGATAGCCTCGCCGGCAGCGGGCGGGCTTTACCAGATTCTGGGGAAGGATTATCAAGTCACCCTCAAAGCCATCGCCAGCGCCGGGAAGGCGAAAGTACTGTCTCGCCCGTCGGTGTTGGCGCGCAACAACCAGCCCGCCACGATTGTCGTCGGCCAAACCGTCCCGCTCGTCACCAGCGTCCGCTACGACCAGTACGGCAACGCCATCAACGGCATCACCTACACGGACGTGGGCATCATCCTCCGCGTCACGCCGTTCATCACCTCCGACGGCATGGTGGAAATGATCGTCTCGCCGGAGATTTCTTCCGTCTCCCCCACCGACAAGACGCCGATCGACATCGTGCATGGTGCCTACGCCCCGTTCATTGACAAGCGTTCTGCCGATACCGTGGTGGTGACGCCCGACGGCCAGACCGTGATCATCGGCGGCCTCATCCAGAACCAGAAATCGCAGACCGAAAGCAAGATTCCGCTGCTGGGCGACATTCCCGGCCTGGGCGCGTTGTTCAAGCGCAAGACCACGACCGATGCGAAGACCGAACTGCTCATCTTCCTCACGCCCCAGATCGTGCAGGCGCCGACGCAACTGGCTGCGTTGTCCACACGGGAGAAGGCGAATGTGTTCGCGCCCAATGCCTTCACCGAACAAGAGCTGAACAAGTTCCTGGACACGCTGCCGCCGAAGATCGAGAACACGGCTCCCGCCCCGGATGACGGGAGGAGGAACAGCTTGAACCATCCCGCCACCAAACGGGGCGCGGCCGCAAGCACTGGCCTGACGCCAGAGCAGGAAGCCGCCGCGCGCGCTGCGAACCAGCAGAAACTGGGTGAGTTGGATGCCTCCGGCAAGAAGTGGTGAAGGTGAACGCGCCCTGAGTTGGAGCGCGCCCTGAAATGAACCGCCGCAATTTATTGATCTTCGCCGCGCTGCTGACCGCCTGGGTCGTGCTGATGGGCTGGCTGGTGGCGGAACATTTTCGCGTCAAGGAAGCGGCGCGGGCGGGCCTGATCTACCGCGCGCGGTACGTCTCCACCGCGCTGGGCATCGTGCTCCGCTCGCAGCGGCACTTCGGCGGCGTCATCACCAAGGAGCGGCTGGAAGCAGCCCTGGCAGACTTGGTTCACCCCGGCGAAGTCGAGGGCGTGGCGCTCTTGAACGAAGCTGGTGAAGTCGTGGTGTCCGCCGGCGTCCTCGTTGATCCCCAACCCAAAGGCGGCGTCCGGCCCGCCGAATCCTGGGGCGATCAGAGCGTGGCGGTGATGAACCTCGTGGCCCTGGGCACCAACGTCACTTCCGACCTGGAGCGGACGAATCCGCCCATCGTCCTGTCGCGGCAAGATATGTTTCCGCCCTTTGACATCGAACGTCCGCCCGGCACCAACTCGGACTTTGGGCCTTCGCCGCGTTCCACGAACGACACGGACGGGCCTGGCGCGCCGCCGCCCGGCAGAGGCTGGGGCCGGCGCCGTGGCTCGCCGGATGGACGCCCGCGCTTCTCGCGCCCGTTTTGGATGAGCGAAGAGGAATTCAAGTCGGTGCTCCAGAAACAAGGCGTGCATAGCTTCGTGGTGGTCATGTCCACCGCGCCGTTGCGGGCGGTGGCGCGGCAGGATTTCTGGCTGCGCTCCATCATCGGCCTGTTCGCCAGCGTCTCGGTCATTGGCCTGGGCGTGGCGTGGCGCAACCAGGCCAAGTCCTCCGACCTCCAGATTCGCCTGGTTCGTGCCAGCGAAGTGACCACGCACCTCAAGGAGATGAATCTCGCCGCCGCCGGTCTGGCCCACGAGACGCGCAATCCGCTCAACATCATCCGGGGCTTGGCGCAGATGATCTCGAAGCAGGAGGAAGCGCCGCCCGAGGTGCGGAAGAAGTCGCGCGAGATCGTCGATGAAGCCGACCGCGTGACCGCGCAGTTGAACGAGTTCATCAATTACTCGCGGCCGCGCGAAGTCCGGCGCACGCCGCTGGCGCTGGGCCAGGTGGTGGGCGAAGTCGTCCGCGCATTGAACTGCGACCTCGAAGAGAAGAACATCCGGTTGCAGGTCGCCAAGGAAGCCGTCACCATCGAGGCCGATGAACAACTGCTCCGGCAAGCCCTCTTCAATTTGCTCCTCAACGCCATCCAGGCGGTCGAGCCGGCGGGAGAGATCGAGGTCTTCCTGCAAAAGTCCGCGCCGACGGAAGCCACTCTGGAAATCCGCGACAACGGACCCGGTGTTCCGCCGGAGCGGCGCAAGGAAATCTTCAAGCCCTACGTCACCACCAACCAGAAGGGCACCGGTCTGGGGCTGGCCGTCGTTCAGCAAATCGTGCTGGCCCACGGCTGGGAAATCGAATGCCTGCCCAACGAGCCGCGGGGTGCCGTGTTCCGCATGAGCCACTTGAAGCTCGCGTGACGGCACGGCCAAGGCTCCGGCGTGGATTTCCTGGGCGGTGGCGGAGGCCTCGTATTTGAGGCGCGCATCCTCCGGCAAACCCAATTCCCGCGCGGCGCGATGAAACGCATCGCCCAGCGGGCCTTCGACCTTGTCAAACCACTTGTCGTTATCCCCGAACTCGCCGGTGCGGGGCTGGAGGACATATCGCCCTTGTCCGACCCGATCCCGTCGGGCAGCGGACAGACGTCATTCTCGTTGCGCCTGTGACCCTGTTTTCTGGCCGTCTGATTGAGGCCGCCACGGTCGGGAAATCCCATTGGCACGCGCTTCGGAATTGGTACATTCGGGCGTATGCCGTCTGACGCTCGCAAGACCCTTCCGCCAGCCCCGCGCATCTTGATCGTCGATGACGACGCCGGGCAGCGCAGCTTGCTGGATTCGTTTCTGCGCAGCCAGGGCTTCGACACCGTGCCCGTGCCGTCCGGCGAAACCGCGCTGGACCTTCTCCGCCAACAGGACTTCAGCATGATGATCTCCGACGTGCGGATGCCGGGCATCTCCGGTCTGGAGACGTTGCGGCGCGCCCGCAAGGAGCACGCTGTGCTGCCCGTCCTGCTTGTCACCGCCTACACCAACATCCGCGATGCCGTCGTGGCCATGCGCGATGGCGCGGTGAACTACCTCAGCAAGCCGATCGACCTCGACGAATTGCTCCTGAGCGTCCAGCAAGCCACCGGCTTGAAGGAGTCCGGTCCGCCCAAGTTCAGCGACAACAAACGCCTGCCCGCCCACGTCGTGGCCCACAGCCCGCTCATGCTCGCCTTGTTCCGCGATGCGTCGCTCATCGCCGCGTCGGAGAGCCGCGTGTTGATCACCGGCGAGAGCGGCGTCGGCAAGGAAGTGCTGGCGGACGTGCTCCATGCCTGGAGTCCGCGCGCCGCGGGGCCGCTGGTGAAGGTGAATTGCGCCGCCATCCCGGAGACGCTGCTGGAGAGCGAACTGTTCGGCCACGAGAAGGGCGCGTTCACGGGGGCCGTGGCCCAGCGGATCGGACGCTTTGAGCAGGCCAACGGCGGCACCATCCTGCTCGACGAAATCGCGGAGATGTCCCCGCAGCTTCAGGCCAAGCTGCTGCGCGTGACCCAGAACGGCTGCTTTCATCGCGTCGGCTCCAGCCGGGAAAACCAGACCGATGCCCGCATCCTCGCCGCCACCAACACCAATCTGGAAGAGCAGGTCAAGGCGGGCCGCTTCCGCGAAGACCTTTTCTACCGGCTGAACGTGGTGGAGCTGAACATTCCGTCGTTGCGGGAGCGTCCGGAGGACATCCTGCCGCTGGCCAGTTGCTTCATGGCGGAGTTCACGCAGGGCAAAGCGCGGTTCTCTTCGTCCGTGGCCGACTGTCTGGCGCGCTACGCGTGGCCCGGCAACGTGCGCGAACTTCGCAACGCCATGGAACGCGCGGCCCTGCTGTCACGCGGCGAACTCATCCTGCCGGAACACCTCCCCACCCGCGTGCGTGCCGCGGCGGACCAGCCTCCGCAGCCCGGCGCGGAGGCGGCAGACGCACAGCGGTTGGAGGAGATCGAACGCGAGGCCATCTTCCACTCGCTGCGCAAGCATGCCTTCAACCGGACCGAAACCGCGAAGGCCCTCGGCATCAGCCGGCGCGCGCTCCTCTACAAGCTGCAGCGCTTCCGCGAGGCGGGGTACGCGGTCGATCCGTCCTGACGCGGCTCCGCGCAAAAGCGCCGGCAGGTGAGGCGATGTCAAAACCCCGTAGCCGCCGACGTGAGGAGGCTCAAACTCCAATGGAAACAGAGCCTCCTCACGTCGGCGGCTACCGTTCTGAAAGAAGCTCATGTGGCGGGCGCTCTCCGACGCCGTGAATTCTAAGAATAAAGCCGTGAAGTCTAGTTGTTCGGCCCGGTTCGCATGGTAGCATCCATCGCATGTATCAACGCCACAACCGACCGCTCCCGCGCGGCTCTGACCTCGACCAGGTAGGCCACCCGGCGGCGTGGCGTGCTTTGGGAGCAACGGGCGTAACGCCATCCCCGCGGCCCTTTGAAGGGCAGTGAACCGGTTGACGACCGAAACTTTCTCCAACACGACACAGACCATGAAGACGACGCAATGGACAACCGGGGCGAAGGGCGGGCGGCGGACCCGCAGGGGATTCACTCTGATCGAATTGCTGGTGGTGATTGCCATCATCGCCATTTTGGCGGCGCTGCTGCTGCCGGCGCTGGCGAGTGCCAAGGAAAGGGCCAAGCGGATCAGTTGCATGAACGACATCAAGCAGTGGACCCTCGCGGCGCTGCTCTACGCCGATGACAATGAAAACGCCCTGGCCCGCGGCGGCGGCAGCACCCCCACCTCAGCGCCCTACTGGGTGAGCCGAAGCTTCCGTGAGACATTCAACACCAACTACAACCTTCCTCGCCAGGTGTTTTACTGCCCGTCCAATCTGAGTTGGAACCGGGACGATTTCTGGGAATGGCCCGGCGGCCAGTTCACGGTGATGGGCTATCTCTATTTTGCCGGGGAGCCGACCTACCAGAACAACTCGGCCCTCCAGCGCGTGGTGCCCGCGGGCCGGACCGCCTTCGCCCAGCGGGTCACTGACCAGCCTTACTACACGGTGTTGTTCGCCGATCTGGTGCGCAAGTTGAACGGCTCGTGGGGGCGGCCGGGCGATCCGAATCCTGACATGCACGGCGCGAACCACTACAACAAGGGAGCGCCGGCCGGCGCCAACCAAGGCTTTCTCGACGGCCATGCCGAATGGGTCAAGGCCATGGATCCGTGGATCCGGTATCCCAAGCTCATCTTCGGCAGTTCGCATGTGTTCATGCATGGCGGCGATGAGAACCCTTGAGTCTCCGCCTGACCCTGCCGCGAACCCACGCTTTCCGTTTCTCCCGTCAGCACTCAACCTCAACCCCACAACTCCATGAATCCGCACATGACTCCTGTTCGTTTCGCCTCGGGCCGCACCCTATGGACGGCGGTGCTCGCTCTGTGTTTGGGCGGCGCGACGCTCGCGCCCGCCCAGTTGCTCGAATATGACGGCTTCGACTACGCCGGCGCTGCCTTGGGCGGCCAAGCCGGCGGCACCGGCTGGGGCGCCAACGCTTGGCAGGACCCGGACGCCGACACCCCGCTGTCCAACGACGGCGTCAGCCTGGCGTTCCCGGTGACCGTCTCTCACACGGTCGTGGGCAGCCGTGTCGTCTTCAGTGTGAACGGCGAGGCGCTGCGGCAACTGGGCACATCGATCCCGCTGGGGACCGAAGGGAGCAACTACTTCTTCAGCGCCTTGGTCAAGCGGCAGGGCAATTTCAAATTTGAATTCCGCGACATCAACGGCAACGTCCGCTGGCATTTCGGCGCGACCAACGCCGCGGACGCGATCGTGGGCGTGGCCGATAACAACGCGGCCAACATCGCCGTCGTGTCGAACGTCTTTCCGAACGACGAAACCGTCTTCGTCGTGGCCAAAATGCTCACGCACAGTACGGCCGCCGACCAGGTCTATCTGAACGTGTACCGGGCGGGCCAGACGGTGCCGGCGGCCGAGCCGCTTTCCTGGCAGGCGGCGGCCAGCGGCGGGAGCGGCGTGATCCTGACCAATCTGCAAGTCCGCAACTTCTCCGACCTGCCACTGGAAGTGGACGAAATCCGCCTCGCCCGCGATTGGGCCAGCGTGGCCGGTCCCGTGGCCAGCGGTCCGCCCGTGATTGCCACGCAACCCGCCTCCGTGACCGTGTATGAGGGCGTCAACGCCCAGTTCACCGTGGAAGCGAACGGGGCGTTGCCGCTGAGCTACGATTGGCGGAAGGATGGCCAGTCCTTATCGGCGCCCAACAGTGCGGTGTTGCTGCTGACCAACGTGACGCTGGCCCAGGCTGGCAACTACTCCGTCGTCGTCTCCAACCCGGAAGGTTCGACCAACAGCAATCCCGCGGTGCTGACGGTGCTTGGCGCCACCAACGTGAACTACGGTCTGCAAGCGTTCTGGCACTTCGATGAAACCACGGGCCTGACGGCTTTCGACGCGACCACCAACCACAACGACGGAACCCTCTTCAACTACGTGGGCGATGATTCGCAATGGGTGCCGAGCGATCTCAACGGCGCGCTGGCCTTCAACCGGGCCATCTCCAACTACGTCGATGTGCCGCACAGCGCTTCCATCGGCGCCAACCTGGCGAATCGCTTCTCCGTGGCGGCCTGGTTCCGGTCGAGTGTGCCCCTGAACGTCAACGGCAACACCTATCGCCTCTTGGAGAAGGAGAACACGTTCTTCCTCCTGCAAGGCAATGGCGACGCCAACGGCCTCGGCGTCGGCGGCATGAACCTGCTGGTCAAGAAGGCGGCCGCCAACCTCGGCGTCGGCATCGGCCAAGCCCTGGAGGCCAACCGTTGGTATCACATCGCCGGCACCTTCGATGGCGAGGCGATCCGCATCTATCTGGACGGGGAGTTGAAAGGCACACGGGCGGTGGCCGCGCCGGTTGACACGACCACCCTGCCGCTGCGCATCGGCTCGGATTACGCGGCGGCCAACGCCGGCTCCAGGTTCGATGGCAGGATCGACGAGGTGGGCATTTGGGAGCGGGCGCTCTCGCTCTTCGAGATCAAACAACTGGCCGGCCAAAGCGGACCGCCCACCATCCTGGAACAGCCGCAGTCCCAGACGCGCTACGCCGGCGGCAGCGCGGTCCTGCAGGTGCGCGCCCGCGGCGAGCAGCCGTTGCACTACCTGTGGCTCAAAGGCACCAATGAAATCCGCGCCGCCACGTCCAACGTCCTCACGCTGGTCAATGTCCAACCAGCCGACGCCGGCGAGTACCGCTGCCGCATGGCCAACGATCAGGGAGAGTTGCTCAGTGATCCAGCCACACTGACGGTCACGCCCGTCACGGGCATCAACGATGGACGGGAAGCGATCTGGAGCTTCGAAGACAGCACGGGCTTCACCGCAGCGGAGACGTCCGGGCATGGGCGCGACGGGCAGTTGGTGGACTATCTGGATCCGGACAGTCAGTGGGGGCCAGGCGCGGTCGGTGACGCGCTGAGCTTTGACGGCCAATCCAACCGCGTGGTGGCCGCCAACAGCGCCTCCCTGAACTTGGGCAGCGACGCCACGTTCGCGTTTTGGATTCGGCCCACGTCTTACGGCACCCTGACGTTCGCCGGCACGTATTACCTGAACACGGGACGGATTCTCCGCAAAGGCACGCACTTCGACCTGGAAACCGTGGACGATCCCGGCACCGTGCGGGCGACCCTGCGGGCCAACGGCATTCCCGCGCCGCAGCAGAATATTCTGCAGCTCAATGAATGGCAGCACTTCGCCGTGGTCTTCTCCGGCGGCACGGTCAGCTTTTACAGAAACGGCTTCCGCATCGGCGATCCGGTGCCGGGCAATCTCGGCGCGGCCAATACCAACGTCGTGGTCTTGGGCAAGTCTGACGAGAGCGCGACGTTGACCAACTTGTTCGCCGGCGCGATGGATGAAGTGGGCGTCTGGGCCAGGACCTTGAGCGAGGCGGAGATTCTGGAATTGGCCGGCCGCGACGTGGCCGGGCCGCCGGTCATCGTCGCGCAGCCGCAGTCCGCCACCCGCTACGTCGGCAGTGCCGTGGATTTCTTTGTGAACGCCACCGGCAAACGGCCCGTGACCTACCAATGGCAACACGACGGCGCGTCCATTCTGGATTCCAACACCAACAAACTGGTCTTGACCAATCTGACCCTCGCCGACGCCGGCCAGTACACCGTCACGGTGCAGAACGATCTTGGCTCACAGGTCAGCGCCCCGCCGGCGGTGTTGACGGTGCTGGAAGTCACCAACCTCACGGTGGGCTTGGTGGCCTACTGGCCGTTCGACGAAGCCTCGGGCACCACCGCCAGCGACGCCACCGGTCGCGGCCACCATGCGGCCATCCAAAACGGTGCTGCGTCCGGCACCGTGGGTATGATCGGCAACTCGCTGAACTTCGACGGAACCGATGACTTTGCCATCGTGCCGCACGCCGCCGACCTCAACCTCGACGGCCAGGCCACGATCTCCGTCTGGATCAACCCGCGCACCATGACCTTCATTGGCGACCGTGGGCGTATCGTGCGCAAGGACATCAACTTCGACTTCACCCTCTATAGCGCTGGCTCGCGGTTTATGCTCTACGGCCTGAACAAAGCCGAGTATCTCGCCCCGCCTAATTCGATCACCACGAATGAATGGCAACACCTGGCGATCGTGGCCAAGGACGGCACCATCCAGTTCTTCAAGAATGGCCGCGCCTTGGCGGACCCGATGCCGGGCCTGTTGGGGCCGGGCATCACCAACGACCTCATCATTGGCAACTTCGGCCCCAACCTGTCCATCGTCCGGCTTTTCAATGGCTACATGGACGACCTGGGCATGTGGGACCGCGCGCTGACGCCGGAGGAAATCGACGGCATCTACCAGAACGGGCTGGTGGGCAAACCGCTAAATGAACCCTTCACGCCGTTCCGCATCCGCGAAGTCAGCTTCCCGACGCCCAGCCAGGTGCGACTGCTGTTCTCCTCGCCGTACACGGGCCGGCAGATCCTCGTCCAGCGCAAAGGCCAGCTTGAGGCGCTGGACTGGACCGAGCAGACCGCGGTCACGTTCACCGATCTGGGCGGCGGCTTAAGTGAAGCCGTGTTCGACAAGGCGGCCGGTGACACGGCCTTCTATCGTCTCGCGGTTTTGGCCCAGTCGGCCATCTTCTCGGAAGACTTCGAGACGGGCGTGACGGGCTGGACGCATGGCGGCGCCGAAGACAGTTGGCAAATCGGCGTGCCGGTCAATGGTCCGGGACAAGCCGTCAGCGGCACGCAAGTGGCCGCCACCAGTCTGACCGGCAGCCCCGCGCCCTACAGCGATTGCTACCTGCGCTCGCCGGTGATCAACCTCACCGGCGTCAGCCGCGCCACGCTGACCTTCCAGCAATGGCGCGACATCTACCCGGACACGACGTTCCACGGGGCGATCGTGAACGCGCTGGATGCGGCCGGGACGACCGTGTTGCAGCAACTCTCCCTCGAAGCCGGCGCCACGACCGGCTATGAACTCCGCACTCTGCCCCTGCCGCCGCAGCTTCTGGGCCGCAGCATCGTCCTCGAGTTCCGGCTTTACACTGATGCTCAGGTTCTCCCGACGGAGGAAGGCTGGTACATCGACGACGTGAAGCTTCTGCCCGAGTAACCAGCGCGGCACGATTAGGCCGTCCGAGTCTGACTCGCCCTCTCCTCAGAATTCTGGGGAGAGGGCTTTCCATTGGTGGAGCCGTCCGTCCCGGTGCCCGCCGTTCCAGCAGTTTCTCGGTTTGCGCCTGTTTTCAGGTTGAAAACCGGGCCGCCTCTCCGCACATTGCCCGCCATGCAATCTGTTTTTACAGGGCCAGCCTACGTGGTGCGGGACAACATCGACACGGACCAGATCATCCCGGCGCAGTTCCTGAATCTCGTGCCGACCATTCCCGAGGAGTACGAGAAGCTGGGCAGCTACGCGCTGTGGGGCTTGCCGGAGTCGCAATACCCGGTCCGCTTCGTGAAGGAAGGAAAGCTCGACAGCGACTACCCCATCGTCATCGGCGGGAAGAATTTTGGCTGCGGCAGTTCGCGGGAACACGCGCCCATCGCGCTCGGCTCGGCGGGCTGCAAGGTGGTGTTGGCGGAAAGCTTCGCCCGCATCTTTTTCCGCAACTGCGTCGCGACCGGGGAACTCTATCCGTGCGAGTGCCTGGACCGTTTGTGCGACGCGCTCCAGACCGGCGAGGTTGTCACGGTCGATCTCGATGCGGGCACGGTGAAGGCCCACTCGACTGGCCAGACCTACGCTTTCAAGCCGCTCGGCGATGTGCGTCCGGTGGTGGACGCCGGCGGCATTTTCAACTACGCCCGGAAGACCGGCATGATTCCGGCGCAAGCCTGAGAGGGAACGGGACGTTGGAGTCATGGAGTAATGGAGTCATGAAATTCACGATCTTGACCAGCAGCCACTGCACTCCACTACTCCATCACTCCATCACTCCGCTCTGACCTCTTCCGCGAATGGACTTCAAGACCCTGGTCATCACCCCCACCTTCAACGAGCGGGAGAACCTCCCGAACCTCGTCCGGAAAGTGTTCTCGCTGCCGGTCCGGCTGGATCTGTTGATCGTGGACGATAATTCGCCTGACGGCACCGGCCAACTCGCAGACGAGATCGCCGCGTCAAATCCGCAGGTCCACGTCATGCACCGCGCCGAGAAGAATGGTCTGGGCCGCGCTTACATCGCGGGCTTCAAGTGGGCCTTGGCGCGCGATTACGATTGCATCATGGAAATGGACGGGGACTTCTCGCACAACCCGGACGACATTCCGAAGTTTCTCCAGGCCGCACAGGAGGCGGACCTGGTGCTTGGCTCGCGGTACTGCGACGGCATCCGGGTCATCAACTGGCCGTTGCAGCGGCTGGTCTTGAGCATGGGCGCCGGGATGTACGTGCGGACCATCACCGGGATGCCCTTCAGCGATCCCACGGGCGGCTACAAGTGCTTCCGCCGGCGCGCGCTCCTGAGTCTCGACCTTGAGACGGTGAAGTCCAACGGCTACAGCTTTCAGATCGAGATGACGCACCGCATTTGGCGCCAAGGCCTGAAAGTGACCGAGGTGCCGATCATCTTCACCGACCGTTTTCAGGGCACCTCGAAGATGTCGGGCAAGATCGTGCGGGAGGCGTTGTGGATGGTGTGGAGCTTGTGGCTGCAGAACGGGCTGCGCCGCCGGCCCCGTCTCAAGAAGCAGGAATAGCGTCCAGCAAGGCAGGCGCTCCCCAAAGCGTCGGCGTGACATCGCTGTGGCTCGCGAGGCGGTTCGGGCCGCTGTCCCGCTTCTTTGGGCGCTCCAGCTTTGTGACGGAACTTGTCTTGAAGCAGGGCAGATTCCGCGGCAGGGAGTTCACCTCAAGGGGCAGGGCAACGGACGAACGGAGGCAATTTCCAGAAACTAGCCACGGTTCGTCTCCAATTGCGGCGGTCCGAGCGGGCCAGCGCGCGGTGGTACAGAAAATGTTACGCCAGCAAGAAGTTGCTATCTGCCACCTGCGTTTATGGCGAACGAACTTGAACATTTAGAGCCCAGCATTTGGGAGGCGTCCAATGCCGAAATGGACGTGTCGGTGCCCATGGCGGAACCTGCTGCCGCCCACCGCGCCGGGCCGCCGCCCGCGCTGCCCGCCTTGCCCCGCGGCCATCCGCTGAAGCCGCGGCTCACCTTGGCGGAGGCGCTGGACCTGCTTGAAGTCGAAACCTCCCGCCGCCAACTGGCCGAGCAGGGACTTCGTGAGAGCGAGGAACGGTTCCGCCAGATGAGCCAGTATCTGGGAAAATTTCTTTGGCTGAGCGATGCCGAAACGAATGAGCTGATTTACGTCAGCCCCGGCTACGAACAGGTCTGGCACCGGTACCGTGAGGCAAGCTATGCCTTGCCTGAGGACTGGCTTGGTGCTACTCCTCCCGGAAATTCAAACCGGATGCATGAACGGACAAGCCAGCCAGTGAGCGAAGGCAGGAACAAATCCGAGTATCAAGTCGCGGGGCCGGACGGATCGTTGCGGTGGATCCGGGACCGGATGTTCCCCATTCGGGATAGCTCGGGCGAAACGCTCTACACCTTGGGCATCGCCGAAGACGTCACGGACTTGAAGAACCTGGAGGCCACGCAACAGCAGAACCACGCCCAACTCTGCGCGTTGCTGGCCGCGGTCCCCGACATGGTGTTCCGCCTGCGCCGCGACGGCACGATCCTGGAGTTCAAGCCGGCGAAAGACAGCCCGCCCCTCACGCCGTCCATCGAACTCGTCGGTCGGAACCTGACGGAGTTGTTGCCGGACCAGGTAGCCCGCCAGGCGATGCACTACCTGGAGTTGACGCTCTCGACCCGGCGCATCCAGACCTTTACCTGCCAGCACCTGCTGCCGGATTACCTCCGGGACTTCGAGGCCCACAGCGTCTTGTGCGGCGAGGATGAAGTCATCGCCGTCGTCCGGGATGTCACCGACCGCAAGAAACTGGAGAAAGAGATTCTCGAAATCAGCAGCCGCGAGCAACAGCGCATCGGCCAGGACTTGCACGACGGTCTGGGCCAGCACTTGACGGGAATCACGTTCCTCAGCAAGGCGCTGGAGCGCAAGCTGGCGGCCAAACAACTTTCCGACGAGGCCACCGAAGCCGCGGAGATCGGCAAGCTCGTCATGCAGGCGCTGTCGCAGACGCGCAATCTGGCGCGGGGCCTCTTCCCGGTGGAACTGGAGCAGAATGGCCTCGTCACCGGTTTGCAGGAACTGGCCTCGACCGTGGAGCGTCTCTATCGCATCAAGTGCCATCTGGACTGCGACTCCGCCGCGCAGATCACCAACAACATTGTCGCCACGCACGTCTTCCGCATCGTGCAAGAGGCGATCAACAACTCGGCCAAGCACGGCAAGGCCCAACACGTGCGCGTCACCTTGCGCAGCCACGCGGACAGGAACGTGCTTCGCATTGAGGATGACGGCGCCGGCTTCAAGCCCGGCAGCCGCACCGAAGGGCTGGGATTGAAAATCATGCAATACCGGGCGCGCCGCATCGGAGGCACGTTCGAGATCGGGCCTTCCTCCGTGGGCGGCACCGTGGTGACCGTCACCTTCAAACCGCGGGCCGAGGCCCACTAAGTCTGTTGCCATGTCAGCCCGCGTCAACCCCACCACCCGCAAGAACGGCAAGACTCGCATTCTTCTTATTGACGATCACGCGATCCTGCGCCAGGGGTTGGCTCAACTCATCAATCAGGAGCCGGACCTCAGCGTCTGCGGTCAAGCCGAAGAAGCGCCCAAAGGCTTCGAACTGGCCGGCAGTCTCAAGCCGGACGTGGCGGTGGTGGACATTTCGCTCAAGGGCGGCAACGGCCTCGAGTTGATCAAGAACCTCAAGGCCAGCTACCCCAACCTGCCTTTGCTCGTGCTCTCGATGCATGACGAATCCCTCTACGCCGAGCGCGTCCTCCGTGCCGGCAGCTTGGGCTACATCATGAAAGAGGAAGCGGCGGAAAGCGTCCTGGTCGGTATCCGCAAGGTCCTCAAAGGCGAGATTGTCCTCAGCGACAAAATGCAGGCCCGCCTGCTCCACCAACTGGTCAGCGGCGGCCTCAAGAAAGGCGGGTCGCCCATCGACTCGCTCAGCGACCGCGAGCTGGAGGTCTTCCGCATGATTGGCGAAGGCCGCGGCACCCGCCAAATCGCCGAAGACTTGCACCTGAGTGTGCGCACGGTGGAAGCCTACCGCGAGTACATCAAAGAGAAGCTCAACCTCAAGAACGCTACCGAACTCATTCAGCACGCCTTTCAGTGGGTCCATAGCGGCGCGTTGCCGTGAACCTGTAGCAGCCGACGTGAGGAGGCTCCGTTCAGAAGTCAGAGGTCAGCGGAAAAAGGCAGGATTCGTCTCACGTCATCTCCGGGGTTCTGTAATAGCCACTCGCATTACCGAGGTTCTCCCTCCGCGACGCACCAGAGCCTCCGATCCGTCCGAAGAAACAGCGCGCCGTCCGCCGCCGCCAGCGACGCATTCATCGGCTCGCCCCCGACTGAATTGGTCGCCAGACACTCAAACTTCGGGCCGGCCCGCAGCACGAAGACATCGCCGTTCTGGTTCGGCACGTAGAGCCGGTCGCCTGCCAGCAGCGGAGAGGACCAGGAGGAATTCTTCGCCCCCGTGCCGGTAAGGCGCTCGTCCCACAACGTCTGCCCCGTCTTCAGGTCCAGGCATTGGGCGAAGCCCATCATCGTCACCTGGTAGATGTGGCCGCGCCAAATCACGCCGGAGCCAATGCACCCCTTGCTGCCGGGCGGTGTCTGATCCCAGACCCGATGCGTCCCGGTCACGTCGCCCTCACCGCCCGGTCGAATGGCCATCGCCGCGTTGCGCAGGCCGCTGCCGGTCGCGCCCACCAAGCCATCGCCGAAGAAGGGCGAACTGTAAGCGCCGGTGTTCAAGCCGTCGCAACTCCACAGCGGTTCGCCGGTCTGCGGCGCGAGCGCGATCACGCGCAAGGGCAACGTGACAATGAGTTCCTCCCGCCCGTCCGCGCGCACCACCAGCGGCGTGGCGCATGAGCCGGTGACTTCCGGCATCGTGGGCGAGCCGAGTCGCTTCCAGTCCTTCAAGTCGCCGCCGTAGTCTTCCCACTTGGCGTCGGCCGCGATGGACGGCACGTCGTATTGCCACACGGTCTGGCCGGTGCGTTTGTCGAGCGCGACAAGAAAGCTCTTTGGGCCGGGGCCGAAGTTCACCAAGCAGAGGTCACGGTGGAGCACCGGCGACGAAGCGTAGCCCCAACCGTGCTTCTGCCGGCCCAAGTCGCGCCGCCACAACTCGCGTCCGTGTATGTCGAAACAGAAAACACCTGCCGAGCCGAACCACGCAATCACCCGCTCGCCGTCGGTCACGGGCGACGGCGTGCAAGGTGGATTCGCTGAGCCGCCGGAATCCTTCTCTGTCCAGATCGTGCCGGCCCGCCAGAGGAGTCTCCCGTCGCCCTGGTCGAAGCACATCACGTCGCGACGGTTCTCTTTTGGGGTGGCCTGGGTGACGAACACCTGCTGGCTCCAGACGATGGGCGTTGAGTTGCCGGGCGCCGGCAACGGCACGCGCCAGCGGACGTTCTGGTTTGTGCCCCAACGCAGCGGCAGCTTCTTCTCGCGGCAAGTGCCCGTTCCCTCCGGGCCACGCCACGCGGGCCAGTTGTCAGCCAGCAGGGCAGGGGGCACAAAGGCCACCAACAAAAGTGCGGCCAACTGACGAAGGTGAACGAAAGCGCACCGGGGTGCTTGGGCGGGTAGGCGAAATCGGGGATCGTCCTTTGTCCGAAAGGTGAAACTGGCTGCCCCAGGCTGATCGTGGCGCGATTTCATGCCCGATCCTGCTCTTTCAAGCAGGCCAAAGGCAATCCGAGAAACGGGGGAGGATGACATGGCTGCGCCCCACGCGGGCGAGGTCGGCCTGCGGGTTGGCCCACGGAGACGACTGCTTGCCGAGGAAGAAGTGGGAGTCTTCAATGCTTCGCCACTGCAACGATGGTCGTGGTGGCCACAAACCGATGGGCAATGTTGTCCACCATGACGCCGAAGCCTTCCAGCGTTCTTACGCCTAGCAAGGCCATATCGCCCGGCTCGGCGAATACCACTTCGTCCACTGTTTCGAAGCCCTCGGCGCTGACGATGGCGTAACCGGTTTCGCGCGTGACCCTCTGCTTTGTGGCGGTGGCGAAGCTGCGTTGGCGGACCGGGGCCACTTTGATGCCGGCCAACAAGTCCTTGGGCAGCCAGGTCAGTTCGGAACCGGTATCCACCAGCACCTCTGTTGGCGGGCTGACGAGACTCTCATCCTTCGTGTTCCGTGCGACCATGCTGACTTTGAACATGCTCATGGCTGGAAGATGAATCGGCCGACCCGGGACGGCAAGCACAGATAGGAAGCCGTTCCCAGGCCACTCTGGAAGGATGACTTCCTCCGCGTCTTCAAGTTCCTGTTGACGCTGCCAGTAGCCGCTGGATTCAACGTCCCCGCGTGCTGCTGCAACGCTTCAGCCCTTTCGCCGTTCAACTCGTGCCTCTGCAAGCTTGGGCGATGGCGGTGAGCGTCAGCCAGCTCCAGCCAAGGGAAGCCGCGAGCGTGACCAACGCACGCCATGCGGCCTTGTTTCAACCCAACTCCAGCGTGGGCAGGAACCGTGGCGGCTGGCGCGCTTTGGTTGCTTGCTCGAAGGCATACGCGAGCGCGAGCAGCTTGGCCTCGTGCCACGCCCGAGCGATGAACGACAAACCGACCGGCAGTCCAAACACCTCCCCGCACGGCACGGTGAGGCTCGGCAATCCGGCCACGGCCGCATACGTGGAACTGCCGCCCAGCCCGCGATCCCCGACCACGAGGTCCAGCGTGTGCGCCGGCCCGGTGGTGGGCGCGACCATGGCGTCGAGTTGATTCGACTCCAACAGCGCTTCGATCTCTTTCGACCATTTCACGCAACGCGCTTTCGCGTCGAGGTAACGTTGCTCCGTCAACGGTCCATTGGCCTGCGCTTCGATGAGTGTTTCCTGCCCGAAGAAGGCCAGTTCCCGTTCCCGGTTCCGTTCGTTGAAGGCGATCAACTCCTCCATGTTCTTCACCGGCGCACGGGGGCCGAGTGACGTGAAGTAGTCGTTCAAGCCGGCTTTGAATTCGTAAAGCATCACCTGGTACTCTGCATCGCCGAGATCCTGCCGCGACGGCAGCTTCACCGGGTCGATCAGAATGGCCCCCTCACGCCGCAGGGCGGTCAGGGCCGCTTCCAACACCGGGTCCGCCAACCGGTTCAACTTGAAAAGACTTCGAGCCACGCCAAGCCGCGCGCCATGCAGCGCCTTGGCCTCGAGGCACTGCGTGTAGTCGCGTTGCGCTTTGCCGGCTGAAGCTGCCGTCGCCGCATCGCGGACATCGACACCGGTCATCGCGCTGAGCAAGACGGCCGCGTCCGCCACACAGCGCGCCATCGGGCCGGCCGTGTCCTGACTGGCGGCAATGGGAATAATGCCTGATCGGCTGACTAGCCCGATCGTCGGTTTAAGCCCCACCACGCCGCAGTAAGCCGCTGGCGAGACAATCGAACCGTCCGTCTCAGTTCCGACCGCGACCGCGCACAGACTGGCTGACACCGCCGCTGCCGACCCCGCGCTCGATCCCGAAGTGCTGCGATCCGTGACGTAAGGATTGCGGCTCAGTCCGCCCCGCCCGCTCCAACCGCTGATCGAACGCGAGCCACGGAAATTTGCCCACTCGCTCAGATTGGCCTTGCCGAGCAGCACGGCCCCCGCGGCGCGCAGGCGCCCGACGAGGAACGCGTCCCGCAGCGCGACTGACCCGGCCAGCGCGAGCGAACCCGCCGTCGTCGTCATGCGGTCGTGGGTGTCGATGTTGTCTTTGATGAGGAGGGGGATGCCATGCAGCGGGCCGCGCGGTCCTCGGGCCTTTCGCTCGCGATCCAGTTCCCGGGCGATGGCCGGCGCGTCCGGATTCAATTCGATGACGGTCTTGAGCCGCGGCCCGTGTTGATCGACCTCGCTGATCCGTTGCCGATACTTCTCCACCAAACCCTCTGCCGTGAAATGCCCGGAGGCCAGGCCGCGCTGCAATTCCGCCACTGTCATTTCCTCCAACTCGAATGACTTCACCCGCGGCGCGGCTGCGCGGCTTGGCGCGGGGGTCGAGCAACCACCCGCCACGACGCCGGCGCAAGCGGCGCCGCCCACCAGCGCCGACCGTTGAAGAAACCCTCTGCGGTGCATGGGGCGGAGAATGGCGGAACAGGATCAAGATTGGAAGTGTTCACTGCGGCACTGCACTGCTGGGTTCGATGGGCTGGCGCACAGCGGCGGATCGGAGAGCAGGAACGGTTTGCTCCTGCCGCCGAGGAGGCAGCGGACGGCTGCGGGCATAGGCAGTCCTCCGCGTCCTTATGCCGCAACACTCAAACTGTCATTCAAGACCAGCGTTGACTTCATCAGCGAGCTTGGCATTTTACCCCCGGGCCGCGGAAACCGAAACGCCCTCCGCTGTGGAGGGCTAAGATCGTAGGTTTCTCGGCCCGATCTCTTTCGGTTTCCAAAGCCACACGTTGTAGTCAACGATCAGACCGAGTTCTTCCGCTCTCTGCCGGACCTGGTGTTTCCTCTTGCCCGCCGTGTGCCCCAGGCGGTTGTTTGCGCAGCCGGTGAGCAAGTCCGCCAACTGCAAGAGGTCGTCGCTCTTGGAGTCCATCGGCTCCACCTTCTTAAGCAGGCGGCGCGGCGCTTGACCACGCCGGAAGCGCGCGCCCAGGTTCATCTCCAGCACCAGATACTCCAGGAAGTTGTCCTCCTTGATGCGGCTCTTGGCGTCGGTGAACATCACCGCGTCCAGCGCGTCCTACCCCCGATGCTCCAGCAGCAATTTGGTGAAGTAGTTGTTGGCAAGGTGCCGTTGGTGCGTGACGAAGGCCAAATCCAGTTCTGCCCGTGACACGGCCAGCGCCTCGAAGCGAAAGAAGGCCTGTTCCTTGGCCACTTCCTCAAACACCGCTTCGTAAACGCGCTGGCGCAGGTTCGACATCTTCTCGAAGTGGAGATCGTTGGCGTAGTGCCAGCGGTCCCGCGCTCGCTTCAGCGCCGCCCACAGCGGCTCGCGCTCGCGCACCATCAGCAACCCGACGATGAAGTGCGATTGGCCGCGCCCCACCTCGCCACTCTCGTCTTGGTAGAGGAATCGAAAGGGTTTCACACTTGCGAGTCTAAACGAATCTTGAGGCGTCGGAAATGGACGGAAATACCTGCGGTGTTTTGTGACCAGCATTGAGAGGCCATGTTTCTGCCTCTTACTTGCTGCGACCACCCTTGGTTGGCCAAGCCAGCGGTCGTTCGGAACTGGACAGGAACGGAAGGAGTTTGTGGAAGGTCTGAAGCGCACGCTTACGCTCCTTGTACCACTCATAACCCCCAAAAGCCTTACAAGCCTCGACACACTTTTCCTGCATTTCACGAAGAGTGAAGCGATGTAGTAAGCGCATCATGCCCAGCCGATCCAAAGCCGCCCGCCGGTCGCGAGGTTTGTGACCGCGGCCATCTGGAGAACGCAATCCTCGGGGGCGGTTCTGTCGAATCCACCGGTGGAACCCGTCGTACAACTCCTCATTGGTGAAGGCAGTCCATTCGATCTTGAAGACCCCAACCTCTGCGCCCGCCGTGAAGAGCGAAGGCCGCACATCGGGCGACTCCAGCTTGCCCGCACTCCATAACTCTTCCGATCGGATCCCAGGATGTTTTCCCTTTACCTCCTCCTGCCGGCGGAACGCTTCCGTTCGTTGTGTCTGGCAATATTCGGCAATCCATTCTGCAAAACACGCCTGGCCACGCTCAAATGGAACGAGTGGAATCGTGCCCCTGTCGGTGCGAATTCGAGATCGCTCTTTGCGCTCCACTTCGCTCAGGCTCTGCCACGGACATGGAAATCTGCCCGTAATGGGCTGTGCCTTCGGATGTTTCGGCTTACGATCTTCGATCCGATCGAAAAAGAAACCTCGCAAAAACACTTCCGCCGGGTAGCCGATGGACTGAATGCGTTCAACGTCGTCCCCGCAATACTCCCACAACTCCTTCATGCGGAGCTCCCTTGACTGGGGGCCTTCGCAACGCCGCTTGACGTCTCGAATGAACGCCGACTCACGCGCATACTCCCAGTAACAACAGCCGACAAGTTCATCATCCGGCACGTTGTCGAAGTTCCAATCAAGAGAGGAGAAGTCGCTCATTGACTGGAGGGGGATCGCAGTGAGTTGGTTTCGCATCTCAGACCATTCATCGGGTGGCACCTTCGACGATTTTGATCTCAGCCTCTGTCAGCCCGTAAAGGCCATAGACGAGGCGGTCAATCTGGGTGTCGGCGGCGGCGATTTGCCGGGCCAGCGCGGTCTGCTCCTGCGGCGTGCGGGCGGCGGCGAGTCTCTGGTTCAACTCCAGCATCTGCGTCACCAATTCCACCATCTGGTCGTGTCGTGTTTTGTCGGCGGGGTTGGAAAAGTCGATGACGCGGATGGGCAACTCGCCGAAATACTGCTTGGTGCAAGTGATCCAGCCTCCACGGAACACGTTGCTCAGAGTCCGCAGCCGCCAAAAAAGAAGCTTCGAGTTGAGCAGTCCTACCACGTACGCCGGGCTGAGCGGGCACTGCGGTGACAATGTGACCGTGAAACCGCCGCTCGCCATCGGACAGATCTGCCCGCGAGCCTCCTCTGGGATCAAGGCAAACAGCCCGGTGTCCGCGAGCAAGGGGACTGCAATCTGCGCCCGCTCGTGCAGATCGAGATTGCGCGGCGCGCTGTAACCGAACCACTCCCTGTACTGTTTGCGCCGTTTGAGAGCGGCTTGGTTCTTCTGGAGAAAAGCGAAGGCGCGCGGGAATCTGCTCCTCAGTTCACTCTCGCTGTACAGCCGGTATTCGCCGTCCTCCCAGTGGTAAGGGAAGAGGACTCTCCATTTTCCGGCGAGAGCGAACCTGAACCGGCCAAAATCGCTGGCAAACAGCGGTTCACGCGTGACGGCCTTCTCCACTTTCAGCGTCCCCGTTTCGAAGACGAACACCTCGTCATCGCCTGTGCTGCTGCCGCGGCTCATGTCCGCCGGCAAGTCAAGGAGCCGCTTCGTGTGCCTTCCGAGCTTGGCCAGGAGCAGGGCCACTTCCACGCTTTCGAAAGTCCAGGGCGCCGCGCCAAGCGTCCCGGCGTCCCGCCGTGAGAAGACGACGCTGGAAAGCGATTCCTTGGCTGCTTTGCTTTTTCCGTATTCAAAGGCGTCCGCCGTCTCGTGGCGCAGGAACAGCAGGCAAGTGTACGTCGTCGCTTTGAAGACTTGATTGGCCCCGAAGTCAACGATTCGACTGACCGCACGCCTGGCGGAGAGAAACTGACGCAAGCCCTCTCCATAGTCTGTCCGAAAGAATTTGTTTGGAACGATGAAGCCCAAAGTGCCACCGCGCTGAAGCAAGCTGAAGCCTCGTTCGACGAAACTCACATAAAGGTCACAATTGCCAGTCGCAGACCCGTAATGGGTGGTCAGGTACTTGATCTGGTCTGCGGGAAAGCCTTGGATACGCACATACGGCGGATTGCCAATCACCGCGTCGAAGCCGCCTTCCCATTCGGGTTCGGCCAGCGCGGTGGGCCGCGCGGCCGTGGCGCCTTTCTCTCTTCTGTGGCTCCCCTTGCCGTACCTGCCATGCAGCGGCACGCCGGGCGTCATGTAGTCCAAGGGCGAAGCGGCGGCGGTTTCATGCAGTTCACCGGTGGAGTTCTCCCGCCGGAAAACGCGCGGAAACTCCTTCTCCCAGTCGAAGACATTGATGCGGTAGCGCTCCTCGTCGTCGAGCAGGCTCAGTTGCTTTTGCGCGTAGAAATCCGGGCCGATGAGCGAGTTGCCGCACTTGATGTTCTCGCCCAGATCGGGCAGGGCGCGCTCGTGGAACAGGCGGAAGATCGTTTGGAGCGTCTGCCCGTTTTCGCCTTCCAGCACTTTCAACAGCAGCGACAGCTTGGTGACTTCCACCGCTTGCGCGTCAATATCGACGCCGAAAATGTTGTTCAGGAGAATCCGCTTGCGCTCGGCGATGGTGAGCACCCAGCCCTTGCTGGTTTCGACCACCGCCGGCCGGCCGCCTTTGGCCCACTTGGCCGGCTCGTGCGCCGCATACCAGTCCCGATGCCAGTCGAGCAGGAATTGATACGCGCCAATGAGGAAGGAACCGGAGCCGCAGGCGGGATCGAGCACGCGAAGAGCGGACACCTGCTTGGGCGTCTTGCCCTCGACGAGGCTGCCCACCGTCTGGCGCACAATGTAATCCACGACATAGGTGGGCGTGTAATAGACGCCACCTGCTTTGCGGACTTCCGGTTTGAGTTCTGGAACCGCTCGATGTCCTTCGGTGAGCCGGATGACTGTTCCGAGGAATTGCTCGTACACCTGGCCGAGAATGTCGGCGGAGATGACGGAAAAAGCATAGGGACTGTCCGGATAGTAAAGGCCGCGCAGCATGTCGCGCAGCAGCTTGTCGTCAATCTCCAGCGTCAGGGTGAGTTCGTCGGGCGGTTCGTGCCGGCCCGGTTCCGGCTTGAAGTGGAACAGGCCCGAGTTGTAGCGGTCATCGGCTGCCTCAAAGAGTTCGGCGAGGCGCGGGTAGATGCGGTCGCCGTTCACCAGCGCCTGAAGGCGCCCATGGTCCTCGATGCCGCGCGCTTCGCAGATGCGGAGGAAGATGATGCGGTCAATGATGCGCTGGACGGCGAAGTTCAGTTCGCGCTGGGTAAGCTTGCGATTGCGGAGGGCGAGATTGCAGGCCAGTTCGAGCCGCCAGCCTTCGATGGTGGCGAGAAAATCCTCGTCAAATTCCGCCGTGCCTTTCTTGGCCTTGCTCGACTCGGCGAATCTGTCGAAGGCGCCCTTGAGCACGGCGTCGCGGCTGAAGATAGACGCAATCCACTCCCACTTCTCGGCGTAGTCGTAGAAGGTGCAGTAAAAAATTCGGGCGGTGGCTGCTGGGTCGTCCTTGTGCGGCTTGAAGCGGCCATCATAGACCGCCAACTCTTCGAAGTCGGAAAGAATGTTGAGCGGGAGCTTCGCGGTCCAAGCGTAGCGACGGAGTTGAAACGCAGGAGCCGGCTCATTTTTGACGGAGACGGACGGCTTCTTGGCCTCAACGAAGAATTTCTTGGTGCCACCGACGCGGAAGCAGTAGTCCGGAGCCTTGGTGGCACCCGCGATTTGGATTTGGTCTTCGTGAATCACGTCCTTGTAGGCTTCGGCCAGGCCCTGCTCGTTGTCGATGTCCCAGCCGAGCGTCTTGAAGAACGGATCGAGGAACTCGCGGCGCAGTTGCGTTTCGTTGTACTGGCCGGAGCGATAAGCCTCGAGATTCCGCTCGAAGCGGGCGACGAGTTCGAGGATGGCGGCTGGGGCGCTCATGGCAACGCCACTTGCATAGCAAGGCAGACACGGTGCGTGAAGGATTTTCGCTGGCCAGCGCCTCTCGGTAGCACTGGGCTAGCTGGCCAAGCTTGCGCCGGATCTGGTCAGGCTCCTTTCGGCCGGGAGACAATTCCGATGGCTGCCCAGGATGCGGCAATTGTTTCTCCGAATGTTCGGCCGGCTTTTTGCATCTATGTCTCTATGCAAAAGCAGACTCGTTGTCCTCTGATCCCGACCAGCGCTTCTTCGCGTCGCGATTTTCTCAAGCAAGCCAGCCTCGCGGCCGCCGCTCTGGCTGCGCCCGCGCTCATCCCCGCTGCGGCGCTTGGCCGTGACGGCGCCGTCGCTCCCAGCGAACGCGTCAACATGGGCTTCATTGGCTTGGGCGGCCAGGGCACGGGCCACTTGCTCGGCGGCGCCTGGACCTACGTGCCGGGCGGCTATGTGGCGCGCGACGACGTGCAGGTGCTCGCCGTGTGTGACGTGCGCCGCGAGCGCCGGGAGAGCGCCCAGAAACGCTGCAACCAGATGTACGCCCAGAAACTCGGCCAAGCCGGCTACAGCGGCGTGCAAGCCTACAACGATTTCCGCGAAGTGCTCGCGCGGCCCGACCTCGACGCCGTGCTGATCGCGGTGCCGTATCACTGGGCGGCGCCGTTGGCCACGATGGCGGTGCGCGCGGGCAAAGACGTTTACTGCGAGAAGCCCATCGCCATCACGATTCGCGAGGGGCGCACCCTGGTGGAAACCTGCCAGCGTTTTGGCCGCATTTACCAAGCGGGCATGCAACAGCGCTCGGAATATGGCGGCAAGTTCCGCCTTGCCTGCGAACTGGTGCGCAACGGGCGCATCGGCCAGCTCAAGGAAGTCTATGCCTATCGCCAGCCCGGCGCGTTTTTCCCGACGCCGTGGACTTCGGACCATTCGGTGCCGGTGCCCGACGGGTTCGACTGGAACCTCTGGCTCGGCCCGCTCCCGTGGCGGCCCTTCGGCGGCGAAGCGGGGCACGCGCTCTCGGGCTGTTTCATTGGCGACGTGAACTGGGCGCCACACCACTACGACATCATCCAGTGGACGGTGAACCCCGATCCCAACGCGCCCATCGAAGTGGCTTACGAAAACAAAGGCCGCCGCTCCGACGACGCGATCATTCACTACCGCTACTCGAATGGCGCCGTGGTCCACTCCAGCGGCTATCCGGGCGAGCGCGTCGGCGGTGAAGGCGGCGCGTGCTTTGTCGGCACGGAAGGCCGCATCGCGGTGGACCGCGCGAACATCGTGTCTTACCCAGCGAGCATTCTCAAACAACCGCTCCGCCCCGACGACAGCCGCGTCTATCACGCCAACAGCCATTCAGGGAATTTCCTCGAGTGCATTCGCAGCCGCCGCCCGACGATCACCCACCCGGAAACCGCCGTCTATACCATGAACGCGATTCTCATCGGCGGCATCGCGCTGGCCCTCCAACGCGCGGTCAAGTGGGACCCGGTGAAGGGCGAATTCGCCGGCGATGAACAGGCCAATCGCCTCCTTTCTTACACGCCGCGTCCGCCGTGGCGCATCTAGGCGCACCCCAAAACAGCCAATTCCGCCCTCACCCGAATGCACTCCATGAACAGCACACGTCTGAGCCTCCTGCAAAGCCCCGTAGCGGCGTCTCGGCAGAGCGCCGCCATTTTCCCGATTCCGCGCAAAGAATGCGGCGCTCTGCCGAAACGCCGCTACGCCAGCAACGTATTGAAATCGCCTCTCATGACTCGTCTTCTGCTCGCCGGTCTCATCAGTCTCGCGGCCATCACCGCTCGCGCGGCGGATGAACAGGGCCTCATCGCCACCCTGCAGTCCAACGCCGGCGTGCCGCAGAAATGCGCTGCCTGCCAGCAACTCCGAATCATCGGCACCGCCAAGTCCGTGCCGGCACTGGCTGCGCTCTTGGGCGAAGAGCGGATCGGCCACGCCGCGCGTTACGCGCTTGAAGCCATGCCCGGTCCCGAAGCGGGCGCGGCGTTGCGCGAGGCGCTGGGCAAGAACTCCGGCCTCATCAAGGCTGGCTTGATTGATTCGCTCGGCTGGCGTCAGGACACCGAATCGCTGACGCTGCTCAAGCCTCTTCTCTCCGATCCCGACGTTACGATTGCCGCTGCCACTGCTTCTGCGCTGGGAAAGATTGGTGGCAAAGACGCCATCGCCGCGCTTTCCGCTGCGTGTGATCAGGCCCCAGCCGCCGTTCAAGCTGTCGTGCTCGAAAGCCTGCTGCAACGCGCTGAACGACTCCTCAGCAGCGGCGACAATTCAGGTGCCGCGGCGATCTACCACGACTTGTTCAGCACAAAGTTTCCAGTGCAGGTTCGCACTGCCGCTTGGCGTGGCCTTGCGCTGTCAGATGCGGGGCAGCGGGCTGATCTCATCACGAAAGCGCTCGCGGGCACGGATCGTCCGGTGCAAGTCGCCGCGCTCAAACTGGTCCGTGAATTGGCCGACGCGCCGGTGATCAAGGCGTGCCTCGGCCAATGGACGTCGTTGCCGGCAGAGTCGCAATTGGCCGTGCTCGATGCTCACGTAAAGCTTGGCGCAGAATCGCTCCCCACCGTCCGCACGGCCACTCAGAGCCAGCATTTCACCGTACGCTACGCCGCGTGGCAGGCGCTGGCGGACCTGAGCGATCCTGCTTCCATTCCTGCCTTGGCGAAAGTTGCCGCCAGCGGTGAGCCGGCGGCCGTGCGCATGGCCGCCCGCAACGCGCTCACGCGCGTGCGCGGCGCTGGGGTGCGTGAGGCCTTGCTCGCGCACCTCAACAAAGCAGAACCGCTGGAGAAGGCCGAACTGTTGCTTGCCCTGGGCGAACGCGGCGACACGGCGGCGGCGAACATTCTCGTGCAGAACGCCGGTGCCGAGTCGGAGTCGGTTCGCCTCGCTGCCCTGGAATCGCTGCGCCGCCTCGCAGTGGCCGACACCATCTCTCCGCTTCTCGACCTCGCGGCCAAGTCCAAGTCCGACGACGCCCGCGAGCCTGTGCTGAAGGCGCTCTACGCCGTTTGCCAAGCCAGCCCCGATAAAGACCAGACCGCGCGTCGCGTTGTCGAAACCATCGGACGATTCCCGGTCGCCGAGCGGCGTCAAGTCTTGCCGCTTCTGGCCGAACTCGCCACGCCTGACGCTCTGACCGCTGCGCAAGCGGCCACTCGGGACAGCGACGCGGAACTGGCCAAGGATGCCGTTCGCGTGCTGACGCAGTGGCCCAACGCCGCGCCCGCGCCGCACTTGCTGGAGTTGGCCCGCGCCAGCACCGACTCGACGATGCACACGCTCGCGTTGCGCGGCTGCATCGAAGTGGCAGGTCAGGAATCGGATTTGACCAAGCGCCTCGCGCTGCTTCAGCAGGCCAGTGCCACGGCCAAGCGCGTTGAGGAAAAGAAGCAGGCGCTGGGTCAGATCGGCCAGATTCCATCGCCCGCCGCGCTCGAAATCGTAATGAAAGACCTGGCCGATCCAGGTCTCGTGAACGAAGCCGGCCTGGCCGCGGTGAGCATCGCCGAGAAACTGGCCGTCACGGATCGGAAGCTCGGCGACGACGTAGCGGTCAAGGTGCTGGCCCAGTGCCAGGCCGCCGACGTGGTCAAGCGTGCCTGGTCCTTGCGCATCAAGCCGAGCAGCGGCGCCTCGTTCATCCGGGACTGGGCCGTTTGCGGCCCTTACACCCAGGCGGGCGCCACCGGGGCGGAGGCCGTTTTCAACGTTGCCTTCGGGCCGGAGAAACGTGGCGAAAAGGTGCAATGGAAAGCCGTGCCGCGCGGCGATCACGTGAACCTCATGGCGCTCTTCCCCGGCCAGTCGAGTTGCGTGGCGTATCTCTGGACGCAAATCACCGCACCACGGGATTGCGACGGCGCGCTGCTCATGGGCAGCGACGACGGCATCAAGGCGTGGCTGAACGGCGAGGTCGTCCACAGCAACAACATTGATCGCGGCGAAGTGGCGGACCAAGACACGGCGCCCATCAAGCTCAAGAAAGGCACGAACCAACTCCTACTCAAGATTACCCAAGGCGGAGGCGGTTGGTCGGCTTGCGCGCGGATTGTCGGGACCGACGGCAAGCCGATCCCCGGCCTCCTCGTCGAGCCGCCCACGAGCGCGGCGGGTCCGCTTGTGGCGCCCGCCAGATAGCCTGCTGTCGCAACGGGTTTGCTGAATCGCCCGGGACGCGGCTGCCCCGTCGCCGCACGGTCGAACTGGCAGCCGGGCCAAGGCTTCCAACGGGTGCCGTACCGTTGAACCGGTGGACGGTTTCGGGCGATCGGTTACGTTGCGTCCATGAAGTTTGTCTGCCGACTCAATGAAAAGGGCGGCACATGGACGGCGGAGCACGCCGGCCCGGACATCGGCCCGATTCGAGTCTCCGCCCCGTCCCGCGGCGAAGCGTTGCGGAAGCTGGACGCGGAGATCCACTACTGGCTCGAACTGTGCCCGTGCAGCGGCCAGGCCTACCGGGACATCGAAATCGAACTCGTGGAAACCGGCTAGCCGAAGCGGCCTACTCCTCCGTCCGCTCTCGTGGCCTATGAAGGCCCCCGTGAAACGCACCAGTTGCTTCACCCATTTTCGGACTAGCAACTTGTCGCTCTTACCCCCAACCGATTTTTCGCGGGTCGATTGACCACACGCACCTCTTCTGCAGTCCCTCGTGATGACTCGCCTGTGCGACCCGCGCCCAACAAAGACCGCGGGGGAGCGAGCAGCGTGAGGGGGATGCCGGGCACGGATTTCCAACGCCGGTTCATCAGGCGGGCCGTCATGGGCGGACTCCAGTGCATCGTCGTCCGTCATAGTGGCCGCTGGCTGGGGTCCGAACCCGTGGCCGAGGGTTCCTACGAAATCCCCGCCGCCCAGGAACTGTTCCGCCGCGCCCCGATCGAAGGCTCCCTCGTCACCGCCGACGCGCTGCATACCCAGACCGAAACAGCGCGCCTCATTGTCCAGGAACGCGGGGCCGACTACCTGTTCACCGTCAAAGGCAATCAAAAGGGCGTGGCCGACGCCGTGCGACAA
This sequence comes from Verrucomicrobiota bacterium, assembly GCA_016219875.1. Classification (GTDB taxonomy): domain Bacteria; phylum Verrucomicrobiota; class Verrucomicrobiia; order Limisphaerales; family JACRJZ01; genus JACRJZ01. Next base: position 21,247 of record JACRJZ010000151.1, on the reverse strand, counting down.
CTCCACCGGAATCTGTCGCACGCTTTTTCCCCCTCCGGTCCAGACGGACGCCGTCCAGACCTGTGAGCGCAATCGGAGCCGCACCGAAGCCCGCTGCCTGATCCCCTTCGCCACCACCGCGGAGGCGGTAGGCTTTCCCTTCGTCGAACAAGCCGCCCGGCTGACCCGCTGCGTGGACAGCACGAAACGCCCCGCCCACCAGATCGACACCGAGTATCTGCTCGCCTCCCGGCCCGCCACGGCGCTGGCACCCGCGGCGCTGCTGCAGTCCGACCGGGACTACTGGGGCATTGAGGCGGGCCTGCACCTGCGCCTGGACGGCAGCGCCGGCGAAGACCGCAGCCGCATGCGCCACCGCACCTCGGCGCTCAACCTGGCCCTGCTGCGGCGGGCGGCGCTCAGTGTGGCGGTGCCTTGGATCCAACGCGCCCGCCCCCGCCGCCACGCCACCACCCGCGGCTTTTTCGACCGGATGTCGGCGGGACAGTCCCAAAGAGCCTTCTCGCTCGTCACGGCTCGTCATTCCTCAGCCCTGGCCACTTCGTGAATCCGCCATACTGGCGGCGACATTTGTCACTGGCGAGATTGACCACCACGCGAACACAACTTACCCTCGCCCCATGCCTCGCAAGAAAGTCGCTGAAGCTGTCGAGCCGGTGGCTGCGAACGTGAGTTCACGGCTGGGACCCAAGACCGAGGAGTCAGCCGTGTTGCCGCCAGCGCGGCCACAAAGGTCTTCGGCCTTGGTGGACACCCGCGTCATCTACTGCGGCGATTGCCTGGAACAGTTGCGCAACCTGCCTGACGCCTGCGTCGATTTCATCTACATCGACCCGCCCTTCAACTCCAACCGCAACTACGAGGTCTTCTGGGGCGAAACCAAAGAGAAGCGCGCCTTCGCGGACCGTCACGCCAGCACCCAGTCCTACATCGACTTCATGCGCCCGCGCTGCGTGGAACTGGCCCGCGTCCTCAAGAAGACCGGCAGCTTCTACTACCACTGCGACTGGCACGCCTCCCACTACGTCAAGGTCCTGCTCGACCAGATTTTTGGGGAGAACAATTTCATCAACGAAGTTGTGTGGAAGCGGCAGACTTCGCACAATGACGCGAGGCAGGGCAGCAAGCATTATGGCCGACTGCACGACGTGCTTTTGTTCTACTGCGGCGGAAGCGAGGATTACACTTGGAACCAGCAATACGTGCCGCTTGATCCAAGCTACATCGAGTCGCATTACTCGCAGGTGGACGAGAAGGGTCGGCGCTTTCAGTGGGGCGATCTTCGCGCCCCCGGCGGTGCAGCTCCGTCCAAGGGAACCCGCACTACAAAGTTCTCGGCGTCGATGGCTATTGGCGATACACCCAAGAGAAGATGGAGCAGTTCATCCGCGAGGGCCGCGTCGCCATCCCCTCTGGGGGAGAAGTTCCGCGTTACAAGAGATTTCTCGACGAATCAAAAGGGCTTCCGGTCGGGAGCGTGTGGGACGACATCAATCCGATCAACTCCCAAGCAAAGGAGTCGCTCGGTTATCCGACCCAAAAACCGCTTCCGCTTCTTGAGCGCATCATTCAGACGAGCAGCAACGAGAACGACATCGTCCTGGACGCGTTCTGCGGCTGCGGCACGGCGCTGGTGGCGGCGCAGAAGCTCCAGCGGCAGTGGATCGGCATTGACGTTTCGCCCACCGCCTGTCGCGTCATGGCCAAGCGCCTGCGCGACGTGTGCGGGTTTCCGGAGGACGAGGCTCTCTGGAAAGCCGGTCGCGGCTTCGTGGTCCGGGACCTGCCGTGGACGGAAGAAAAGCTCCGCGCCATCCCGCCCTTCGAGTTCGAGAACTGGGCCGTCATCGCCCTGGGCGGCATCCCGAACAAGACGCAGGTGGGCGACCGGGGCATTGATGGCCGCATCTACCCCGTGAGCGCCGCCCCCGAACGCCGCGGCCGGGCCAAAGGCGAGTTCGAGTTCACCGATGTCTGGTATCCCATCCAGGTGAAGCAAAAGGACAAGGTGGGCCGCCCGGACATCGATTCGTTTGAGGCCGTGATGATGCGCGAAGAGCGCCCGCTGGGCTTCTTCGTGGCGTTTGACTACAGCGACGACGCTCGCGAAGAAATCGGCGCGTTCTTCAAACGCACAGGCCGCATGGTCCGAGCACTGACGGTGCAAGATATTCTCGACGAGGCGAAGCTGGGGATGAAACTGGCGTGAGGAGGACGCTTTGAAAGGACAGCAACCATGACAGACGTATTCATCAGCTATTCAACCGAAGATAGTAAATTTGCTCGCTGGGTTCACGACAGGCTTGTCGAGGATGGGGTGAGGGTTTTCCTCGCAGAAATGTCACTTAAACCAGGCCAGACTTGGGACAAAACCATCCTCGGCAATCTGAAAGCGGCAGACTATTTCCTCTTTCTCGCGTCCCGCAAGGCTTGCACTTCGCAGTATGTGAATCAGGAGATTGGCGCAGCCATTTCCCATAACAAGCGTATCATTCCGGTGGTTTGGGACATGCCATCCAGCGATCTGCCTGGGTTTCTCAAGCGCGTCCAAGCCTGCGATATGCGCTCGAAAGACCCACGGGCCCTGATGGCAGTGCTGGGGCGCGTAGCACGAACGATCAAAAGGAACAAGGTCGTGAGTGCTATGGTTGCCGGTCTGATTATCGCAGCGCTGCTCTGGGCATTCTGTCGGAAGAAATGAAGCATGAAAAAGATCATCACCCCCGCCGTCCGTGAGGAATCTGAAACGCTGTGCGACGTGACCGGCAAGCCTGCTGTGGCTGGGCTGCTCATGTATTTCTGGTACGGCTCCAGCCATGACGGCCATCGCCTCAAAGTGGACCTGTGCGACGAGGTGGCGGAAGAAGTCCTGACGGTGCTCCGGACCAAGTATCCCCACTTCAAAGTCGAGGAAGACGAAAACATCATGGCCTGCCCTCTCTGTCGGCGCCCGTGAGTCCGGTGGGGAGAGGCGAAATTCTGAAACCGAACAGAACAGGGCCAGTCCAGAGTGAGATGCGACTTCTTCGTGACGTTGGCCGTGTCACGCGGCAGCAGCCTCCGTTGCGGCCAAATTCCCCGACAGATGCTCGATCTCGTCGCGCAGGCGGCGGATTTCCTCCAGCGGCCCTTCGGCGAGGATGGTGAACTTGCGCGGCTGGCGTGGCAGGAGCTCGCGGCGCAACGCAATGAGTGCGGCGTTCATCCGCTCTCGTTGTTCCACGGTCTGGTCCAAGACGGCTTCGGTGGTGTTCATAGGCATCCCCTTTCTTTCACTTCACCAGCGCCACCAAGCCCGGTTCGCCAGCAAAGGCTTTCCCCAACGGTTCATGAAGGTGTCATGAAGGTGTGAAGGTGTCAGTTGTTAGCTTTGGCACATTGCGGCTTGTAAAATCGCCTTTTCAGGCCGAGGGCTTCCTGCCACAGTGCGACCATTGATGAGAGCGAGCACGTCTGGTTGGATGAGCGTGGTTCTGCGCTGCGGCCTGCTCTGCGGCTGGTGAAAACGCTTTGACCGAGCAGCAACCGATCTGCGGCGTGTGTCTGGGCAGCCAACTGCCTGCGGTCGCGTTCGGCGCACCCGTGACGCCAGACAAGCGAGGCGATTTCAAAACTTCGTAGCAGCCGAGGTAACGAGGCTCACTCCGATTGCGGATTGCGGATTGCAGATTGCAGATTGCAGTTAGAGCCTCCTCACGTCGGCGGCTACGGTTTTGAAAGAGGCTCAGTTGAAATGGAAAAGCCTCAGAGCCACAGGCGCCGTTTTGCTTCTGGCCATTCCGTGCGGGGTGGCGTGGTCCTCGGCTGGCCTCAGCCCGGCCCCGGAAAGCGCACTTGAAGCCCGTCCGCCATCAGCACCATCAGCGGAGTGGGCGCACGGGCAAGATTCAAACCTGAAGGCCAGTTCCGGCGAATTGGTCCCGGTCAGAAGACGCGGCGCCTGGAGTCGGCGTCGAAGAACCGTGCCTGCGCCATCACAGGATGGATAAAGATCCGTTCGCCGGCGTCAATGCCGGACATCGGCGAGACACGGGCCGTGAGAGTCAGCCCCGCACTCTTCAGCCGCAGAAACAACTCCGCTCCGGTCGTCTCGGCCCATTCAACCATCGCTGGGCAGGTTTCGTTGGCGGCCGATTCACGACCGCATTGGACATGCTCGGGCCGCAGCCCCAAGACCACGCTGCGTCCGCGGAGGTGAGCGAGGTCCGTCGTTTGCGCTGGCGTCAGGCGAACGACAAATCCGACGTGGTTTGCGGCCTCGCTGGATTCCGCCTCGGCTTCAAACCAAGTCGCTCCGGCGTGCTCGACCAACCGGCCTGGCACGAAGTTCATCGCCGGAGCGCCGAAGAAACCGGCGACGAAGAGATTGGCTGGCTCGTGGTAAACCGTGAGCGGCGGCGCGACCTGCTGGATGACGCCTCGGTCCATCACGGCGATGCGGTCGCCCATCGTCATGGCTTCGGCTTGGTCGTGGGTGACGAGGATCATCGTCGCGCCGAGGCGTTGGTGCTGCCGGAGGATTTCCGCGCGCAGTTGCTCGCGCAACCGCGCGTCCAGATTGGATAGCGGCTCGTCGAACAGGAACACTTTCGGCTGCCGCACCAGCGCCCGCCCCAGCGCCACGCGCTGCCGTTCGCCGCCGGAGAGCGCGGCCGGCTGGCGATCCAGGAGCGACGACAGACCCAGCAAGGCGGCGGCCTCGCGCACGCGTTTCGCTGTTTCGGCCTGGGGAAACTTTCGGAGCTTCAAACCGAAAGCCAGGTTCTCGCCGACGGTCATGTGGGGATACAGCGCGTGGTTCTGGAACACCATTGCAATATCGCGATCCTGGGGCGGCACGTGGTTCACCACTTCGTCGTCGATGCTGATGTCGCCCTCGTGGGCTTGCTCCAGGCCTGCGATCAAGCGCAGCACGGTGGATTTGCCGGCCCCCGACGGCCCGACGAGCACGAGGAGTTCTCCGTCTTCCACGGCCAGACTCGCGCCGCGGACGGCCCACACCGGCTCGCCGTGCGTGCCGACGAACAGCTTGCCGAGGTTCTGGATTTCCACGCGGGCCATGCGGGCGAAGTCTTGCGGCGGAAGGCAGAAGTTCAAAGTTCAAAGTTCAAAGTTCAAAGTCCAAGGTCCAAAGCTGAGCCAGTTGCCGGGTCGTGGCAGCACCGCCGTTGAATTAAGGCCAGCGGCACAGCCAAGCCGACAGGTTCCTGCTCTTAATCTTGATCGTAATCTTAATCTCCCCAGCACTTCAGCGAGTAAGAGTAAGATTATGATTACGATGAAGAGCCTGCCGCCGCTGCTTAATTCAACGGCAGTGGGCCGTGGCAGCCGGGACGGACTGCCCCACTCTGAATGCCGTCGCCGCGGCGTCAGTCGAACGAGGTGCATCAACGTATGAACACGCACTCCAGCCCAAAATGGGACCGACGAAGTTTCCTCAAAGCCACCGCCATCGCCTGTGCCGGGGCGGGCACGGCGTGGCTGGCGCTCTCCGCCGTCGCGGCCGCGTCGTGGCAAATCGGTTGTTACACCCGGCCGTGGGACCAGCATGACTATCGCGTGGCGCTGGACGGCATCGCCGAGGCGGGCTTCAAGTTCGCCGGCCTGATGACGGCCAAAGGCAAATCCTGGCTCATCATCTCGCACGAGACATCGGCAGAGGAGGCCGCCGCCATCGGCCAGGAAGTGACGAAGCGCGGACTGAAAGCGGTGTCGCTCTACGGCGGCGATTTCCCGGTGGCGAAGTCGCTCCAGGCCGGCATCGACGGCTTGAAGCGGCTGATCGACAATTGCGCCGCTTGCGGCGCGGGCAATCTCATGCTCGGCGGCACCGCCGACGAGAAACTCGCCGAAGCCTACTTCAAAGTGGTCGCCGAATGTTGCGCCTACGCCGCGGCGAAACACATCGGCCTCAGCATGAAACCCCACGGCGGCGTCAACGCCACCGGCCCGCAGTGTCGGAAGGCCATTGAGCGCGTGGGCCACGCGAACTTCCGGCTTTGGTACGACCCCGGCAACATCTTCTATTACTCCGACGGCAAGCTCGATCCCGCGGAGGACTCCGCCGCGGTGGACGGCCTCGTGGCCGGCGTGAGCGTGAAGGACTACCGGCATCCCAAAGAAGTCATGGTCACACCGGGGACGGGCCAGGTGAATTTCCAGAAGGTCCTGGCAAACCTGAAGCAGGGCGGGTGCACCCACGGCCCGCTGATCGTCGAATGCCTGGAGCGCGGGGACGTGGCCAAGATCACCGCCGAAGCGAAAAAGGCGCGAAAGTTTCTGGAAGAACTGACCGGCCAGAAGGCATAACTGGGCCGGCAACGAACAGTGAACTTGAACACGAGCATCTGACATGAACCACCCGCAGAACTTTTCACGACGCGACTTTCTCCGCACTTCCGCCACCCTCGCCCTTGGCGTCGGCGCGCTGGCCGCGGCTCCACCAGCCAGGGCCGCCTTGTTCGGGCCGCGCTGGCCCGTGACCGTCCGCGACGCGCACCTCAAGGCGACCGGCGACTCCAATTGCTGGTCCGCCATGCAGGCCCTGGGTGTCGATGGCCTGGAAGTGCAGGTGGATGAAAACCTCGTCTGCCCGGCACTGCAGCATCCCGATCGGAAATACAGCCTCGCGACCGAGGACGACCTCAAACGCTTGCGCGATGACTTCGCGAAGTACAACGGGAAGATCACGGCCTTCTGCATGGCCAATCGCCTCGACGAGCGCCTGGAGCAGGAAGTTGAGTGGACGCGCAAGTTGGCCAAGGCCGCGGAGCAACTCAAGGTCACGGCCATCCGCATCGACTTGGTGCCGCACAACGTGGGGATCGGGGAGTACCCGCAGTTCGCCATCAAAGCCTGTAAACAACTCTGCGACGCCCTCGCCGGGACGGCGGTGCGGCTGGGGATTGAAAACCACGGGCGGCTCACGAACTACCCGATCGTGCTGGACCGCATTTTCAACGGCGTCAATTCCCCCAAGCTGGGTCTCACGCTCGACGTGGCGAACCTTTACTGGTTCGGGCACCCGCTGGACGAGATTTGCGGGATCGTCGAGAAGTTCGCCTCGCGCGTGTTCCACACGCACTGCAAGAGCATCGCCTACCCCGAGGAGAAGCGGAACATTCGCCGCGCCTTCGGCTGGGAGTACGCGAAGTACGCCGCGCCGCTCTACGAAGGCGACCTCGATTACGCGCGCGTCGTCCAGATTCTCCGCAAGGCTGGCTACGAGGGCGATCTGTGCCTGGAGAACGAATGCCTCGGCCGGTTCCCCAAAGAGCAACACCTCGAGGTGCTGAAGAAGGAAGTGGCCTTCCTCAAGAAGCTGGCCAAGTGAAGCCCGGCCCGTTGACGGGGCTGGCCCTGATTGGCGCAGTACGCCGCCGATGAAACGCCTCCGCTTCATGGTCGTCGCGGGCGAGCCGAGCGGCGACACGCTGGCGGCGGAATTGGTCCGCGCGCTCAAGGACGAACTCGCCCGGTTCTTGTCGCAGCCCACGGAAGACCTGCAGCCGCGGCACGCCAGCCTCGCGCCGGAGTTCTTCGGCATGGGCGGGCCGAGCCTGGCCGCGGAGGGCGTGGAACTGGTCGAGGACATGAGCGCCTATTCGGTCTTCGGCGTGACGGACGTGCTCAAGCGTTACTTCGATTTCCGCGCGCTGATGCGCCACTTGGTCCGGCTGGCCCTCGCGCGCCAGCCCGACGTGATCCTCTGCGTGGATTACTCCGGGTTCAACCGCCGCTTGGCGCGCGCGGTCAAAGACCACGTCCGCGCGAGCGAGGGCACGTTCCGAAACTGGGACCCAAAGATCGTGCAATTCGTCTCGCCGCAAGTCTGGGCGTCGCGTCCGGGCCGCGCGCGCCAGATGGCCCGCGACTTCGACCTGGTGCTCTCGATCTTCCCGTTCGAGAAGGCGTGGTATGCGGCCCGCGCGCCGGAACTGCGCGTGGAGTTTGTGGGGCATCCCATGCTGGAGCGGTTTTCAAAGCCCCGGAGCAGCGGAGGAAACGAGGCTCACTCTGATTGCGGATGGCAGATTGCAGATTGCAGATTGAAGTCAGAGCCTCCTCACGTCGGCTGCTACAGTTCTGATGTCGGCGCGGAGGAATGTGGAAGGGAAGTGAAGAGAAACGGCCGGGGCGCTGCGCCGTCCGTCGTGTTGCTGCCGGGCAGCCGCCGAAAGGAACTCAAGCGGCATCTGCCTGTCATCGTGGCGGTGGCGCGCCACCTCCTCGCCCGCCAGCCAGTGACGCTGCGCCTGATCGTGCCCAACGAAAAGCTGGCTGCAGCGGCTCGAGTTTTCACGGAGGCCGTGCCGCAAATCCAGGTGCAGACAGGCGGGCTGGCGGACGCGCTGGCGCAAGCCGACCTGGCCATCGCCTCGTCCGGCACCGTGACGATGGAGTGCGCGCTCTTCGGCGTGCCGACGGTGGTGCTCTACAAACTGTCCTGGCCTGAGTTTCAGATTGCCCGCCGCATCGTGCGGGTGAAGCACATCGCCATGCCGAACTTGCTGGCGGGCGAAGCCGTCTTCCCGGAATTCATCCAGGGCGACGCCACGCCGGACAATCTGGCGCGCGCCGCCTTGGATTTCTTGCGCGACAACGCGAAGCGGAGGCAAGTCCAGGACACGCTGAAGCGAGTGATCTCTTCTCTCGGTGGCCCCGGCGCGACCCGCCGTGCCGCCCAGGCGATCGTCCGGTTGCTGGGCTAGCGCGGGGCTTTGACCAGCGAGGTTGAAGGGTTGAAGGGTTGAAGAGGATTCAGGCGATGGCTTTGGCTCAATGCCGGAGCCTCTTCAACGCTTCAACCCTTCAACCGCCCCTTCCTCACTTCCCCGCGCTCCAGCCGCCGTCGATGATAAACTCCGCGCCGGTCACAAACGCCGCTTCGTCGCTCGCCAAGTAGAGGGCCGCGGCGGCGATTTCCTCCGGCCGGCCCATTCGGCCCAACGCCTGCGTCGCGCACATTTCCTCATACGCTTTCTGCGGATCGGGATATTCCTTGAGCCGCTCCTTGATCCACGGCGTCTCCACGCGCGCCGGACAGATGCAGTTCACGCGGATGCCGTTCTGGGCGTGGTCCAGGGCCAGCGCCTTGGTCAGACCGACCACGGCAGACTTCGTCGTGGTGTAGGCCAGCCGATCGCGCACGCCCACCACGCCCGCGATGGAGGCCATGTTGATCACGACGCCCTGCCGCCGCTCGATCATCGACGGCAGAAGCACCTTCGTGACGTTGAAGGTGCCGCGCACGTTCACGGCATAAAGCCGGTCCAGGTCCGCGCCGCTGGTCTGGAGCAGCGTGCCCACCGTGCCGATGCCGGCGTTGTTCACCAGCACGTCCACGCGCCCGTGCCGCGACAACACGGACTCGGCGGCTTGCGCGCATTGTGCTTCGCTGGCCACGTCCACCGGGAGAAACTCCGCCTGGCCGCCGCCAGCCTTGATGCGACTGACGGTGTCCAGTCCGCCCACCGGGTTGCGGTCTGCCACGCACACGAACGCGCCGGCCTGGGCAAACGTCTCGGCGATGGCCGCGCCGATGCCGGACGCCGCCCCGGTCACGAAGGTGATCTTGCCTTGCAACGAGAACATGCGCGGATCATAAAGCGGCCAATGCACGACGACAAATGCCGATTCAGCCTGGCGTCCGGGAGCCGGGAGGCGATTTCAAAATCCCGTAGCAGCCGAGGTAACGAGGCTCAGTTCAATGGCGGATTTTTTCAGACGGAGCCTCCTCACGTCGGCTGCTACAGTCCAATTTGACCGCTGCCATGACGGGACTGTTTCCGCCTGATCTTCATCACTTCAATGCCGCGCAAGGGTGGCTCGAATTGGGGAATGCCGGCGAAGCCTCGCGCGAGTTGGAGCGCGTCTCTGCGGAGAACCAATCGCATCCGGACGTGCTGGAATTGCGCTGGGAACTCCTGGCGCTGGAAAAGCGCTGGGCCGAGGCCGCCGACGTCGCGGACAAGCTGGTGCGCGTGGCCCCGGCCCGGTGCAGCGGCTGGATTCACCGTTCCTACGCCCTGCACGAACTCGGGCGGACTCGCGAGGCCTGGGACAAACTGTTGCCCGCCGCCACCGACTTTCCGAAGGTAAGCACGGTCCCTTACAACCTCGCTTGCTACGCCTGCCAGTTGGGCCACCTCGACGAAGCGCGCGAGTGGCTCGCGACGGCCCGGCGCGCCGGGGACGCGAAGCACATCACGGAGATGGCGCGGAAGGACCGGGACTTGGAGGCGTTGTGGGGAGAGATGGGAGGATGTGAGGCGTGAGACGTAAAACGTAAAACGTAAATGCCAAGTTGAAGGCAGGGGCAAAGCTGGGACGCTGGGATCCCAATCACGTTTTACGTTTACGATTTACGTTTCACGTCGTCTCCCCACACTTTTTCTCGCTTTCTCCTTCGGAGCCGCCCTACTTTCCACCCCGCATGTGATCGAAGCCATGACACAACACGAAACATTTCACTTCCACACGCTGGACGACCTCCGTCGGCGCATCACCGAACTGAACCTGGACCTGGGCGTCACCGAGGACCTCAGCCCGCTGCACGAGCCGGTCAAGATTGGCAACTTCACCTTGCCCAACCGCTTTGTCGTCCTGCCGATGGAAGGCTGCGATGGGAAGCCCGACGGCGCGCCGGACGAACTGACCTTCCGTCGTTATCGGCGCTTCGCCGCCGGCGGCGCGGGCTTGCTCTGGGTGGAAGCGACGGCGGTGGTCCACGAGGGCCGCGCCAATCCGCGCCAGCTCTGGCTCCACGAGGGCACGGTCCCGGCCTTCGCCTCCATGGCGGAGCAGACGCTCCAGGCCGCGCGCGAGACGTGCGGGGCGGCGCATCGTCCGCTGGTCATCGTGCAACTCACCCATTCGGGCCGCTACAGCAAGCCGGGCCGGTCGCCCTCGCCGATCATCGCGCACCACTCGCCGTACCTCGATCCCACACACAAACTCCCGGCGGAGTATCCGCTGATCAGCGACGACGAACTGGAGCGGCTGGAAGATTTCTACGTGGAAGCCGCACGCTGCGCGCAGAAAGCCGGGTTCGACGGCGTGGATGTGAAAGCCTGCCACCGCTACCTCGTCTCCGAGTTGCACGCCTCGTTCACGCGGCAAAACAGCCGTTACGGCGGAGCGTCCTTCGAGTCCCGCTCGCGCTTTTTCCGCAACGTCGTCACCCGCATCCGGCGGGACGTGCCGGGACTGATCGTCACCGCGCGGATGAATGTCTTCGACGCCATGGCCCATCCCTACGGCTTCGGCGTGGACCGCGAGAATCCGTCGAAGCCCGACCTCGCGGAGCCGATTGAACTGGTCCGCTTTCTCCGCGCGCAAGGCTCGGCCCTGGTCAACGTCACCATCGGCAACCCCTACTACAACCCGCACGTCAACCGCCCGTACGACCTGCCGGTGGCCGGCGCGCCGGTGCCGGAGGAGAACCCGCTCATCGGCGTGGCCCGCTTCATGGGCATCGTACGCCAGATGCAGACCGCAGTGCCGGACATGGCGGTGATCGGTGGCGGTTATTCGTGGCTGCGCCAGTTCTTCCCGAACCTCGCGGCGGAGAACGTGCGCCGCGGCTGGGTGTCGCTCGTCGGCATGGGCCGCATGGCCTTCGCCTATCCCGACGCTCCGCGCGCGTTGCGCGAGCACGGGAAGCTCGACCCCGAAAAAGTCTGCGTGGCTTGCTCGGCTTGCACGCAAATCATGCGTGACGGCGGGCGCAGCGGCTGCGTGCCGCGCGACGCAGAAGTTTACGAGCCAATCTACAAGCAAGGCCGCGCCGAGGCGCTGGACACCATCCTCGAAATGGCCAAGACCTGCCGGCAATGCAACGACCCGACGTGCGTGGGCCAATGTCCGGCCCAGGTGAACATTCCGAAATTCGTCGGCTTCATCGCCGAGGGGAAGTTCCGCGAAGCTTACGACACGCTGCGCGAGTCCAACGTGCTCGCGGCCGTGTGCGGCTACGTGTGCCCGGCAGAAGTGCAATGCGAAGCCGGCTGCATCAAGCAGCACTACTCGTTCACCGTCCCGATCCGGCATTTGCAGCGCTGGGTCAGCCGCAAGGCCGTGGATGAGGGCTGGGCCGCGGCCCCGCGCGAGTTTGAGCCGGCGTCCGGCAAACGAGTCGCCGTCATTGGCGCCGGGCCGGCCGGCCTTGCGGCGGCGACCCGGCTGGCGGCGCTCGGCCATGCGGTCACGCTGTTTGACCGCGCGGGAGCTTCGGGCGGCACCGCCCAGCAGGCCATCCCAGCCGAACGCTTGCCGAACCTCGTTCTGCAAAAGGAAGCGGAGGCGGTGCTGGCGTCGTGCGGCGAACGCATCACGCGCCGCGGCGCCGTGCTCGACTCCCGCTGCACGGTCAACACGCTGTTCGGAGAGGGCTTCGACGCTGTGCTGCTCGCGGCGGGCTTGGGGAAGTCTGTTCAACTAACCGGAAGCGCCCGCCCTGTTTCCGGCGTCGTCAGCGCCCTCGAATTCTTAGGCCGGGCGAAGGCCGGAGAATCCGTCACCGGCACGGTGTTGGTGATCGGCGGCGGCAACACCGCCATCGACGCGGCGATGAGTGCGAAGCGGGCCGGCGCGGACGATGTGTCGATTGTGTATCGCCGCTCGTTTGCAGAGATGCCGGCGTGGCCTGAAGAACGCGATCACGGCATCGAAGCCGGCGTCAATTTCATGACGCTCACGGCCCCGCTCGACTACGTGGCCGATGCGCAGGGACGTCTGACCGGCTTGAAAGTCATGCGCACGCGCTTGGGCGCGTCCGACGCGAAGGGCCGCCGCACGCCGCAGCCGATTCCTGACACGGAGCATGTGCTGCCGGCCGATCTGGTCATCGAAGCCATCGGGCAGAAGGTCGATGACGAGTTCCTGGCGGCGGTGCCCGGGATCCGGTTCACGGAAGAGGGCTTGGTGTGGACACGCCGTGACACGCTGGAAACCTCCCGGCCCGGGGTCTTCGCGGCCGGCGACCTCGTCAACGGCGGCACGACGGTGGTGCAAGCTGTCTCCGAAGGCACGCGCGCCGCGCGGCACATCGACTACTTCCTGCGCGCGGAGCCGGTGGCGATCAAAGTGAAAGCGTGACCTTCGCGTGACGGCGCCACCGTAGCGCAGGCTTTCCAGCCTGCCGTATCGCCGGTTTTCCAACCGGCAACGCGGTCGAATGGAATCAGCCTTGGACTTTTTTGGAGCGTCTTGGAACTGCGCTGGCCTCGCCGACTCGAAAGTCGGCGATACAGCAGGCTGGAAAGCCTGCGCTACGGACGCCGCGACGGAGAAAAGGCGACGACGGAGAAAAGGCGTTGACTTCGCGCGCTCCTGCCCAATCCTCTCCGCCGCATTTGTTATGACCAATCGACTTTTGTTCGCCGCTTTGGTGGCCGGCTCCTTCGCCGGCTTCGCTGTTCATCTTCACGCTGCTGACTGGCCGCAATACCGCGGCCCGAACCAGGACGGCATTTCCCCTGAATCGATCAGCGCGAAGTGGCCGGCCAGCGGCCCAAACGTGGTTTGGAAAAGCCCCACGCGAAACGGGTTCAGTTCGTTCGCCGTGAGCGACGGCAAGGCCTTCACCCAAGTGCTCCATGAGGGCGACGGCGGGTTGCGCGAAGTGGTCGTGGCGCTCGACGCCGGGACGGGCAAGGAACTCTGGTTCGGCGATGTCGGCCCCGGCAAGTATGACAGCGGCGGCGATTCGGGCGCGCCGGACAACAAAGGCGGCGACGGCCCGCGCTCCACGCCCACGGTCAGTGCCGGCAAGGTCTATACCTACAACCAGCACCTGCTCTTGAACTGTTTCGACGCACAGACGGGCAAGCTGGTTTGGAAGAAGGACGTGGCCAAGGACCACGCCGGGCGGAACATCGGCTGGAAGAGCGCCATGTCCCCAGTGGTCGATGGCGACCTGATTTTCGTGGCCGGCGGCGGAGTCGGGCGGTCGTTCCTCGCGCTGAACAAGTCCACCGGCGACGTGGTGTGGAAATCGGGCGACGAGAAGATGACCCACGCCACGCCTGTTGTGGCCACCATTCACGGCGTCCGCCAGATCATCTTCTTCATGCAGAGCGGGCTGGTTTCAGTCGCGACGAAAGACGGCAAAGGGCTGTGGAAATTCCCCTTCCCCTACAAGGTCTCAACCGCCGCGTCGCCGGTGGTGGCGGGGGACATCGTGTACTGCTCCGCCGGTTACGGCGTGGGCGGCGGCGCGTGCCGCATCGTCAAGAGCAGCGACGGATTTGCGGCGCAGGAACTGTGGAAGATCGCGGGCGACGCCAAAGTGGCGAACCATTGGAGCACGCCGGTCGTGAAGGACGGCCATCTCTACGGCAACTTCAGCTTCAAGAAGTACGCCGTCGGCCCGCTCAAGTGCGTGGAACTGGCCAGCGGTGAAGTGAAGTGGGAGCAGCCCGGCTTCGGCGCCGGCAACGTGCTGCTCGCCGGCAACTGCGTCGTGGCCCTCACCGATGACGGCCAAGTGGTCCTGGTGGAAGCCAAGCCCGCGGCCTACAAGGAACTTGCCCGCGCGAAGGCCGTCGAAGGCAAATGCTGGTCCACGCCCGCGCTCAGCAACGGACGGCTCTACGTGCGCAGCACCAAGGAAGGCGCTTGCCTGGATGTGAGTGCCGCCGCCGCGTCGCGCTGAGCGGCCTCAACTTCTCGCGTCTGCTTCGGCAGACTGCCGGATCAACTGCCACGCCCGCTCGACATGACGGGCTTCCGTGTGGGTCTGGCCCACGCAAAGGCGGAGCGTGTAGCGGTCATTGAGGACGGTGTGGGTCAGGTAAAGCTGGCCGCTCTGGTTTATCCGTTCGAGCAGGCGACGATTGAAGTCGTCGCCGGCGCGGTGGCGGAAGCAGACCAAGTTCAACGGGACCGGAGCAGCCAGTTCAAAGTCTGCCGAAGCCCGTACCCAGCCGGCGAACTCTTGGGCCAGTTCGACGTGCCGGCGGACGTGATGCCGCAGTCCCTCCACGCCATAGTGGCGAATGACGAACCAGAGCTTGAGCGCGCGGAATCGCCGGCCCAGTTGCACGTGCCAGTCGCGGTAGTCGATGACCGCGCCCGACTCGGTGGCCTGGTTGCGCAGATACTCCGGCAGCACGCTGAGCGTCTTGATGAGTGCCGCGCGATCCGCCACATAGAAGCAGTCACAGTCGAAGTTGGTGAACATCCACTTGTGCGGGTTGAAGGCGTAGGAGTCCGCCAGCTCCAGACCGTCGTGGATGAAACGGAATTCGGGACACAGCGCCGCGGTTCCCGACATGGCGGCGTCCACGTGCAGCCACAGGCTGTTTTCCCGGCAGAAGCGTCCGATCGCCGCGACCGGATCGAGGGCGTTGGAGGAAGTCGTCCCGACCGTCGCGCCGACGAAACACGGAACCAGTCCTGCCGCGCGGTCGTCCGCCACTTGCCGGGCCAACAGGTCCGCGCGCATCGCGAAACGCTCATCCACCGGGATGAGCCGCAAATTCTGGCGACCGAGTCCGGCAACCTTGACGGCTTTCTCGATCGACGAGTGCGCCTGCGTCGAGGCGTAGGCAGTCAACCGCCCGTCGGTACCGCGCTCGTTGGAGGCGAAGCCGGTGGCGCGTTCGCGGGCCGCCAACACGGCGCAGAGCACCGCGCTCGAAGCAGTATCCTGGATCACGCCGCCGCCCGGCCCGTTGGACTTGAACTTCGCCGGCAAGTCGAGCATGTCCACAAGCCAATCGAGGACGTGGGTTTCCAGTTCCGTGCAAGCCGGACTGGTGGCCCAGAGCATTCCCTGCACGCCCAGCCCCGACGCCAGCAGATCACCGAGGATCGACGGCCCGGAGTTGTTGGCCGGGAAATAGGCGAAGAAGTTCGGCGACTGCCAGTGGGTGATGCCCGGCAGAACCAACCGGTCGATGTCGGCGAGGATCGCGTCAAACGCTTCGCCGTGTTCCAGCGGCGCCGCCGGCAGCTTGGCCCTGATCTCGCCGGGCTGGACCTGCGACAGCACAGGCAAGGCTTCGACGTGCCGCTGATAGTCGGCGATCCAGTCCACGACGGCGTGGCCCCACCGGCGGAACTCGTCCGGTGACATGTGGAAGTTGGCGGTGGTGCTCATATCGGTGGACGCGGCTGAGCGGCTTCGTCTTCTCCAGCCGTCGGGTTGAAACGAAACAGGGGCGCATCCGAATGCGCCCCCGCCGAAACCTGTTGGAGGGCCAGGGTCACCCTGCGATCTTCAGCGCCTGGAGCGTGCGCTGGAAAGTGTCTTGCGGCACAGCCCCGCATTCGATGCGCACGAGTTGCCCTTTCTTCTGGTAGTAATCAATGAGCGGAGCCGTGCTCTCCTCATAGGTTTCCAGGCGGACGCGGACGGCTTCCGGGCGGTCGTCTTCGCGCTGGAAAAGCTTGCCGCCGCAGTGGTCGCACACGCCTTCGACCCGCGGTTTGAGGTCTTTGACGTGAAACGACGCCTTGCAACTGGAGCAGACCCGGCGTCCGCTGATCCGGTCGAGCACCTGCTCCACCGGCAGTTCGTAGCTGATGACGCCGTCGAGCGAGAGCTTCTCTTCTTCGAGGAGCTTCTCCAGGGCCTCGGCTTGGGCGACGGTGCGCGGAAAACCATCCAGCAAAAACCCGCCTTCGCAATGCAGGCAGTGCAGACGCTCCTTTACCAAGGCCACCACCGTGGCGTCGGGAACCAGCTTGCCGGCCTTCATGTAGTCCAGGGCTTCCCGGATGGCGGGCGAGCGCTCGCTTTCCGCGATGCCCTTGGCGGCGCGGAAAACATCGCCGGTCGAGAGCTGGCAAGAGCCGAGCCGTTGGGAGAGGAGTTCCGCCTGGGTGCCCTTGCCGATCCCGGGCGCACCCAGCAGGACGAAGCGCCAGGGGCGCGTCGGCTTCCCGGGCTTGACCCGGCATTGGGCGTTGTGGCCTTTGATCCAGGCGGTCTTGTCGCGTTGCGCGTGGTCTGACATAAAGCGGCGTTGTCGATCTGGTCTGTTCGGTTTGTTTCTTTAGGTGCCGGATGCTCAGAGAAACCGGCGGAGAGCGCAAGCAGGATTTCTCAAAGGCAGGACGGGCGACTCAATTTCACGGAATAGGGCAGGGATTGGAATTACCCGCTTGGCCAACGTCCATCGATTGTGAAATGACCGGCTTTCCTGAAAGGCACTACGACCATGAGTCCCCGCGAAGCTCCAAGCTGCCCCTCCGCCTCCACGGCTCACTTTGTGGCTTCGCTTTGGAGGCGGGCCTTCAACGCTTCGATGCGCGCTTTGACCTTGTCGCGCTGAGGATCCTCCATCTCCTGCAGCGTCTTCAGCGCCTTCGCGAACTGGCCCTCCTGTTCATAAAGCGCGGCCAGACGGAAGCGCGCGAGTTCAGCCCGCTTGGGGATTTTGCGGATCATGAACTCGTAATTCCGCTCCAGGCTGACCGTCTCGTCGTTCGCGCGGAACGCGGTGTCGCAGAGCGCCAACAGTTGGTCCGGCGTCGTGAGGGGCTGGTCCACTTTCTCCAGCAGGTCCACGCCGGGCCAGAGGTAGCCCTCGCAAATCCGCGCCGCGAGCCAACCGTCCTCGGCGTCGCTCTGAGCGTAATGGGCCGCCTCGCTGGCCAGCACGATCCCGACTTGCTGCACCGCCGGATCGGTGAGGGCGAACATCTGCTCGGCGGCCCAAAGCTCCTGGCCAATGAGGAAATAGATCGACTCGTAGCTGGTCGCCTCCTTTTGCTTTGCGCGAAAGAACGTCGAAAAACCCACGTGCAGCGGTGGCAGGTTCTTGGGCTTGGCCTTCAGCTTGAGGGCCTTGTCCACCTTGAACGGTTTCACTTTGGCCGGCCCTTCAGCGAACCCCGCCGCGTTGGAATCGTCCGGCTGCGCGGCGGTGAAGTTGGTCAGCGAGGTCCAATCTTGGGCCAGCTTGAAGTTGTCCTGACGGCTCCGCTCTTTCAGGTGACTCCAAATCTGCTGGCGCACGCTCGCGGTTGTAGGCGAACGGCGCGAGATTCGCTGCCAGGCAAAATGACCGCCCCACACCACCGGCACGATCGCCGCGGCCAGCAAGGCCAGGCGCAGGGCCGACTGTTTTGTGACCGGCTGGGTCAGTTTCTTCAGAAGCATAGGTTTAGAGAACTGACGGCGGACTGCAGGGCGAAATTCAAGGGGGACAAGCTCGCATTCGGCCCCAGTTCCCGATGCCACCGAATGCCACCGAATGCCGTCTGGACAAAGACCGCGGACCAACCTAGCCTCGCGGCGCTTTGAGAAACTGCAGAACCCGTTGTGCCGTGCAGCAACACCTTTATCACCCCGACCATGATCAATCCCTCCAATCAGAAAACCACCTACAAGATCCTGTTCGTCGTGTTCGGAATCGCCGGCGTGGTCTGGATCCTTTACGGCGTGTTCACGCCGCGGTTCCTCCTCTACCCATTCATCGGGCTGCTGAACCTGGGCATTGCCGCCTACTGCCGCTTGATGAGCAAGTAGCGTGAGGCCATTGCGGATTGCGGATTTCCTAGCCAGGGCCTCAGGGCCTCGGCTGCTACGAGGTTTTGAAATCGGTTCCGACGAAGGGGTTAATTCCTGCCGCCGCTCGCGGCAGTGCCTTCACGAAGCAACCTTTTCACTCTTCACCCCTGGAACCTCTTCCTCTTCCATCCCCAGAACCACGGGATCGCCGTAGAGCGTGAAGGACCCCGCCCGCGTGATGCGCACGTCCAGGAGTTCGCCGCGATGGCGTTCGGCCCCGTCGAAGACCACGATCTTGTTGCTGCGCGTGCGGCCCATCAGGCGGCGCGGGTTGCGCTTGCTCGGTCCTTCGACCAGGATTTGTACGCGCGCGCCGACATATTCCCGGTACTTCCGCGCGCCGATTTCGTTCACGGCTTCCAGAAGGCGCTGGTTCCGCTCCTCCAGCACTTCTTTGGGCAACTGGTCTGGCATCGTGGCCGCCGGGGTGTCCTTGCGCTTCGAGTACTTGAACATGTAGGCGTTGTCGAACTCGACTTCGCGCACCAGCGAGAGCGTTCCCGCGAAGTCCGCCTCCGTCTCGCCGGGAAACCCCACGATGAAGTCCGTGACCACGCCCATACGCGGCTGCACGCGGCGCAGCTTTTGGATGATCTGCACGAACCGCTCCCGCGTGTAACCCCGGTGCATGAGCTTGAGCACGCGGTCGCTGCCGCTTTGCACCGGGATGTGCGCGCTCTCGACCAGCTTGGGCAGGCGCACGTACGCCTCCACCAGATCGTCGCCGTAGCCTTTGGGGTGCGGCGCGGTAAAGCGGATGCGTTCCAGCCCCTCGATTTCGTGGACGGCGTCGAGCAGTTGCACGAACGGCGATTGGCCGTTCTTTACCGGGATGTCGCCCCGGCCGTAGCTCGTCACGATCTGGCCCAGCAAGGTGATTTCCTTCACGCCCAGCGCCACCAGCCCGCGGCATTCCGCCACAATGTCCGCGATGGAGCGGCTGCGCTCCTCCCCGCGCGTGTAAGGCACAATGCAGAACGTGCAGTACTGGTTGCAGCCTTGCATGATGCTGACAAACGCGGTGACGGCCTTGCGGGCGCGGCCCGTCAACAGATGCTCGCGCACCGCCGCCTCGCTGCCCGCCTCTTCGCCGACCTCGACAACCTTTTCGCGCCGTCCAGCGAGCAGTTCGTCCAGGTACTCCGCCGTGCGATGGAACTTCTGCGTGCCCACGACCAGATCGACATCCGGCAACTGGTCGATGAGCGCCTGCCCGCGGCTTTGGGCCATGCAGCCCAGGAAGCCCAGGACCGGCGCGCGCCGCCGCCCGTGGGCGTCGCCGATGACGGCCTTCATTTTTCCAAGGGCCTTCTGCTCCGCCATGTCCCGCACGCTGCACGTGTTCAGCAGGACCACGTCCGCGGCGGCTTCGGACGGTGCGAGGGCGTAACCCTTCGCCACGAGCTGTGCCGCGACGGCTTCGCTGTCGCGCTCGTTCATCTGGCAACCGTAGGTCTTGATGAAAACACTCGGCATGGTCTGCAAAGGGCGGCGGAAATTAAGCCACGAGGCCGGCTTTGAAAAGAGAGCTTTTCCCCAGGTCCGCGCCATGAATAATTCCCCCGGCCTGCCGCGAGAGCGCGACAGGCGAGCGGAAGCAATGTGATGAGCAAGGGCCGTGGCCAACTATGAACCTGGGTTTGCAGAATAAAGTGGCGCTGGTGACCGGCGGAGCGCGCGGGCTGGGACGCGCCATCTGTCTGGCACTGGCGGAGGAAGGCGCCGGCGTGGCCGTGAATTTCGCGCGCACCGATCCGGCGGAATTGGTCCGCGACCTCCAGGGACGCTTTGGCGTGAAGGCCGCCGGCGTGCGGGGAGACGTGTCGGAACCGTCGGACGTGGACGCGATCTTCGATCGAACGGAACAGGTGCTGGGACCGGTGGACCTTCTCATCAACAATGCCGGGACTTGGCCCACGGCGCTGGTGAAGGACATGACGGACGAGGAGTGGAACTCCACGCTGGCCGTGAATCTCACCGGGCCGTTTCTGACCTGCCGCGAAGCGGTGCGGCGTTGGCTCGCGGACGGGCGCAAGGGCCGCATCGTCAACATTACGTCCCAGGTGGCCTATCACGGCGCCACCACGGGCCACTCGCATTACGCCGCGGCCAAGGCGGGTTTGGCGAATTTCACCATTTCACTCGCGCGCGAAGTCGCCGCCCACGGCATCCATGTCAACGCCGTCGCGCCCGGCTTTATGGAAACGGACATGGTGGTCGAGGCCTGGAAGAAGAATCGCGACCGCTACCTGGAGCGCATCCCACTGCGGCGCATCGGCGCTCCGTCGGAGGTGGCTGCGGCCGTCCTGTTCCTCGCTTCAGAAAAGGCCAGCTACATGACCGGCGCCACGCTGCACGTGAACGGCGGGATGGAGATGAGATGACGAGGAAGGAGTTGAATCGTGCGTGCGCCGGAAGCTGTCCCCTGCCGCATTCAGCCAGAGGCCAGCTTTCATAGCAGCCAGGGGGGGCTTCAAGCTCTGTTCGGTGGCGTCCGTAGCGCAGACTTTCCAGTCTGCCGTAGCGCCGGTTTTCAACCGGCGAACGTCGAAAGACACAAGCGGGCCATGGTTTTCGCGGCCCTGCCGACTGCAAGTCGGCGCTACGGCAGGTTTTCAACCCTTGTCATTACCCACATCTTTTCGATGCTTGTTTTAGTCTTCTGATGATGGTTTCTTGAGCGCGTGGGCGTGGCTGCGGCCCGCCGTGTCGGTTCCTCTCCGG
>JACRJZ010000147.1 GCA_016219875.1 Verrucomicrobiota bacterium | reverse complement strand
CGATCAGGCGGCGGGTGAAGGGAACGATGTCCTCTTGTAACGCCGTGTCGCTGAACGGCGCGATCAAGCCCACCAGCAGCGGGGTTGGCACGCGGCAGAGATCTTGTAACGCCGGCCGGGAGGATTCTGGTCACGGAGCGGGAGCCACCGCCACCGCCCCGGGCGGTTGGGCCAGGCAGGTCGCCTGTAACGCACGGCGCGACTTCGGAAGGGGGCGTTTTCAAACCGGAGCCGTCACTCGATTATCAGACTGAAGCTGTCAAAGGATCGGCCCCGTCATGAATACCGAGCAGATGGGAACCTTTCTGGCTCAAGTCAGTGCCGCCCACCCTGAAGACTTCATCGTCATGGTCGTGGACGGCGCCAGTTCGCATGTCGCCAAGGCGCTGGTGGTGCCGGAAAACATCCGGCTGCACCGTTTGCCGGGCTATTCGCCAGAACTCTATCCGCAGGAACCTGTGTGGGATGAGCTTCGTGAGAAGGAATTTCCGAACCGGGTGTTTTCAGACATGGCCGGGGTGGTGCGAACCATGGAAACGGGCCTGCCACGGTTGGATGCGGACCAAGACCGGGTGCGGAGCATCTGTGCATGGCCATGGATTGTTAGTCTCAGCTTGAACGCGAACTAGAATAAATCCGCTTCAACCCTTCAACCCTTCACCTCTTTAACCCTCACCCCGCGCAAATAATCGTTGAATCTCGTCCGCGACTGCCTTGTCATGTGGGCGACAGTGCGACGGTGCAAACCAATTGACGACCAGTGAAACTGACTGACCTCCGCGGCATCCTGCAATACATCCCGCGCTTTCGGGAGAAGACCTTCATCCTGGCGCTGGACGGCGCGGTGGTGACGGACGAGAACTTTGCCAACATCCTGCTGGACATCGCCGTGCTGCGCTCGCTGAGCATCCGGGTGGTGATCGTCCACGGCGCGGCGGCCATGCTCAAGGCCCTCGCCGACCAGCAGGGCACCAAGCCGTCCGACCTCGAAGGCTCCGGCATCACGGACGCGGACACGCTCGCGCTAGCGCTGACCGCCGCCAACCGGCTGACGCACGAAATTCTCGAGGGTCTTTCCGCCAACGACCTCCGCGCCGCCACCACCAACGCCATCATCGCCCATCCGCTGGGCATTCTCGGCGGAGTGGACCACCTCTTCACCGGCAAGGTGGAGCGCGTGGACGTGGAGTTCCTGCAGAGCCTGCTCGTCCAAGGCATTATTCCGGTGCTCCCGCCGCTCGGTTTCGATGGCGACGGCCACACCTACCGCGTGAATTCGGACACGGTGGCCGTGGCGGTGGCGGAGGCACTCAAAGCCAGCAAGCTCATCTTCCTGACGGTGCATGACGGCACCCAGGTGCATGGCCGGCTCATCCGCCAGATGCTGGTCGCCGATCTCGAATCGGTCCTGGCGTTGCAGAAGGCCGAGGTGCCGCCGGAGCAACTGTCCAAGGCCACGCACGCCGTGGCCGCCTGCAAGGCCGGCGTGCCGCGCGTCCACATCATCAACGGCCACGTGGACGAAGGCTTGCTGGCCGAGGTCTTCTCCAACGAAGGCATCGGCACGCTCATTTACGCCAACGAATACCAGCAGATTCGCCGCGCGATGAAGAAGGACGTCCGCGCCATCCTCACGCTGACCAAGCCGTCCGTGGAGAGCGCCGAACTGGTCAAGCGGACCCGCGCCACCATCGAGAAGCAACTGGCCGACTACTACTTGTTCGAGATCGACAAGAACCCCGTGGCGTGCGTGGCGTTGCACCAGTATCCAGAACAGAAGAAGGGCGAGCTGGCCTTCCTCTACGTCAGCCCGTCGCACGAAAACCAGGGCATCGGGCGGAAGCTGATTCAATTTGTCGAAGCCAAGGCGCGCGAGATGGGTCTGAGCGAGATGATTGCGCTTTCGACGCAGGCCTTCACTTACTTCCAGTCCAAAGGCGGCTTCGTCGAGGGCGCGCCGGAGGATTTGCCACCGGCCCGACGCGAGAAGTACGAGCAGAGCGGGCGGAAGTCGAAAATCCTGGTCAAGAAACTCACCTGAGCCGAGTCGATGCAGACGAAGAAACCACGAAATACGCGAAAGCAAAGGCCGCCGTGCGGTTCTTGGCTGGTGTGCCGGCGTCACCAAACGGTGACGGGACGAAGTCCCCGTCCGGCTACGGCGCGGCGAGCGATTCTCTTGGGCGTTCCTTTCGTGTGTTTCGTGTCTTTCGTGGTTCAACTGAATCGTTACGGCTGAGCTTCCGCGAGCACAGGAAAGCCACCGATGCCAAAACTAGAAACCATGACGCCGCGGGAACGGGTCCTCACCGCGCTCAATCACGGCACCCCGGATCGCGTGCCCATCGACCTCGGCGGCAACCAAACCGGCATTCACAAGAACGCCTACCGCCGCCTGATCCAGCACCTCGGCATCGCCGACGAACTCCGCATCCTGGACGCGGTGCAGCAACTGGCCGTGCCGTGCGAGCAGGTACTGGAGCGGCTCCACGTCGATACCCGTTACGTGCGCGCCGGCGCGGCCGCCGGTTGGAAAGGCGGCATTGTGCAGGCGCAGCGCGAGGGCCGCGTGTGGCACGACCTCACAGACGAGTTCGGCATCCGCTGGTCCATGCCGGACGACGCGCCGCTCTACATGGACATCACGCTGCATCCGCTGGCCAACGCGACGATCAGCGACCTCAAAGATTATCCGTGGCCCCAAGGCGACGATCCGGGCCGCTTCGCCGGACTGCGCGAGCGGGCGCTGGTGCTTCGGAAGGAAACGTCCTACGCCGTGGTGAGCGGCATCTCAGGCGTGGTTTATGAAATCTGCTGGTACCTGCGCGGCTTGGAGCAGTGGTTCTGCGACCTGATGACCGCGCCGGAGTTCTGCGAAGCGATGCTCGATCAGACGCTGAAGTTTTGGATGGACTGGTTCCGCGTTTTCCTCGACGAAGTGGGCGACCTCGTGGACCTGATCATGATCGGCGACGACCTTGCCGGCCAGAACGGCCCGCTCTTCAACCCGGCGCTCTACCGCCGCCTCGTCAAGCCGCGGCACCAACGCCTCGTGCGCTACATCCGTTCCCGCACCGGCGCGAAGATTTGGTATCACACCTGTGGCGCCTGCCAGGACTACATCCCCGACCTCATCGACAACGGCGTCCACGTCCTCAACCCGGTGCAGATCAGCGCACGGAACATGGACCCGGCAGAACTGAAACGCCGCTTCGGGACGGCGATCTCGTTTTGGGGCGGCGGCGTGGATGCCCAGCACGTCTTGCCCAAAGGCACGCCCGAACAAGTCGCCCAGAACGTCCGGCAGAACGTGCTGGCGCTCATGCCGGGCGGCGGTTACGTCTTCAACAACTGCCACAACATCCAGGGCGAAGTCCCGCCGGAGAACATTCTGGCGCTGTTCGACACGGCCTACGAATGCGGCTTCTACGGAGGCGATTTGAAGACTCCGCAGCAGCCGACGTGAGGAGGCTCCGTTCAATTGCAGATTGCAGATTGCAGATTGAAAACAGAGCCTGCCGACTCTCAACTCTCAACCATTAACTCTCAACCCTCAGACAGAGCCTCCTCACGTCGGCGGCTAGAGTTTTGAAAGAGGCTCTACGGCTGAGGGCCGGCCAGTTCGTAGTTCAGAAACGACAAGCAGTAGAGGGCGGCGGTTTCCACACGCAGCACCAGCCGGCCCAGCGTGATCGGCAAGGCGCCGGCGGATTCGGCCAGCCCCACTTCGGCGGGAGTGAAATCGCCCTCGGGACCGATCCAGACGCTGACGCTCCGGGGCGCGCGGCGATGTTCAGCAAGGAAACGCTGGATGGCCTCGCGCGGATGCCGGCCGTTTCCCTGCAAGGCCGCGATCAGGGAAAGATCAAAACACTCTTGCCGCGCCACGAATGCTTGCGGCGTGGCCGGAGCTTCGATGATCGGCAGCCACGGGTTGCCGCATTGCTTGATGGCTTCGACCGCGATCTGCCGCCACTTGGCCGTCTTGGCTTCGGCGTTTTCCCGGTCAAGGCGAGTGACCACGTGTTCCGTGAGCAACGGAACGATGCGGTGGACGCCCAGTTCTGTGGCCTTCTGGACGATGTCTTCAAAGAGCCGGCCCTTGGGGAGGGCTTGCAGCAGCGTGATCTGATACGGCAGCGGCGGAACCTCTTTTCGCGCCGTGACGTGGAGGACCACAGCCTCATGCCGCGCGTCCCCGACTTCGCAGTGGAGTTCCTGCCCCGCGCCGTCGAGCACGATCACGCGTTCGCCCCGCGCCAGGCGCAGGACGTGGACGGCATGGTGGGCCTCACGGCCAACCAGTCTCATCTGCGGCGTCCGGCAGTGGTCAGTGGGAAGATGAAAGCGGTGCATGGGGAAAGCGGAGTGATGGAGTATTGGAGTGGTGGAGCTGTCGCCTGTTTCATGACTCCAATACTCCGAGGCAATTTCTAAACTCGGTAGCAGCCGACGTGAAGAGGCTCAAACTTCAAGGGAAACAGAGCCTCCTCACGTCGGCTGCTACAGTTTTGAAAGAGGCTCACTCCATCACTCCGTGGTCGGGTTTCACTCCACGCCGAAGAACTTCTTCGCCTTCTCGAAGAAACCCCTCGCCAGGGGGTTCACATCAGAGCCGCAGAGGGCGGCGAATTCCTGGAGTTTGGCTTTCTGCTCGGCGTTCAAGCGCGTCGGCACTTCGATGGTGACGTTGACGTGGAGGTCGCCGGCCGTCTGGCTCCGCAGGCTGGGCATGCCTTTGCCGCGCAGCCGAAACACGGTGCCCGTTTGCGTGCCGGGCGGTAATCTGATCTGGGCGGCGCCGTTCAGCGTCGGCACGTCAATGTCCGCTCCCAGGGTGGCTTGCACGAAGCTGACCGGCACTTCGCAGAGCAGGTCTTCGCCTTCGCGTTGGAAGATCTCGTGCGGCTTGACGTGCAGAAAAACGTAAAGGTCCCCGCGCGGCCCGCCGCGGCGGCCGGCCTCGCCGTTGCCTGTCGAGCGCAGGCGCGTGCCGGTATCGACGCCGGGCGGAATGCGAATCTTGACCTTGGCCGGGCGTTCGCGCAGGCCCGTGCCCTGGCAGGGACGGCAGGGCTTGTCGATGACCCGGCCCGCGCCTTCGCAGCGCGGACACGTCTGCCGGATGCTGATGAAGCCGCGCGCGGCGATGACTTGGCCGTGGCCGCCGCAGGTCGTGCAGGTCTTAAGTTGGGAGCCGGGTTCGGCGCCGGTGCCTTCGCAGACCTCGCAGTGTTCGAGGCGGCTCAGGGAAATCTCGCGGTCACAACCGCGGGCCGCTTCCTCCAGCGTGAGTTCCAGATCGTAGCGCAAGTCCTCGCCGCGCTGGGGTTTCGTGGGGTCTTCGCGGTCGATGCCGAAGAACGTCTCGAAAATGCTCTCGCCGCCGCCGCCGAAGACTTCGCGGAAGACCTCGAACGGATCGTGGAAGCCGCCCCCGGCCCACGGCCCTCCGCCCCCGGCGCGCGCACGAGGATCGAAGGCGGCGTGGCCAAACCGGTCGTAGGCGGCGCGCTTTTGCGAGTCGTTCAGGACTTCGTACGCCTCGCCCAGTTCCTTGAACTTCTCTTCGGCCGACTTGTCGCCGGGATTCTTGTCCGGGTGGTACTTGATGGCGAGCTTGCGGTAGGCCTTCTTGATTTCCTCCTCGCCGGCGTTCTTGTTCAGCCCGAGAACGTCGTAGTAATCACGCTTGGCCATAGGTCAGCAGAGGCAGCATTGGAGAATGAGCGGTCCAGTTCATGGTTGGGCCGGGGGTTTGGCGACGACGACGGTGGCCGGGCGCAGCAGGCGGTCGCGCAACTTGTAGCCGCGGCGCATCTGGCGGAGCACATGGCCCTCGGCGACCTCGGCGGACTCCTCCTGCATGACGGCCTCGTGCAAATTCGGATCAAAGGGCTTCCGGGCGGCGTCGATTTCCTCCAGTCCGGCTTCGGTCAGGGCCGACTTGAGCTGTTGGTGGATCATGGCGACGCCCGCTTGCAGCGACTGAAGGGTCGTGTTCTGGCCGTTGGAAGCCGCGATGGCCATGTCGAAGTTGTCCAGGACGGGCACGAGCTTCTGGAGCAACGACTCGTTGGCGAACTTGACGGCGTCGGCCCGCTCGCGCGCGGCACGCTTGCGGTAGTTCTCCAGGTCCGCCGCCGTGCGCAGCAACTGGTCGTACCACTGCTGCGCCTTGTCCGCCCTGGCCGTGAGGTCCGCCCACTCCGCCTCCGTGAGGGGCGGAGCCGGGGACGGGGCCGCCGGCGCGGCGGGCGCGGTTTCCGGTTTCACCTCCGGCGAGGTCGCCGGTTCATCGTGTTTGTGCTTGCTCATGTTTCCAAGTCCATCAAAGAGGCGACGAAAATACATGAAGGCCAAGTGGCGGGCAACTCCGCTGATTTCAAAAACTTGCCGGCCCGATGACTTCGTCGTTGAGGGAGCGGCGAACCTGCGACAGGTTGCCCTTGTCATGACGGACGAACTCCAGAAAGCGGCCGCGGCGCTGGGCCTGCAGGAATACGGACGGCACATCTTCCTGTGCGCCGACGCCACCGACCCCAAGTGCGCCCCAACGGAGCAAACCCATGCGGCGTGGGAATTCCTGAAGGCGCGCCTGAAAGCACTGGGGCTTGCCGGCCCGCATCCGCTGGTCCTCCGGAGCCGCGTCAATTGTCTCCGGGTCTGCACCCAAGGCCCCATCGCGGTCGTGTACCCGGAAGCCGTGTGGTACCACTCCTGCGATCCGGGAGTGCTCGAGAGAATCATCCAGGAACACCTGGTCCACGGACGGGTGGTGGAGGAGTACTTGATCACCCAAAGCCCTGTGGCGGGTGGGGGTGAACGCTGAAGCCGGTTCCCATCGCAGGCTTGCATTACACGCGGGTTCTCAGTGAACTGCCGGCCATGAAATTTACGTTCGCCTTCGTCGCGTCCGCTCTGGTTCTGCTCGCCTCCACCACGGCGCCGGCCCAACGATCCGACCTCCTGATCGCCGATTTTGAAGGCCAGGATTACGGCGCGTGGAAAACCACGGGCGACGCCTTCGGCCCCAGCCCAGCCCGCGGCACCTTGCTGGCTCAGATGCCCGTGAGCGGCTTCCAAGGCCAGGGCCTCGTCAACTCCTATTTCAAGGGCGACGGCACCACCGGCACGCTCACGTCCCCGCCGTTCCAGATCGAGCGCCAGTTCATCCGCTTCCTCATTGGCGGTGGGAAGGATGCTGAGAAGACTTGCGTGAACTTGCTCATCGACGGCAAGCCCGTACGGAATGCCACCGGCCCAAACGACAAGCCCGGCGGCAACGAGGCGCTCACGCCGGCCGCCTGGGACGTGACGGAGTTCGCGGGCCGAACCGCCGTCATCCAAATCGTGGACCAAGCCCAAGGCGGCTGGGGCCACATCAACGTCGATCACATCGTCCAGACCGACCGCAAGCTGCCCGCCCTGCTCGCCAACGTCACGCGCGAGATCACGGTCGCGAAGCGCTACCTGCACCTGCCCGTGAAAACGGGCGCGCCCAAGCGGCAGATGACTTTCAGCATCGGGGGCAAGGTGGAGCGCGAATTCGAGATCGAACTGGCCGACGCCGAGCCGGATTGGTGGGCCTTCATGGACCTCACGCCGTTCCAGGGGAAGCGGGCCACGCTCACGGTGGACAAGCTGTTGGAGGATTCCGCCGCGCTCGCCTCCATCGATCAGTCCGACCAGATCAAGGGCGCGGAGAATCTCTATCGTGAGAAGCTTCGCCCGCAGTTCCACTTTTCCTCCCGGCGCGGCTGGCTCAACGACCCGAACGGCCTCGTATTCTACCAAGGCGAGTATCATTTGTTCTACCAGCACAATCCTTACGGCTGGGGCTGGGGCAACATGCACTGGGGTCACGCGGTCAGCCCCGACTTGGTCCACTGGAAGGAACTGCCCATTGCGCTCTACCCCGACCAGCACGGCACGATGTTCTCCGGCAGCGCCGTGGTGGATTGGGGCAACACCGCCCGCTTCCAGACAGGCGAGGAGAAGGCGTTGGTCTGCATCTTCACCGCCGCCGGCAAGCCGTTCACGCAGGGTCTCGCCTTCAGCAACGACCGCGGGCGGACCTGGGAGAAATACGCCGGCAACCCTGTCCTCCCGCACCTTGTCGGCGGCAACCGCGACCCGAAAGTCATCTGGTACGCGCCGCACAAGAAATGGATCATGGCGCTCTACCTCGACAAGAGTGACTTCGCGCTGTTCGCCTCGCCCGATTTAAAAAAATGGGAACGCCTGAGCGAGGTGGCCATACCCGGCTCGAGCGAGTGCCCGGAGTTTTTTGAGATTGCGGTGGACGGCAATTCGCTGAACACGCGCTGGGTTTTCTACGGCGGCGACGGGCGCTACCTCGTCGGCAAGTTCGACGGCAAGACCTTCACGCCGGAATCCGGCCCGCACACGTTGCACCACGGCAACTGCTGGTATGCCTCCCAAACTTACACGGACATCCCGCCCGCCGACGGTCGCCGCATTCTCATCCCGTGGGGCCAGATGGCCACGCCGGGCATGCCGTTCAACCAGATGATGGGCCTCCCCGTCGAACTCACGCTGAACACAACCGCCGACGGCCTGCGCCTCTCGGCGAACCCAGTGAAAGAACTCGCGTCGCTGCGCGCGAAGACCCGCACGATCCAAGCCCAACCGCTCCGCCCTGGCGAGAATCCTCTCGCGACCGTGACCGGCGAACTCCTCGACCTCACCGCTGAACTGGTCGTGGGCAACGCCGCGGAACTGGGCTTCAAACTCCGCGGTGTACCGGTGGTTTTCGACGCCATCCAGCAGGAACTCTCCTGCCGAGGCAAGAAGGCTCCGCTCAAACCGGTGGACGGCAGAATCCGCCTGCGCCTGCTGGTGGACCGTACTTCCATCGACATCTTTGGCCACGACGGCCGTCTCTACATGCCGATGGGCACGATTGTTCCGGAGGACAACCGCACGCTGGAAATCTATGCCAAAGGCGGCGACGCCCGGATCAACGCGCTGGAGATTCACGAACTCAAGTCGGCGTGGGAGTGAGGGCGGAGGAACGGCCTCGCACTGGCCGTCATTTTGGCCGTGGGTTGGAGCCGGGCCGGCCATCGCCGGCGCTCCTCAGACCGATACGATTAACCGGCGTGGCTCGCGGCCGGCACGAAGTAGGGGGCCACGAGCCAATAGACGCCGACGCCCATCGCCGCGACCGAGCAGGCGTACATCAGGTATTGGTAGCCACGCACGCCTCGGTCAGCGAATCCCCGCGAGATCAAGCCAATCGCCCCGGCAAACGCGATCATCGCCAGGATGTTCCCGACGCCAAACGCGCCCAGGTAGCTGAACGACTCCTGCCGAGTGGCAAAGGTCAGCGCCGGCAGCACACCGAGGAGATGGGAACTGCCGGCCAATCCGTGCAGCGTGCCGACGGCAAACGCCGTGTGCGTGTGGACGTGACGCCGAGGTTCAGCGGGCTTGTGGGCGGTGGTGGAATCGTGAACGTGGACGTGGGCGTGCTCGGGCCCCCCGTGGGAGTGTTCATGGACGTGGATCCGTTTCTTGAGCGCGGTGCGGAAGCCCCAAAGGCCGATACCGATCAGTACCACGCCCACCAACCGTTCGCTCCACG
This sequence comes from Verrucomicrobiota bacterium, assembly GCA_016219875.1. Classification (GTDB taxonomy): domain Bacteria; phylum Verrucomicrobiota; class Verrucomicrobiia; order Limisphaerales; family JACRJZ01; genus JACRJZ01. Next base: position 5,542 of record JACRJZ010000147.1, on the reverse strand, counting down.
AGGAGATGAGTTCCGTCGGCAGTAGGTCCTTCAGGAAGACGAACAGCACGCCCACGATCAGGACGCCGCTGGTGTGGCCCAGGCCCCAGCGCAGGCCCGCGGCCCAAGCTTTCTTGCGGCTTTCCACGGCCAAGGGCGCGACGGCTGCCAGATGGTCGGGGCCGGAAAAAACGTGGCCCAGTCCGGCGACTAACCCAGTAAGAATGGCAATCATGATGGCACGGTCAGGTTCTGGGCAGGATCAAGCCCCGCAGGCGCACTGCGGGAGCCGGGCAAAGAAAGCGGCAGCCAGTTCATTCAACACGCCGAAACGGTAGCCGCACCTTGGGGGAATGGAAGCATTATTCAGCAACTTCACCCTCTCGCCGGTGTTGCCAAGAACGGCCTGCGGTGCCACCGTTGGCCAGCGTCTCAAACCTAAGTCATTGCTCAGCTATGAAACAGGAACACGAGTCCGGTCTTGAGCCATCCGCCGCCGCGACGGCCCCCACTCCAGCCCGTTGGTGGATCAAAGCCATCGCGCTCGTCGTAATCGGCATGGTCATCGGCGCCAGCGGCTACCGCGGCTGGGGCCAGTGGCAAGGGCAACAACGTCTGAAACAAGCTCGCGCCAAAGCCGAGACCCTCTTCGCCAGCCTGGTGCCGAAGGCCGAAATGCAACTGGGCCTGCTCGGCAAGCAACTTGAGGATTTGGAAACCGACTTGGGCGAAGCCTCGTTGGCCAAAACCTCCGCCGAAATCCAGCTTGGCCATTTCAGAGTGCAGCACAAACGGGCGTTCTCCCAACTGGAGCAAGCCCAACAGGCACTGCGGCGGCTGGAGGCGGGCCTGCGACATGGGAACCGTCCGTCGAGCGACGGAACGGAAGCGGAAGTCCTCTCGGAGGACCAGCAGGAAAGGCTGGGCGATTTGACGACCCAGTTGGAGCAAGTGCGCGCGAATCTGAACGCCCTCGGGACCGCCATTGAAGTGACCAAAGAGCGCCGCCAACAACTGGCTGCGGTCGAAGCCGAGACCAGCCGTCGGGCGGCCACTGAGCCTGAGCCGGCGCGGCGGGAGAGTTCGGAGCCAATCCAGCGTGTGAGCGGCGAAGCTCCGGCTCAGCCCAGCCTCGCGGCCGCGCCCATGCCGGCCCTGCAGCGGCTGCCGACAGACTTGTGGCCCGTGGCTTCTGTCCCTGCCGTGCAACAAATCCAAGTGATGGCTCCGCCGCAGCCCATTGTGCTGACTCCGCCCGCAATCAGCTACGTGAACGAGCCTTTGGTGATCGGCTCCAGCTATCCCGACCGCTTCCTCGGCTACCGCGACTACCTGCGCTACCGGGCGTATCCGGCGAGATACCCCTACTACCGCTACGTCGGCCACCATCACTACATTGGGCGGCGTCCCGGTTGTTGGTGAAAAGGTGTCCGTCTTGTTCGGCGAGCGTCGTAGCGCTTCTTAGCATGGGCTCCTGGAATGGCGCGCTCGTGTCCCGTCCGGATGCGTGCCTAAAAGCGCGGCCAAAATAGCACTTGCGTCCCGAAAGTCGCCCGCTATATTGCGCGCTCTTTTTACGAAACCGTTCAACTGCTATGCGAAGACCCAAAGGCATCAGGACGAGAAAGTCCGTGGCCAAGCGTTTCAAAATCACGGGGCGCGGCAAGGCGACGCGCACGCGCGCCGGACGCCGTCATTTGTGCTCCAACAAGAGTCCCAAACGCCGTCGTGGCCTCCGCGGCTCGGTAGTGGTGGATAAGACCGACCAGTACCGCATTATCCAGAATCTGCCTTTCAGTCACTGACCCTTTTTCCTTTCTGATCTATGCGAGTGACCAACGCCCCCGCCTCCCGCAAGCGCCGCAAGCGTTTTCTGAAAGCCGCCAAAGGCTTTCGGATGCGCCGCTCGAAACTCTACCGCTACGCCTCCGACGCCCTGGATCATGGCCGCGTTTACGCGTATCGGGACCGCCGCGATCGCAAGAGCGACTTCCGCACTCTTTGGCAGGTTCGCATCAACGCCGCCGCTCGCGCCGCCGGCCTCACTTACAGCCGCTTTATCGAAGGCTTGAAGGCCGCCAAGGTCGCGCTCGACCGCAAGATCCTCGCGGACCTCGCGGCGCAGGACGCCGCCGTGTTCGGCGAGCTGGTCAAGACCGCCCAGAACGCGCTCCAGGCCAAAGGCGTGAAGGTCTGAAGTTGGACCACGGACAACGGATCACGGACCACAGGCTTTACGGAACGGGCGGCTCTGAGAGTCGCCCGTTTTTTCTTCGCCCGGCCCCGTCGTTCCTCTATCGTCGCCCTCGTCCTTGAACCTATGGCGCTCGCAGATCAAATCGAACCGTTGAAGCAGGCTGCGCTGGCAGATATGGCCGCGGCCGCCGACCTCGCTGCGCTGGAGCAGACCAAGGGCAAGTGGGTCGGCCCCCAAGGCCAGTTCACCGGCTTGATGAAACAACTCGGCGCCCTCCCCCGGGAAGAGCGTCCCGCCGCCGGAAAGTTGATCAATGCGGTGAAGGGCGAGTTGGAAACCGCCTTGGCCGCCCGCCGCGCGGAACTCGAACTCCAGGCGGCGTTGCCCAAGGAGCCGACGGATTTCACCTTGCCGGGCCGGCGGCGGACGCTGGGCAAGCTGCACCCGCTCACGCAAGTCACCGACGACATCGTCCGCAGCTTTCGCAAGATCGGCTTCGTCGTCGCCGACGGACCGGAGATTGAGGACGACTACCATTGCTTCGATGCGCTCAACACGCCGGCCGATCATCCGGCGCGGGACACGCACGACACGTTTTACCTGCAAGACCAAAGCCACTCGGAACCCGAAACTCGGAACTCGCAACTCCTTTTGCGGACGCACACGTCCTCGGTGCAAATCCGCGTCATGGAGAAACAGCCGCCGCCGGTGCGGATCATTGTGCCGGGCCGTGTCTATCGCCGCGACAACGCCGACGCCACGCACAATCCGACGTTCCACCAGATCGAGGGTCTCTACGTGGACAAGGGCGTGACCGCCGGCGACCTGAAGGGCACGGTCGAATTCGTCTTCCGGGAACTGATGGGCGCGGACGTGAAAATCCGCTTCCGCCCGCACTACTTCAGCTACACGGAGCCGAGCTTTGAGATCGACTTCACGAGCGCCTTGGTAAAGAAGCTGGGCAAGGACTGGCTGGAGATCGCCGGCTGCGGCATGGTGCATCCAGCGGTGTTCGAGACGGTCGGCTACGACCCTGAAGTCTGGACCGGCTGGGCTTTCGGCTTTGGGATCGAGCGGATCGCGATGTTGCGCTACGGCATCAATGACATCCGGCTGTTCTATGAGAACGACCTGCGGTTCTTGCGGCAATTTTGACCAAAGCAAAAGGGAACAAGTGACCACTGACCACGGACAACAGACCACGGACTTCCGACCGCTGTCCTCTGACTATGACCCTCACCTTTCGTCGTTTTGATCTCAAGCTCCGCCACACGTGGGCCATTGCCAGCGATGTCACGACCGGTGGGAAGAACTTCTATCCGGTCGTCTTCGTTGAACTGGAGGATGGACAGGGGCGGCGCGGCGTTGGGGAAGGCGCTCCGTCCAGCCGTTACAAGGAATCGACCGACACCGTGATCGCTTTCCTGCGGCGGGTGGAGGCGAGCCGGCTTTCGTTCGACGATGTCGCGGGCAGCATGGCCTACCTGGAGTCCGTCGCTCCCGGCAATTATCCCGCCAAAACGGCCGTCAACCTCGCCTTGCTGGACGGCGCGGCGAAAGCGGCCCGCAAGTCGGTCTGCGAGTTCCTGAATCTTGGCTTCACGGAGGGCCGCCATGTCACGTCGCTGACCATCGGCATTGATCGCCCGGAGATGGTCCGCCAGAAGGTGCGGGAGGCGGAGGACTTTCCGGTGTTGAAGGTCAAGCTCGGCAGCCCGGATGACCGCGCCCTCTTCGCGGCCGTGCGCGAGGTCGCCCCGCACAAGCCCATCCGCGTGGACGCGAACGAAGGCTGGCCCAAGAAAGAGGATGCGCTGCACCGCATCGAGTGGCTCGCGGCGGAGGGCAATGTCCAGTTCGTCGAGCAGCCGATGCCGGCGGCCAGCGATCCGAACGACTTGGCGTGGCTGAAGGCCCGCTCGCCGCTGCCGTTGTTCGGCGACGAGTCCTACCATCATCCCAGCCAGGCGGCACTGGCTGCCGAGTGCTTCCACGGCGTGAACGTGAAGCTCGTCAAAACCACCGGCCTCAGCGGCGGACTGGAAGCGTTGCGCGCAGCGCGCCAACTCGGATTGAAGACCATGCTTGGCTGCATGATCGAATCCAGCGTCCTCATTTCTGCCGCGGCGCACCTGGCTGAGTTGACCGACTACCTGGACCTGGACGGGAACGTGCTGATCACGAACGACCCGTTCCGGGGCGTGAGGACGGCGGACGGCCTGATGTCGTTCGCCGGAGCGCCGGAGTTGTTTGGATTGCGGGTGCAGTCCGCCGATGGCTCGGGCAACTGACGCTGTTTCGCCCGCGTCAGCCGGAACGGCCCAAGGCCGTCGGGCGCGGGCGGCACGGCAAAAATCGCATGTTTTGGCGCTTGGAATCATGCTGACCCCTGAAGTAGAGTCCCGCCAACTCGCTGGTCCGCTCGTCACGCCGACGACCGGACGAGCGTTGGCCGGGCTGCCGAATGACGTTACGATCCGTCAACCAACGTCCGTATGTTAAGCACGCTCTCGACCTACTTTCATTTTTTTTGGGCCGGCGCGGTGAATCACAACCAGACCGGAGGCATCGTCCCTTCCCAACGGTTCCTCATCGCCAAGATGATTGCCCCCATTCCGAAGTCCCATCGCGGACCGATCGTGGAACTGGGGGCCGGGACGGGGGCCATCACGGCGCGGCTGGCCGCGAAATGCGCCCACTCGAAGATCCTGGCGTGCGAACTCAACCCCACTTTGGCCCAGGTCAATCGCGACTCGCTCGCCCGGGCCGGCATTCGCAAGCACGTCGAGGTGATCACCGGCTCCGCGGAGAACCTGCTCGCGGAACTGGCCAGCAAAGGCAAGACACGGCCAGTCTTCATCGTGTCCGGCATCCCGCTCGCGAACTTGGGCCGGGCCAAGACACAGGCCCTGGTGGAAGGCATCTGGCGTGCCCTGGCTGAGGGGGGACTCTTCATCCAGTTCCAGCATTCGTTGATCAGCCGGCAGATCATCCGATCACGGTTCCCCCAACTGCGCACAGTCCCGGTTTGGCTGAACTTCCCTCCCGCCGTCGTGTATTACGCGTCGCGCGGTGCATGAACCGAGCAACCGCAGTTAACGCAAAGACGCGAGGACGCAAAGGCGCAGAGAGAAAGGAATTGGCTTTGATTATGGGATTCAAACGGCTTCACCCGTCGGGTGAGGACGGTTTGGTCCTGATGCCCTAGCGTCTTCGCGCCTTTGCAGTGCTATCCCATGACATCGTTCCTTTCTGAGAAGATTTTTTCACGCCCGCAAGGGCCGTCAGTTGTTCCACATCCGCCTGGCGCGCGGCCAGCAGCGCGGTGATGATTTTACGCCCGCCTTCCGTCACCACGTAACGATG
>JACRJZ010000150.1 GCA_016219875.1 Verrucomicrobiota bacterium | reverse complement strand
TGGATCTTGGGCGGCTCGCGGGGACGCTCGCCCCACCGACCTGAGCCTCCTCACGTCGGCTGCTACAGAGTTCTGCTGGCCGAGCGCGATCCAGCCCGGATCACTTCCCAGCCGAATTCGTTTGGGCAGGCGGTTTTGGCGACGGCACTGCGACCGGCGCAAGACGCGGCGCCTGCATCATCGGCACCTTGATGGTGGGGAAGAGCGGGTGCGTGGACTTGACGCTCAGTTCGACCTTCTCGCCGGCAGCGATTTCAAATCCCGTCGGGAAATCCATCATCACGGTGCTCATCCGGCCCGGCTGGTCCTCCCGGATTCTCGCCGTCACCCCTTTCGCGTTCACGGCGGGTTCAGACAACTTGATCGTGTTCGTCCCGTTGTTCTGGACCCAGATCGTGGCGGTAAACGGGTTCGTCAACGGCGCCTCGGGCAGCCGGACCACTTGAGGAATGGCCATCACCACGGGCAGCACGTTCGCCCAAGCCATGAGGTTGATCACCGGCATGTTTGTGGCGGAGGTCTTCAGCGTGATCTGGCCCTGCACACTGCTCCTCGGCCACGGCGGCGCGGTCTTCACGATCAGTTGATAGGCCTTGCCCGGTTGGTTGGTCTGCAACTCGACGGCGAACGCGCGGCTCGTATTCGTCAGGTCCGAGAGGATGAGCGGGTCGTCCAGGTGGCTGACAATGCGGATCGTCGTGGCGTTGGAGGGACTCTCGGCATTGAGGTTGAGGACCGCCGTGGGCGGCGTCACTTCGATCGGTCGCCAGATGTTGCCCTTGATCTCCAGCGACAACTTGGGCTGGCTGGCGTCGTTGCACGTCACGAAGACTGACTTCGCGAAAAAGCCCGTGTAGTGGTGAGTGTCAAATCGGACGGCGATGGAACCGGCCTGGCCGGCTTCGACCGTGCGCGTCCACTCGCCGACTTTCAGGCAACCGCACGAAGGCGCCACGTCGGTGACCTCCAGCCGCGCATTGCCGACGTTGGTGAACGTGAAGAGGCCATTCACCACGTCATCGCCGTTCGCTTTGCCAAAGTCGTAGGTCAGCGACGCGAACTGGATTTTCGGGCCGGAACTGACGGGGACAGCAGCCGGAGCAGCGGGAGCAGGCGGCGCGGTCGCGACCGGAACCACCGGGGCGCTGGCGCTCGCTGGAGGCAAGTTCGAGCCAGGGTTGCTGCCGTTGGCCGCTTTGCCGGCTTTCATTACTTTCACCGCGTACACGGCCAAGCCGGCCAGGAGCGCCAACGCCAGCATGGCGAGCCAGATCCTCGATCCGGCGGCTCCTTTTCCCCGTGCGTCGCTGCGGGCGGAAGAAGGGCCGCTGTTCGGCCCGTCCGCGTGGTTGGTTTCCGAAGCGCGCCCGTGCGGCTTCCCGTGGCGGTTTCGTCCCCGATGTCTCCGGTGCTTCGAACTCATGGCCGTGTCATTCTGTGTGAAACTCTGCCGCGAGGCTTAACGGAAGATCGGCGGCGTGCCAACGATTTTTTCGGCCCGCCCACTCACAGCGGGGCTGCATCAAGCTCGGTTCGGGAGCCTTCGTAGCGCAGGCTTTCCAGCCTGCCGTAGCGCCGGCTTTCCAACCGGCGAGCGTTGGGCGAGGCCAGCCGGCTGAAAGTTTCACGGCCTGGCCGACTGCAAGTCGGCGCTACGGCAGGTTGGAAAACCTGCGCTACCCGGTGCGCCGGGCGGGAGCTTGATGCAGCCCTGCCCTCACAGCGAGAGCAGGTAAGCGATCAGAGCTTCAATCTCCGCGACCGTGAGATGCGAGGTCCGTCCATGCCGGTCGGCGGGATTGCGCGTGGTCAACACTTCGCGCAGCGTCCCGGCCGAGCCGTCGTGCAGATACGGTGCCGTGCGCCACACTTCGCACAGCGTCGGGGTATCGAACACGTCGTCCGGCTGGTCCGTCCGCGCGCGCGTGCCGACATCGTAGCTCCGCAAGTCGGAGAACAGCCCCGCCGGATGACACCAAGCGCATCCGACCTTTGGGTCGTGAAACAGCCGCTCGCCGCGTTGGGCGGCCGGCGACAGAACGCCGTGGACCAGATAAGGACTGGGCAACGGTTGGAGCGATCTGATCCAGGCGTCCATCGCGCTCGCCGCCGGTTCGAGTTCATCGCTGAAGAGAGTGCTCTTGAGACCGGCGCGGACGGCGGCGCGGGAGTTCGCCCGCACGCCGAGGCTCATGGAAGGTGGCGTGCTCTGCGCGAAGACCAGGCTGCGGGTGTCCTTGGGATTGCCGAGGCCATCGTTGGGCAAATCCCAATTCAACGCATCGATCCGGCCATCGTCCCCGTGGCAACTGGCACAACTCTGCCAGCCTTCCCGGCAAAGCGTGGCGTCGTTGAAGAACATTTCGCCTTGCCGCTTCCGCGAAGTCGTCGGCGAAGACCCCAAGGCCACTGAGCGGATCGCGGCCGCCGGGCGGCTGAGTTCCACGATGTCCAGCGAATCCGAGAAGTACCCCGCCACGAAAGCGCGCGAGCCGACGACTGCCACCGACCGGGGACCGTTGACGGTGAGTGGCACGCGACGGCGGAGTCCCGAAAGGAACTCGAAGTCGGCGGTCAGGTCATTGGTCGCGCCCGGCGGGGAAACAACCGCAGAACGAGCCTCTTTCAGAACTGTAGCAGCCGACGTGAGGAGGCTCTGTTTCCCTTGAAGTTTGAGCCTCCTCACGTCGGCTGCTACGGGGTTCTGCAATTGCCTCGAACGAGAGCGAAGTTTCGCCACGAAGGCCGGCCAGTCGATCACGCTCAGTTCGTGCGTGCCGGCGTGCGTGACGCAGAGCCAGCGTCCGTCGCCAGACCAGGCCAAAGCCCACGGATTGGCTGCGCCGCGCCCCGCTTCATCCAGCGCCACCGTGCCCAGCAGTGTGCGACGCGCGATGTCGAGGACGGTCAGCACGTTGCGATTGATGGCGCCGCGCTCGATGCGCTCCGTGGGATCTTGATAGCGCGCCAGCAAGTGCGGCACACACGCGCAATTCCCATCCTGTGAAACCCGGATGTCCCGCAACTCCATGCTGCCATCGGGCAGGAGGAATTCCTTCTGAACCCTCCGCTTGGCTGCATCCACCAGGATGACCTTGGCTGCGATGTGCGGAAGGGTCGCCGGCCCGGTGGGCAGGTGATTCGCCACCAGCAACCATTGCCCGTCCGGCGTCAGTGCTTCCGAAATTGGCTCGCGCGACATGGGAATGCTCGCTCGCTCAACGCGCGCCGCCACGTCCAGCACCCGGATCACGTTGTCGAAACGGCTGCACACAAAGAGCGTCGTGCCGTCGCCCGCCAACACCGGATCGACCGCCGTGTGCCCTGCCGGCATTGAGCCGACGACTGTGCCCGTCGTCGTGTCCACGATGAAGACCCGGCTGGCGGGCGACGGGCTGGTCAGGAAGAGGCGCGTTCCATCGGCTGTCAGCGCCAATCCAGAACACGGCCCAGGCAAAGGAAGGCTCCGGGTGACTTGCAGACGTTCGGTGTCCACGACGAGGCACTGGCTGGCGGTCGCGCAACCGACGTAGAGTTGATGACCGCTGGGCGAGGCCACCAAGGCCGAGGGCGAGAGGAACTCGGCGTTGTTCCCTGACTCCGCTCCCAGCGTCAGGCTGCCCGCCAGGCACAAGCCCGCGCGCCAACTCGTTCCCAGAAGTCCGCCGCTTCTCATCGGCGCCATTGGACCAGACGGCGGGCACGAATCAACTGTAGAGATTCGTGGCCCACGGCGGGGCGGGCCAGGGCTGCATCAAGCTCCCGCCCGGCACACCGGGTAGCGCAGGTTTTCAACCTGCCGTATCGCCGACTCGCAGTCGGCCAGGCCGTGAAATTTCCAGCCGGTTGGCCTCTTCCAACGCTCGCCGGTTGGAAAACCGGCGCTACGGCAGACTGGAAAGCCTGCGCTACTTGGATGACGGTTGGGCCGCGCCGCGCTGGAGCGGGCCGGTCCCGCAGAACCTGCCGTTGACAAGCCCTCTCGTTCCGCTAACTTCGCCGCCCTGAATTTGAGCAATAACGAACGAACCTATGCCGAACACCAAATCCGCTGAACGCCGGATGCGCAACAGCGCCCGCAAGAACGAACAGAACCGCAGCGTCAAGAGCCGCCTCAAGACGCTGGAAACCAGGTACCGTTCCTTGTTGGCCGAGGGCAAGAAGGACGACGCAATCAAAGTCCTCCCCCTGGTCCAGTCGGCGTTCGACAAGGCGGCCAAGACCGGCGTGGTCCACAAAGCCACTGCCTCGCGCAAGACCGCGCGTCTGGCTGCGGCCCTGAAGAGGGCCAAGTAGTTTCTGCTTTCACCCAGGAAGGCGTCCCCCTTGCGGGACGCCTTTCCTTTTTCGGGAGCGTCTGACGGCGGCGTGAGCTGCATGAGCCGCTTGGCCCTTGTGGCGGCAGACTTCCCGCCTGCCGTGGAGTCGAAGCATCCAGCCCGACGGCGCATCGTACGGCATCTCCGAAGAGAGTCTTCCGCCTCGCCACTTGCAGCGTTCCCATCCCTCGCCTACCTTCTGGCCGTCATCCGACACAGTTATGATCGTTTCATGGTTCCGTTTCCGAGGTCTGGGTGTGGCCCTGCTGCTGGCACCGGCCGGAGCGTTCGCGCATGGCGACGTGCATGAGCGCATCGACGCCCTGACGCTTCAGATCCAGGCCCATCCCAACGCGGCGAGCAACGCCCCCCTGTTCCTGGCGCGGGGCGACCTCCACCGCATCCACGGCAGTTGGGCCGAGGCGGCGGCAGATTTTGACAAGGCGCTGCAGCTTGATCCCAAGCTGGTGATGGTGGAACTCTTCCGCGCCCGATTGTGGCTGGACACGGACAAGCCCAAGGCCGCGATCGAGGCCGTGAACCGCTACGCGGCGTCCCAGCCCTTGAACAGTGAGACGCTGGCCCTGCGGGCCAGGGCGCGTGTCAAGGCCGGCGAGCCGCTCGCGGCGGTGGAGGACTTCACGCGGGCCATCCGTCTGGCCGTGCCGCCCACTCCGGAGCTTTACCTCGAGCGCGCCGAGGCGCTTTTGGCCACGGGACCGGAACGCCGCGGGGAGGCGCTCCGTGGCCTGGAGGAGGGGATTGCCCGGCTGGGACCGCTGGTGACGCTGGAGTTGCGGGCGGTGGACGTGGAACTGGCGTTGAAGCGATTTGAAGGCGCGTTGGCCCGGATTGATCTGATGGCCTCCAAGGCGGCGCGCAAAGAAACTTGGCTATCTCGCCGGGCGGAAGTGCTGCGCCAAGCGGGGCGGGAAGCGGAGGCGCGTCAGGCCTGGCAGGAGGTTTTGGCGGCGCTGGAGACTCTGCCGCCCGCGCGGCGCCAGACGAAAGCGATGATGGACTTGGAGGCCCGCGCCCGGGCCGGGCTGAAGACCGACGCTCCCGTGCGACCCACGCCGGGCCACCAATGAGGAGCCGATGGATCCTGAGTTGATTTCTCTGCGCAGAGCGGCGGCGACGTGGTTCAGCCGCCGCCGATCCGGTGGGCCGGGTATTGGGGCGCTGGTGTTCGTGGCTCTCGCCACCGTGCCGGCCTTGGCGGCCTCAGTCTCCGTCGTGCTGATTCCCGAACACGCGGTGTGGAAGTTCAACGACCTCGGGGCCAACCTCCAAACCGAGTGGCGCGAACCAGGGTTCAACAACGCGGCGTGGGCGTCCGGGCTGGCGCCCCTGGGCTATGGCAACGGCGGCGAAGCAACGCTGTTAGGGTTCGGGCCTGACGACGAGGGCAAATACATCACGACCTACTTTCGACACTCTTTCGTGGTGAGCAATGCCCAGGACTTCACCGCCCTCACGGTTCGTCTCTGGCGTGACGACGGCGCGGTGGTCTATCTGAACGGCGCCGAGGTGTTTCGCAGCAACATGCCGGGAGGCGCGGTCACGGCGGCCACACGCGCCAGTTCGCTCGTGAAAGGCGCCGACGAGATGGGGTTCTCCGAGGGTAACGTCTCCGCCGCAGGTTTGCAGAACGGCACCAATGTGCTCGCGGTGGAAGTCCACCAGTTCGACAGCGACAATCCTGATTTGAGCTTCGATCTGGGACTCGCCGGCTGGCTGGAGGTGGCCGATGCCGGCCTGGTCCGCGGGCCGTACTTGCAGACGGCCACGCCCACGAACCTCGTCGTGTGCTGGCGCACGGATCTGGCCGTTGGCGGCCGGGTCCGCTACGGCACCAACCCGGCGGACTTGAATCTCGTGGCCGAGAGTCTCGCGCTGGCCACCAATCACGAAGTCCGGCTGGATGGGCTGACTCCGTCCACCCGGTTCTTCTATTCCGTCGAAGCGCCACCGCTCGTGCTGGCGGGAGGGGCGGAGTGCTCGTTCATCACGCCGCCGCCCGTCGGCGTGCCGAAGCCCACCCGTGTCTGGGTGCTCGGCGATTCCGGCACGGCCAACGCCAACGCGCAGGCCGTGCGGGACGCTTACGAACAATTCGCCGGGACAAGCCCGACGGACTTGTGGCTGATGCTGGGCGACAACGCCTACGGCAGTGGCTTTGACCATGAATATCAGCGGGCCGTCTTCGAGATGTACCCGACGACACTCCGGCAGGTGCCGTTGTGGCCCACGCTCGGCAATCACGATTGGTATGCCGTGCAGTATGTCGGCCACATTCCTTACTTGAACATCTTCCGTCTGCCCGCGCAGGGCGAGGCCGGCGGCGTGGCTTCCGGCACAGAACTGTACTACTCGTTCGATTACGCCCACATCCACTTCGTCTGCCTGGACTCCATGTCGTCCTCGCGCGAGCCGACCGGCCCGATGTTGGAGTGGTTGCGCAATGATCTGGGCCAGACAACCCAGGATTGGATCATCGCGTTCTGGCACCATCCGCCTTACAGCCGCGGCTCCCACAATTCCGATGCCGAGGGAGAACTGATCGACATGCGGGCCAATGCGCTGCCCATCCTGGAAGAATTCGGGGCCGACCTCGTGCTGTGCGGGCACAGCCACTCTTACGAGCGCTCGTATCTGCTCCACGGCCACTACGGATCGTCCCAGACGCTGGCGCCCGGGCACATTCTGGATTCGGGTGACGGGCGCGAAGACGGCGATGGTGCGTATCTGAAACCGGCGGGCGGACTCGGAGCGGGGCAGGGGACGGTTTATACCGTGGCCGGATCATCAGGCCAGACCAGCGGCGGTTCGCTGAACCACCCTGCCATGTTCATCTCACTGAATCGGCTCGGCTCGCTGGTCCTTGACATCGTGAGCAACCGGCTGGAGGCGGCGTTCCTGCAATCCGACGGCGTCGTGGCGGACCATTTCACGCTGCGGAAGGGCGCCTTCACCAACGGCCCGGCGCCGGCGATGACGATCCTGCGGGCCGGGCAGGGGACAGCCGTCGTGGCCTGGCCAACCTCCCAACTGCCCTACGCCATGCAGAGCACGCCAGATGTCACGGTGACCGATGCCTGGCATCCGGCGACGAACGTGCCCTGGCAGGTTGGCGGCACCAACTTCATCCGGCTTGACACCACCGGCTCCAATCAGTTCCTCCGACTGCGGAGGCAGCAGCCGTGACTCCTCGGAAGTCCTCGCTCCGCTCCGCTCGGACCTAGGCAAGACCGCGGAGTTTCCGCTCGTGTCACTCCTCTTGGAACTTCTTGAACCAGGTTCCTTGATAGGTGAGGCGGCCCCAGGTTCCTTCCTTCAGCGCCCGGTACTGCGCATCCGTCACTTTGAAAGCGACCTCGTGGCCGTCCTCGAGTTGGAACTTCACGAACAGCCGCGGCGCCGAGGCCGCGGCCGGATCGGTCATCTGGGCGCGTTTGGCCAGGACCTTGGCCCGAACGACGAGTTCCTGCCCCTCGGCACCTCGAGGGGCGATGAAGCCGTAATACGTTGTGACGCCAAGCAGCAGGGCCGCAATCAGTCCGAGGACGATCACTCCGGTGAATTGGGCTGGGCTGCGGGACGAGGCTGGCATGATTTCAGGATCGAACTTGGCTGTCGGGATTGTTGGTTCCGGTTCTGCGCTCAGGTCTGCTCCGCTTCCGCGCGCTTCGGCTGGTAGGTCCAGCCGCAACTCGCGCATTTGACCGCGCCGGCGGGAATCGCGCTCCGGCAATACTCGCAAATGAGGTTCGCCGAAGCTGGACTGGGGGGCGGCATGGGCGGCCCTTCCACTGCCGGCGCACGGCTGAAGCCCAGATAGCGCGATCCTTGGAAGCTCACCAGCCCGGTGTCGCCCTCTGCCAGCAACCCGTATTCGGAGCCGCTGAGCGCGAACTCCCGTCGCGCGCCGCTGCCCAGTTCAAACGTGGCGTAGTAGTTGGTGGTGTGGCGTTCACGCGAGCCATGCACGTCGGCGCGCTTCGAAACCACTTTCCCGTCAGCCGTCAAGACGGGCTGGCTGTTGTTGGCGCTCCATCGGGAGATTCCCTGGATGGCCCTGAACACGATGGAGCCGATGACAAAGACGAAGACGACGCCAATGAACAGCGGAACCAGCGTGAACATCGCGTCGAACCCTGAGGCCATGGCGGGAGTCATGTCGGAAGCGGGGAAGGCATGCTTGGGGCCACACCGGGCCTTCAGTCCAGCGTTCCGCCATCCCACTCGTGCCGTGGGTCGGGGTAGAACGTGATGCCGCCCATCCCTTGGCCGCCGCTGACCACGACCAGCCAGCCGCCGGGGACTCTGGCGCGGTGCATGTGATAGTAGGCTCGGGTGAGCATTCCCGCTTTCTTGCCATCGAAAGCGATGTTGAGCTTCTTCAGATTAAACGGGCGTTGGTTGTCCATGCTGTCCTCGCTTTCCGGGGTTGGTCAGTTTCCGACTTTCTCGAACACCACCTTGGTCCGCTCCGCATTGGCGAAGCGGGCGTAGTAAAGCTCCACCGTGTAGCCCAGATGCGAGAGGAAGTGCTGGAAGACCCGCGTGACCAGCGACAAATCCTCGCGCGCGTGGTCCGGGGCAGGCTTGAGGAAGGAGCCGACGAAGCTGAGCACCTTGGTCTTGATGGAATCGTAGTAGCGGCAGCCCTCGTGGTTGATGAGCACGATGCGCCGCACGCTCGGGAACACCCGGCGATAATGCTCCAAGCGGTCCTTGAGGAACTTGAACTCCTTCGGGAGTTGTTCCGGATGCGCCAAGACTCCGCCGCCACCGCCGACCACGATCGGGACGTACTGGCCTTTCTCCAAGTGCAACTCGTGTTCGAGGAACTGCTCGAACGCCGCCTGGAACCGCGGGTCGCTGCAATGGATCACGATGGCCTCCGGCCTGGGGTCCGGGATCGTTGCGTAGGTCATTTTCGCCGTAATCTGTTCTGTGCTCATGATGGCGTCTTTCGTTGGTGCGCCGAATTCTGCTTTGGCGCAAACCGATGTTTCTCGGCCACAGGTCAGCGCCGCTTCAGGTTCCTGTCTGCCGTGACAGGCCGGAGCGGTAGCGCAGGTTTTCCAACCTGCCGTACCGCCGACTTGCTGTCGGCAGAGCCTGCAAAATCTCGCGCGCACCAGTCTCTTCCCTGGCTCCCGCCTGCTGGGGCGGGAGCGCCGGTTGGAAAACCGGCGATCCGGCAGACTCGAAAGTCTGCGCTACGAGACTCCGCAGTTCCGGCATCCATCCCGGTTCGCCCGCCGGCGCCTTGATGGCCCGCCGGAACGCGCGCGGGAGTCTATTCCGCTTTCTCTGGTGTCGGCATCGGTGCGTGGCTGGAGCCGGGCGTCGGGCCGAGCATCTTCGACAGTGCGCTGATGTCGATGCCGGCTTTCTTGGCCAGTTCGCTCACATCAATGCCACTGGCTTTGAGTGAAGCGAACGTCTTGAAGACCGTGTTCGGGACCAGCGTGGACATTTGTTCCAGACCTTTGCCGTTGCCACCCATATCGACGATGTGAATTGAGTCGATGTTGCCGAGCGGCGCCGCGATGCCGGAGAACGTGGCCCGGGCAATCTTCTCGCCCGCTTCGCCGGTCAACTCGATGAGCTTGGGCAGGCGGTCGAGGATCATGATCATCTTGGCGGCGTCGGTCATCTTGGCCAGCGCCTCGGCCAGTTTCGCGGTGCCTTCGGCTTCGGCGAGCAGAACCTTGCCCTTCATGGCGGCCATACCTTCGGCCTCGGCGAGCAGGGCTTGCTTCTTAATGGCGGCTTCGCCTTCGGCCTTCGCCGTCAGCGTGGCGCGGGTCTTGGAGGCTTCACCTTCGCCTTGCAGCGCGTTGGCCTGCTTCTCGCCTTCGGCGCGGCGCACCGCGGCTTCGCTCTGCGCTTCGGCCTGCAGGACGGCCACTGACTTCGAGGCCTCGGCTTCGATGACGGCGCGCTTCCGGTCGGCCTCCGCCACCATGACGACGGTGGCGTTAAGTTCCTGTTGTTTGCGGGCGGCTTCCTTCTGCTGCACCTGGATCTGCGCTTCCTTTTCCGCCGCGTCGCGCTCGGCCAGCTTGACCTTCAGGACTTTTTCCTGTTCGGCGGTCTGGATGTTGCCGGCTTGGTCGGCCTTGGCCTTTTCCGTGTCGGCCACGACCTTGAATTGCGCGCGTTTGACATCGCGATCCCGGTCAGCCTCGGCGGTCGCCACGGCGTTGGACGCCTCCACCACGGCGGCCTCTCGCTCGGCATCGCTCCGGCGCTTCCTCGTTTCGGCCGAGGCCTGGGCCACCTTGATGTCTTGATCGCGCTTGGCTTCGGCGGTCTTGATCTCCCGGTCTCTCTCGGCCTCGGCCACCTGGATGCCGGCGTCCCGCTTGGCCTGCGCCACGGTCTTCAGGCCGAGATAGTTGATGTAGCCCGCTTCGTCACTCACATCCGTGATGACCAGGGTGATGATCTGGATGCCGAGGCGCTTGAGTTCCTCGGTAGATTCCTCGATCACCCGCCGGTTGAAGGTGTCCCGCTGGCGGAGGATTTCGTCGATGTCCAGCTTGCCGATGATGGACCGAAGGTGGCCGATCAGGATGTTATTGACGAAGGTCTTGATATGCTCGTCGGTCTTCCCCAGGAACGCCATCGCGGCATTATGCAAATCCTCGGGCGCGGAGGAGATTTTGCAGGTGGCGATGCCGTCCACGCTGATCTTCACGTTGTCCTTGTTCGGAATGTTCTTCTCGCCGATGGAAGTCTGGAAGGCCGCCGTGGAGAGTTCCTGGAATTCCTCAAAAAACGGCCAGAGCAGCGATCCTCCGCCGGCGACAATGCGGAAGCCCCGGACCTTCGCCTTGCCGTCCGTGGGGTCGGTCCACTTGTATTTCCGGCCGAAGAAAATGCCGATGCGGTTGGGCGGAATCTTCTTGTAGCGGCTGGCCATCACTCGGAGGACGATGAGAATGGCCACCGCGATCAGCACGATCAGCGCCGGACGCAGCAAAGCTCCGAGCGAGTCCCCCAACGCCGCCAGCAAAATGACTGTGTTCATGTGTTGATTCCTTTCTGATTACCGTTGTCTTGTTGCCGTTTGAGTCTCTGTTTCCACCACGAGTTCACTCCCCATCGTTTTGACGACGCGCACGAGTTGCCCCTTGGCGATGGAAGCGCCATCCCGCGAACGGGCCAGGTAAGTCGCGTACTGGCCTTGAACGTCCAGGCCCACCTCACCGAGGCTGTTCTCGCCGATCGAAACCGTCACGGTCCCGGTGCATCCAACCGCGGAACTCGTCGAAACCAGTGAGGAAGCCTGCTGCCGGACGAACACGGTCAGGATGCCGTACATCACCCCGCCCAACACCACGCCGCTCAACAGCCCAATTATGGAAGCAGTGAGGTAGCCCATCTGGTAGGACCGCGCGATGGCCCCGGCCGCTCCGAAACCCATGAAAAGGGTGGCCACGACTTTCGTGGAGAAGATGCTGATGGTCGGTTCGCCGTCACTGGCGTCGCCGTCGTGCCCGGCGTCCCCGCCATCGTGGTCGTGGCCGACATCGTGATCGTGCCCGAAAAGAAAGGAGCCGGCGACCAGGAGAAAGGCGGCGATGGCGATTGAAGTGAAGATCAGCATGATTGCCTCCTCAAGATTCGTGATCTGTTTCCTTGCCGGCGGCGCCCGTTGCCAGCGCACCCGTCCAAGCTGTGATGACCGCGTAGGAAGCCTGTTTGGGCTGAAAGCTGGACGGAAGAGTTCGTGATGTCCCGTTCATGTCGGCTTCGTTGCTGAATGTGGCGCTAGTAAAGTTCCCGGTCCTCCGCCAAGCAAGCCTGAAAGCGGCTTCGACCTGCCTGCTGCGCCGGCCCGCTTGCTCGGCTTCGGACGACGCCGCGATGAAACCAGAAGGGCGAGGCGGCTGGCATCTATTTTCTCCCGACCGGTTTATAGAATGACTGGCGGTTCGGTGGTGGCGGCTTGTGTGGCGGTCGCAGTCAGCCAGCGAAGCCAGTTCTTTCTTGGCCAAGACAGCGTTTTCGTCGATCCCCTGCTGCTCGAAAGAAAACGATGAGTCCCGCGATGCCCCCAATGCCTGCACTCGCAATCCCGACCACGCCGAGAAGCGCAGCGGGCATTCGCTCCAAACCGCAGAGTTGGTAGCGTCCTTCCAACCGTTGCTTCACCCCTTTTAGCGCTGGCGCTCCCTCGGTCACGGTGACAGTCGCCTCGTACGCGCCCTTTCGAAATGGAACCACAGAGAAAATCGGGATTGCATCGTCGAGGGTTTCTTCACCCCACCAGACCTGAGACATCGCACTCGCCACAACGGTGGTCCCTGGTTTCATTGAAATCTCAAGTTGAGCTTGGAGGCCGGCGAGAAGCTGCGTCACGGAGGTTCCCCGCAAAGTCTCCATCGGCAACCTCAGCGCTAAAATCTCCCCGTGGGAGGAAGAGCATGCTTGTTGAAAAGGCAAAAGGAACTTGCCTGGAATCGAAAGGTCCACCTCAGCATCGACAGGTCTTGCTGTCTTCCACACCTCAAACTCCTGGCGTAACCTGCGACCGTCAAAGAGGCACTTCACACCGAATCCCAGCAACAATGCCGCGACCATTGCTGCAATTGCTCTTCCTATGGTCCAGGGCGGTCGCATTGGATGTCACACCGTCCCCCGTCCTCAGCGCCGCTTCCGCCGGGCCGGGCCGAAGAAATACCCGCCGTGCAACCGCACCCCGCGCGCGCCTCGCGAGACTTCCCGGCTGGTGTCGCGCGGATTGTCGTCGAAGAGCGAAGTGTACTTGTAGGTGAAGCTCTCCAGTTTTACCCGCGGGATGCTCTGGCTGATGAACCGCTCGATGGCGGCGACATGCGGACGGTCTTCCGCCACCATGATGGTGAAGGCGTCTCCAGTGGCCTGAGCGCGGCCCGTGCGGCCGATGCGGTGGACGTAGTCCTCGGGATGCTGCGGCACATCGTAATTGATGACGTGGCTGACCACCGTGATGTCGAGGCCGCGCGCCGCGATGTCCGTGGCCACGAGCACTTCGTAGCGGCCATTGCGGAAGCCGTCCAAGGCTTGCTCCCGCTCGCGCTGGGTCCGGTTGGAATGCAGCACGGCCACGGCGTGGTTGTTTTGCTTGAGCATGTGGGCCACGCGGTCGGCCCGATGCTTGGTGCGGCAGAAGATGAGCACGGAATCGTAGTTCACTTCCGCCAGCAAGGCACGGAGCAGATCAGACTTCTGGTCGTCGGAAACCGGATAGACAACGTGCCGCACCGTCTCCGCGGGCATGCGGCGGGCGCCGATCTCCACGGTCTGCGGATTCTTCATGGCCCACTGGATGAGCGTTTCAATCTCCACCGGAATGGTGGCGGAGAAGAGCGAGGTGTGGCGCTGCCGCGGGCACTTATCGAGGATGCGGCGCACGTCCGGGAGGAAACCCATGTCGAGCATCCGGTCGGCCTCATCCAGCACCAGGAATTGCACTTGGTCCAGGCGGCACGTGCCCTGGCCCAAATGGTCGAGCAACCGGCCGGGCGTTGCCACCAGCACGTCCACGCCGCGTTCCAAGGCCTCGCGCTGCCGGCCGTAGCCGACCCCGCCATAGACCACCGTGACGCGGAGATTGGTGAAGCGGGCCAAGTCGCGGAAGGCGGTTTCCACCTGCGCGGCCAACTCGCGTGTCGGCTCTAGAATGAGGGCGCGCGGACTTGGGGCGTGCTCGCCCAGTTTCGTGATGATGGGCAGGGCGAACGCGGCGGTCTTGCCCGTGCCCGTTTGGGCGCTGCCGATGACGTCGCGCCCTTCGAGCACGAGGGGAATGGCGCGCAATTGAATCGGCGTCGGCTCGGTGTAGCCCATTCCTTTGACGCCCTGCAAGGCCTGGGAAGAAAGTCCAAGATGACTGAACATGGCGGGAACATACCGGAGCGGCGGGGAAAGGGAAGAAAATGTTCAGCCTCCCAACGTCTCCGCCAGCAGACTCAGAACTCCTGAGCCGTGGGATTGGCCTGGGCCGACCGGTGAGGGCACCGGGCCTACAAGGCACGCCTTTCCTGTAGGCCGGGTCCCCTGACCCGGTGAGCGCCGCTTCATCTCGATTCCTGGCCTCCACAAAACCGTGCGGGCGGCTCAGGATGTCTGAGACTGGAGATCAGCGGCGCAATTCCGCGGCCTTCGAAAGCGATGTCCGAGTCTCGACGGGATGCGAGGAAGCTCTTCATCCCTGGCCGGAGGGCGGCGATTTGGGAATGGCCTTGGCAGCCCAGGGTCATCAGGGCCGTGGAGAGGGCGTCCGTCTCGGTGGCGGACGGCAACACCACGGCCGCCAGGATAGCAGCGTCGGCTGGCGTGCCGGTGCGCGGGTCGATGATGTGGCCGTAAGTCTTGCCGCCGGCATGGAAGGATTTGCCCCAGACGGCGGAGACGGAGAGAGACTCATCGCGCAACGGGACGACCGCGAGCGGAGTGGGGCGGGCCTCCCGACTGACCTGCGATGCGTCCGAGCCAGGGCTGGGTTGAGCGAGTTGGAAACCGGTCCTCTCTCGTGACGGCATTTCGAGCGCCACCTTCCAGGTCTCCTGATCGGGCGGTTGGCCGAGCGCGTAGATGGTGCTGGTGCCGCCGTGAATCAAGGCGCTGGTGACGCCGAGTTCGCGGAGCAGCTCGGCAGCCTTCTCGACGGCGTAGCCTTTGCCGATGGCTCCCAGGTCGAGCATGACGCCGGGGCGCTGGAAGCGGACGGTGAGGTTTTCGTCGTCAAGTTGAACCAAGCCCATGCCGACACAGGCTCTGGCTTCGGCGATCTCTGCCTCCGTGGGCACGCGGCCGGCTCCTCCCATCAGACCCCAGCAGCGGAGCAGGGGAGCGATGGTGATGTCGAAGACGCCGTCGGTTTCCTGATGAAGTTGCCTGGCTCGCTGGAGCAGGCGAAAGACCGGCAGGCTGACGCGCACCGGCTCGCGATGGGCCAGGGCGTTCACCCGCGCGATCTCGGTGGTGGGGCGGTAGAGGCTCAGTTGGGATTCAATCCGTTCGATTTCGTCCAGGGCTTCCTCAGCCGCGGCCCGCAGCGAAACCGGATTGCCGCCGTGGAGCGCGATCTCGAAGCGAGTGGCCATCGCAGAGCGGGCCACGAGGAGGGGGGGAGGGCGGTGGGACTGATCAGTCGGATCGGACGGATAGGACTGATCCGACGGATGCATGAGACAAAAAACAAAAAAGCAGGTTCCGCAGCGACGCCACGAAACCTGCTCTCAACTGAGAGTGGAGCCGGCTTACGAAAGCCCCTCGACGGAGCCGTAGGTGAGCGGCTGGAGTTCCTTGCCGTCGCTGGTCGTGATCTTGCGCGTCTTCTCGTCGAAGAAGCAGACGACGCCCAGGCGCTCGGACATTTCACCCAGCGAGACGACGGCCTGGACACGGGTGGCCAGATCGACGCTGCAGTTGGGCTGCTTGTTGGCGCGGATGCAGTCGAAGAAATTCTTGTGGTGAACCGGGATGCTCTCCGGCGGAAATTGCTCGCTGTTCTCCGGCTCGATTTCTTCGGCGAACGGCCGCTCCGGCTTCAGTTCGACCTTGTTGCCGCCCATGGTGAGCGAGGCCTTGTTGCCGCGGATCATCTCCAGCACACCCTGCTCGTTCACGGAACTGCTGCAGATGTGCATGGTGACACCGCTGGGGAACTCGGCGATGAGCTGGAGGATTTCGGGTGAGTCGCGCTCCGGCGTGCCCGGCGTGTTCTTGTCGGTCTGGCACGGCTTGCTGCCGACGGCGGCGACGCGCTTCGGGAATTCAGGATTACCCGTCGCGAGCATGTAGGGGTGCAGCTTGTGCGGGAAGAGGTCGCCCAGCAGACCGGCGCAATAGCGGTAGTACTTCCTCCAACGGAAGTAGTCGTCCGGGCTGAAGTCTTTCTTGGCTTTGATTTTATCGCCCACCCACAGGTTCCAGTTGATGTCGTCCTTGGTCGCCCAGGGCTGGATGGTGTAGTTCCATTCACCCTTCGGCGTGTTGCGCATGTAGGAGCCTTGGCACATGACGACGGGGCCGATCTTGCCGGCCTTGATCCACTCGGCGGCCTTGTGCCATTTGAGGTCCGAGCAGCCCTGCGAGCCGACTTGCAGAATCTTGCCGCTCTTCTTTACGGCGTCGTACAGCTCAAAGGCCTCGCCCAGGTAGCGGGTCATGGGCTTCTCGACATAGACATGCTTGCCGGCGTTGATGGCGTCCAGCGAAACCTTGCCATGCCAGTGATCGACCGTGGCGCAGAAGACGACGTCGATGTCCTTCCGTTCGAGCAACTGCCGGTAGTCCTCGTAGCCCTTGGCGCCGGGCACCGCCGCGACGGCTTCTTCGACGCGGTGTTTGGACACATCGCACGCGGCGACGATGGCGAGGTTGTATTCGCCGGCGGCGGCCAGGATGGGCTTGAAGTGCGAGTTCATGCCCTGGTTGCCCAGCCCGACGAAGCCAAGGGTCAGCTTGCTGTTGGCGCCCGCCACATTGGCGGACGGCGCGGTGGCCTGGCCGTACACCGGGGTCTTGAGGAAGCCCGTAGCGGCAACCGCGGCAGCGGCGGTGGCGGTTTTCTTGAGGAAGTCCCGGCGCGTGGCGGCGCCGGCCAATGCAATGTTTTGTTTCTCTGTCATAAATCTGTCGCTCAATTCGGTTGCGAGCTTGAGCCGCGGAGACTAGCCAGTCTGCTCGCCGGGTCAACCCTCGAAACCGGGTTTCCATTCATTTCAGTCCCGTTACTGCTGTGGATCGTTCTCGATGCGCCCGTCCACCAGATGCACCGTTTTCGGAGCGCGCCCGGCGACTTCAGGGTCATGCGTCGCGACGATCAGCGTTGTCTGCCTTTCGACGCGGAGAGCGCAGAGCAATTCAATGATTTCCGCGCCCGTGTGCGAGTCGAGGTTGCCGGTCGGTTCGTCGGCCAGGACCAACTCCGGCGCGTTGATGAGGGCGCGCGCGATGGCCACCCGCTGTTGTTCGCCGCCGGACAGTTCGTAGGGCCGGTGCTCCAGCCGTTCGCCCAGGCCGACACGCTTGAGGAGTTCGCGCCCGCGAGACTCGGCCTCACCGGCGGGCACGCGAACCATGCGGGCAGGCAGGCAAACATTTTCAAGAGCGTTCAACTCCGGCAACAGATGGTAAGCTTGGAAAACAAAACCGACCTTGAGGTTGCGCAGTCGGGCCACGTCTCCAGCGGCGAGCGAAGACAGCCTTTGGCCGGCGAGATGAACTTCTCCGTCACTGGGATGGTCCAATCCGCCGAGTAAATGGAGCAACGTGCTTTTTCCCGCGCCCGACGCTCCCTGCAGCGCGAGGAACTCTCCGCGGCGCACCGCCAGATCAACGCCCCGCAGCACCTCCAGCGTGCGCCGGCCCATGACGTAGCATTTCTTCAGGCCCCGGGCCTGGACCAGCGGAGCGTCCGCGGAAGGGTGGAGGTTGGTCTCACTCATGGCGCAACGCCTCCACTGGGTCCAGTCGCGCCGCCAGCCACGCCGGAAGCAAGCCCGCCGCGGTGCAAATCAAAAAGCCGCCGCCGCAGATGATGGCCACGTCCAACGGCAACACTTCGTAAGGCAGCTCCCGGATTTGGTAAATGGCCGCCGGCAGCATGTCGAAGCCGGTCATGCTCCTGACGAGATTCAAAATGTCGTTGATGTGATGAAGAAAGAGCCGTCCCAGCGCATAGCCCAGCCCGACGCCCAGGACGCCGACCGCCATACTGTGGCCAAGGAAAATCCGCATGACGTAAGCGTTGGAGGCACCCAGCGCCTTGAGCAGGCCGATGTCCTTGAATTTGCTCACGGCGAAAGTGATCTCCGAGTTCACGATCGCAAACGCCGCGATGATGAAGACCACGAACAGGATCACGTACATCATGGTTTTCTCCGTCGCCAGCGCGCCGAAAAGCTGGGCGTTGTCCTCCTTCCAGGTCGTGATCGCCAAATCGGAGGAAACCAGTGGTCGAAGCGATTCTCTCATGGCGTCGGCCTGGAAAGGATCCTTGAGCATGACGAAAATGCCGTGGATGCCGTTGTCGAGGTTGTAGAGGTATTGGCCGTTCTCGAGGGACGTAACGACCATCATGGCGTTGAAGTCATTGAAGCCGACATCGAAGACGCCGCGCACCTCATAGTCGGCGCCGAGATCGGCTTCCTTCTTCCCGTCCCGCAATGATTTCTCCATGCGGCGGATGCTGTTGGGCGAGTAGATGGTGACGTGATCGCCCACGCTCAGTTCCATCTCTCTCGCGATCTCGCTGCCCACCACGAGACCCCGGCCGTTGAGATCGAACTCGCCCTGAATGAGGCTGGAAGGCAAGACGCTGATTTTGGATTCCAGGTCCGGATCCACGCCCCGCAAGACCGGGCCGCGAATCGGGGCGTCACTCCCCACGATGGGCTTGCCGACCATCAGCACCTGCTCCAACACAAAGGGCGCGGCCCCGCGGACGGCTGGATTGGTGGAAAGCAGGCTCAGAAGACCGGCGTACTCCCGCATCACCGCGTTCGGGATGGCGATCTTGAGGTGCGCGTTGCAGCCGAGGATGCGCTCGCGCCATTCCCGGTCAAAGCCGCTCATCACGGCGATGACGATGATCAGCACCGCGACGCCCAGCATGGCGCCCAGGGTGGAGATCACCGTGATCACCGACACGAAAGTCCGGCGCGGGCGCAGGTAACGCAGCGCCAGAAAAAGTTCGCTTGGCAGCGGTGACATGGCGCGCGGAGGCTAGACGCGGGGAACGCGACGTGTCAACGGGCGGGGACGGGAAGTTGTTCCCAAGCTCAAGTCGGCTCTTCCTCCACCAGTTCTCTCAGCCGGTGCCGGTCGCGGAACGTCATGTAAGCAACGCCGCCCACCACGCTCCACGCCAGGCTGCCAGCGTAGGCGAGCAGCGACAGCGACAGCGACAGCGTGGCCGGCGCGCCGATGGTGGCCGCGGCCAGCAGTTGCACGAAGAGGTTCTCGCGCACGCCCAGTCCCGACGGTGAAATCGGCAGCGCGGAAATGCAAATCACGAGCGGCACCACCAAGTAGAGGGCCAGAGGCGGCAGTTGCAGGTGCAAGCCGCGCGCGAGCACCACAAACTGCAGCACCACCAGCAGGTTCAGCAGCATCGAAAGACCGACCGCACGCAACACGAACAGCCGGTCCCGTCCGAAGCTGCGACAGGATTCCAGCGTCCGCTCCAACCATTCGCCTTTCGGCAATCGGCGCAGGAACTCATGGGCCTTGGGCCACGCGCGCGAGACGCCGCCCCAGAACGCGAGATAGACGAAGCCCGTGGCCGCGCACGTCATCGCCACAGTGAACGCCGCGGCCGTGCGCAGACCCGGCTTCGCGAACAGCCCCCAGTTCGGCACGATCATCAGGCTCGCGAACAGCAGCATCGCCCAAAGGCCGAGGATGCGGTCCATCAGCACCGTCAGCACCGCCTCGGTTTTCCGATGATGCGTTTCCTGGGCGGCGTAATAGGCTTTGGCAACATCGCCCCCGGCCGTGCCCAGCAGGAAGGCGTTGAAGAAGTGGGCCACGAGGGAAATCTTCGTGGCGCGGCCCAACGGTAGATCGAGTCCCTGCACTCGCAGGACCATGCGCCATCGAACCACGCCGATGAACAGCGCCAGTCCCACCAACCCCACCGACAGGACAAACGCGCCCGGCTCCACTCCGCCGAGGGCCGCAGCCAGGGCCGGCGGGCCGTAGCGCCAGCCGTAGCGCCATTGGTCGGGACGCGGAAGGGCCGCCCAACTCTTTCCGTCGATCTGCTGACCGTTGAGGCTTGGCAACTCGCCGCGCTTGGCTTGTTGGCGCGCCTCGTTGACGAAAATGGAGTGGAAGATCCAGACCAGCAGCAGCACGCCGACTCCCACGCGTGCCAGGGTCTTCCAGGTTTTCTTCGGTTTGTTCACTCCTGGCCCCAGATGCCTTTCAAGTGCGCCACGCCTTCCTTGACCTCGTCCGCGGTGAGGGACGGACTCAACTCGAAGACCTTGAGATGTTCGGCCTTCACCCACGGCTTGAGGGCGGCGAAGTCGATCATGCCTTTGCCCGGCGGACGATGATCGCGGCCGGGGAACTCCACGTCGTGAATGTGGAAACCCGCCAGCCGGTCGGCGTAGCTTTCCAAATGCATGGCGTGCTGGATGAACCCGAGGTTCTCCTTGATCTGCGCGTGCCCGGTGTCGTGCCAGTAGCAGACGGCCGGGTTGGTGAACTCGCGGAAGAAGAGGAACAAGTCGCTTTCGAGCGGAATCTCCTCCAAGGCTTCGCGGTTCTCAATGCCCAGCTTGAGGCCGCGCGCCGCGGCCTCCTTTTCGATCCGGTGCAACGTCTCGTAGGCGTTGGTGACGTAACGCTCCTTGCGTTGTTCGCGCTTCAGGCTGGCTTCCTCGCAGACTTGCTGGTAGCGGGGAGCGTCCTTTTGGCCGTCCCCGACCATGTCCAGCAGCCGGTCGGTGTATTCCTTCATGTCGATGGACCCCATGTGGAGCACGACCAGTGTGGCCTTGACGCGGACGGCGAAGTCCAGGGTCTTGATCGTGTAGCGGAAGGCGTTCTCGCGCTCGCGGGGATTGTCGGACGAGAACTGGAACACGTTCGGCGCCGCCTGGGTCACGCCCATCGGGAGCGGACAGAAATTGTGCAGCGTGGAAATGCGGATGAGGCCGGAATCGACGGCGTCAAGGATGCCGGGCAACAAGCTGATCCGCGTGCCGTGGCTGAGTTCGGCCCACTCGAAGCCCTGGTCGCGGACCTCCTGCAGCATGGCCCGGCCATCGGTGTGGCGGGCGGAATTCCAGCAGGTGGACAATGAATACATAATCAAAAAGCCGGGTGAGGCATCAAGACAGCCCGCACCCGGCGTGGAGAGGACAAGGCAATTACATGTCGGCGTAGCGGGCGCTCAGCATGGCGGAGAACCGCGCGACTTTCTCTTTGCGGCGGCGCCGCTCACTCGGCTTTTCATAATGCCGGTGGCTGCGCACTTCCTTCAAAGTGCCTTCGCGGTCGATCTTCTTCTTCAGGCGCCGGAGCGCCCGTTCGACAGATTCGCCCTTTTTCAGTCTGATCTCAGTCAATATCTCACTTCCTCTCCGTGACGTTCGGCAGGAGGACCCGGCGTGATTGCCCCGGTTTCCTGGCGGTCAGGCGGCAGAGAGTAATGGGGCCAATCGGCCTGTCAACGGACAAAACGGCTGAGGTGTAAGGCTTCCAAGGCTGATTCAAGAAGGAGCGCGGGCAGCCTGCCCGCGTGTTTTTCGCTCCCATTTTCGACGGAACGCGCGGGCAGGCTGCCCGCGCTCCTGTCCGCGTGTTTCTTTGATCAGCCCTGGTAAGGCCCCAGTCTTGACCGGCGAGCGTCGTAGCGCAGGCTTTCCGGCCTGCGGGTGCGCGGACTTTCCGATCCGCAGTCCCTCGCCGCTCGCCGAACTGGAAAGTTCGGCGAACCCGCAGACCGGAATGTCTGCACTACCGCTGGGCAAGACTGAGGCATGACGGTGAGGTGGTCGCTCGGTCGCTCAGTTGTTGGGCGCGTCGCGCGTGGTCAGCCGATCCGCGCCGTGAGCATCCAGTCTGGGCCGAGGCGTTTCCATGCCACCTCGCGCAGCGTCAGGCCATCGGCGAGGTGCGATATGCCCTTGCCGGCCACGCCTGGAGGCGCGTCGCGCCCGCCGATGATCTTCGGCGCATAGAAGAAGACGCCACGGTGCGCCAGGCCGCCGAGCAGGAACGAGGCGTTGATTTCACCGCCGCCTTCCACGAGGAGGCTCGTGACGTTCTCGGCGCCGAGCTGCTTCAGCAGCCAGGGCAGGTTCACGCGCCCGTCCCGCGCCGGTGCCACGACGACGCCCACGCGCTTCGCCAACCGTGCGACTCTTCGCGCCGGCGCCACCTTCGTGACCACAATGGTCGTTAGGCAGGCCAATTCATCCGCCACCACCCGCGAGGTCAACGGCGTGCGCCCCCGCGAATCGAGAATGATTCGGCGCAGCGTCTTCTGACCTCTGACTTCTGACCTCCGACCTCTGGCCGTCAGATTCGGATCATCCGCCAGCACCGTGTTCACGCCGACGAGGATGGCGTCCGATCCCTGCCGCAGCTTCATGCCGGCGGCGCGGGCTTTCTCTCCAGTGATCCACTTGGAGTCGCCGCTGGCGGTGGCGATCTTACCGTCAAGTGTCATCGCAGCCTTGACGGTGACGAAGGGCGTGCGGTGGACGATCCAATGGTTGAAAGCTTCGTTCAGTCGCAAAGCTTCCTCCGCCAGCACGCCCACCGTGACGGCGATGCCGGCGCGCTTGAGCACCTTGAAACCCCGGCCAGCGTGGTCGGGATTCGGATCGGTGGCGGCGACGACCACGCGCTTGAGGCCGGCGCGGATGATCGCTTCCGTGCAAGGCGGCGTGCGGCCGTGGGTGCAGCACGGTTCGAGCGTTACGTAGAGCGTCGCGCCTTTCAGGCTGTGGTCGTGCTGCTCGGCCTCGCGCAGCGCCTCGATCTCCGCGTGCGGTTCACCCGCGCGATGGTGCCAGCCCTGGCCGATGATCTGACCGCGCTTCACGAGCACTGCGCCGACCATTGGATTTGGCGAGGTCCGCCCGTACGCCCGCCGCGCCAGGCGCAGAGCCAGGCGCATGATGGTTTCGTCGTCGGCAGTGCGTGGCGGGGATTGGCTCATGCGGTGAAACCTCTCAGAACTGTTTCTGAACGCCGGTATCGATGTGGCCGCCAATGCGGGTGGAAGTCCCCGTGGAACCGCTGCCAGACGAAGCGCAGCCAGCAAAGAAGAGCGCCACCGTCAGGACGAAACCAAGCAACCAGACTTTGTTCATGCCTCGTTACATCACAGGTTCACCTCTGGCTCCATGCCAAATGCGCCAGACCTCTACCAAGTGTTGATCCGTTTTCACGCGGTAGATGATGCGATACGGTTTGTGAATGACTTCGCGCAGGGTGGGGTCGTCACGCTCCGGCACGACTCGGCCCATCCACGGGAAATCGCGCAGAAGTTTGATCCGGTCAAGGATCGCATAGCCGAGTTTGGCGGCGGCCGTGGGGTTGTCCTGCGCGATGTGCTGGACAGCTTGGCGCGGGTCTTCGTTGGCCAGGTCCGTTACGATGACGGCGAAAGCCATTGCTCCAGGTTCCGCTCCAATTGTTCAAGAGGGAGCACTTGCCCGCGCTGCACTTGGTCTTCGGCGGTACGCAAGCCCGCCAGAAACTCGATCTCCTTCGCGATGTCGTCGAAGGAGGCACGCTCTGGCAATCGCTGGATCGCTTCCAACGCCGCCTGTTTATCGCTCATGCGCCCAAGGTAGTGAATCCGGTCCCAATGGCAAGCCGCGGTTCACCGTCGCCACGGATGTTGCCACGGCGCGCGGTACTCCCGTTTGAGCAGTTTCGCCGCCGCGTCGTGGCCGACGATCTGTTCGGCCTTGCCGTCCCAAGTGATCTTCGCGCCAGTGTCGTAGGCGATCATGGCCAACTTCACCGTGGCGGTCGATTGGAAGGCATCTTCGATCAGGCAGGACGGTTGTTGGCGCGTCCGCACCGCGTCGAGGAAATCCGCCATGTGGGCTTTGCCGGCATCGGATTTGGCTTCGTTGACCTTGCGCTCCTTGCCCTTGCCGCGCGGGATGACGATCCACTTGTCGTCGGTGACGAAGACGGTTTCCTTCTCGCCGTAGAAGAAGAGGCCGTTGGAGACTTCCGGCGCGTATTCCTCCGCGCCCCAGATTCGGTGGCGCCAGGTGACGGGGCATTTCTCAAACTCGAAATGTGCCGTGAGCACGTCCGGCGTGGTGATCTTGTCCTTGAGTTGGTAAATGCCGCCGCTGGCGGAAACGGTTCGGGGTGTCGATTCACCCAGAATCCAGCGCGTGGCGTCGATGAGGTGGATGCCCCAATCCACGAGATGACCGTGGCCGGTGGTCTTCTCCAGCCGCCAGTTCATGTGGCCGACTTGCGGGCTGTAGGGAATCTTCGGGGCCGGGCCGCACCAGAGGTCCCAGTCGAGCGACGGCGGCGGGGCTTGCGGCGTGGCGTCCTTGGTGCCGGCGGTGTAATGAATCTGCGCTTCCACGCAAACGACGCGGCCAGGGTTGCCCTCCTGAATGTAACTGCGCGCCTGGCGGATGGCCGCGGCTTGGCGGCGCTGGAAGCCGATCTGGACGATGCGCCCGCTTTTCTTCGCCGCTTCCACCATCGCCCGGCCTTCGCGGAGGTCGTAGGCGAGCGGTTTCTCACAGTAGATGTCGAGGCCCTTCTCACAGGCCGCGATGAACTGGAGCGCGTGCCACTGCGGCGGCGAGGCGATGATCACCGCTTCAAGGCCGGGCGTCTTGAGCAGGTCGTCGTAAAGCTTGAAGGTCTTCGGCCGTGAGCCTTGGAGTTTCTCGATTTCGTCGGCGTTCTTGGCGAGGTGGTCGCCGTCCACGTCGCACAGCGCGACGATCTCCACTCCGCCCACCTTGAGCGCCGCCTTGGCGTCCACCATTCCGTACCAGCCGCAGCCGATCAGGCCCAGCTTGAGTTTTTGGGCGGTGTCACTTGCGGCGTCCGCCTGGTTGAGGACGCCGCCCAAGGCAACGGTGCCCGCCGCTGCCGCGCCGATGAAAGTCCGACGATTGATCTGTTCCATGGTTGCAGTTTTTCGGTGATTGAATTTGCGTCAACGGCGAAGACTTGCCACGAACCGCGCGCGGCGGAAAGGAAAAAGGCGCGCGGCGGACACGGCAGGTTGCATCAAGCTCGGTTCGGGAGCACTCGTAGCGCAGACTTTCCAGTCTGCCGTAGCGCCGGTTTTCCAACCGGCGAGCGTTGGAAGAGGCCAGCCGGCGGGACGTTTCACGGCCTTGCCGACTGCAAGTCGGCGCTACGGCAGGTTGAAAACCTGCGTTACCTGTGCGCCGGGCGGGAGCTTGGTGCAGCCCTGCTGGTGCGGGCGGCCCCGCTTCTGAAACCGCGGGCGGCTTTACGACACGCCGCTCATGCCGAGGAGGAACTCGATGTTCGTGCGGGTCTTCTTGAGCTTGCCCAGCAACAGTTCCATGGCTTCGACCGGCGGCACCCCCGTGAGCGCGCGACGCAGGAGAACCACGCGCGAGCACTCGTCCGGGTGATAGAGGAGTTCCTCTTTGCGCGTGCCGGACTTCTCGATGTTGATCGAGGGGAAAATGCGGCGGTCCACCAGCGCGCGGTCGAGGCACACCTCCATGTTGCCGGTGCCCTTGAACTCTTCGAAAATGACTTCGTCCATGCGGCTGCCGGTATCGACCAGCGCCGTGGCCATGATCGTGAGCGAACCGCCTTCTTCGATGTTGCGGGCCGCGCCGAAGAAGCGTTTGGGCTTGTGCAGCGCGTTGGCATCGACGCCGCCGGACAGGATCTTGCCGGAGTGCGGCTGGACCGTGTTGTAGGCGCGGGCCAGTCGGGTGATGGAGTCGAGCAAGATGACGACGTCGCGCTTGTGCTCGACCATGCGGCGGGCCTTCTCGATGACCATCTCGGCCACCTGGACGTGGCGCTCCGGCGGTTCGTCGAACGTGGAGGCAATGACCTCCGCCGGACGGCAGGAGCGTTCCATGTCGGTGACTTCCTCTGGGCGCTCGTCGATCAGGAGGATGAAGAGATACGATTCCGGGTTGTTCTTGATGATGGCGTTGGCCAGCTTCTGCAGCAGCACGGTCTTGCCCGTGCGCGGCGGCGCGACGATGAGGCCGCGGGTGCCCTTGCCGATGGGGCAGACGAGATCGAGCACGCGGGTGTTCAGTTCCTCCGCCACGGTTTCCAAAATGAACCGCCGGTTCGGGAAGAGCGGCGTCAGGTTGTCGAAATGGGTCTTGTCCTTCGCCTTGTCGGGATCCTCGCCATCGACCGCTTCCACTTTGAGCAAGGCGAAGAATTTCTCCTTTTCCTTGGGGGGCCGAATCTGGCCGGCGATGAGGTTGCCGGTTTGGAGATTGAAGCGGCGAATCTGCGACGGCGAGACGTACACGTCCTCCGGGCAAGACAGGTAATTGAAACTCTGCGAGCGCAGGAAGCCGAAGCCTTCATCCAGCACTTCCAGGGTGCCCTCGGAGAACATGACGCCGCTGCGCTCGGCGTTCTTCTGGAGGATGTGGAAGATGACCTCGTGCTTGCGCATGGTGCCAAAGTTCTCGATGCCGAGTTCTTTGGCCATCTGGTTGAGGTCGTTCATAGGCATCGCCTGGAGCTTGGCGATGTTGAGGGAAAGCATCGGCACCACGTCGGCCGGTTTCGGAGGCGGCTTCTGTTCCGCGCCCCGGTCCCCGCGGCGTCCTCGGCCCTTCTTGCCGCGGCGGCCATGACCGTGCTGGCCGCCACCATGAGTGGGAGCAGGCGCGGCGGGTGGGGTTGGGAACCCGGCTGGTGCGGCCTCTGGCGTTGGAACTGGCGATGGGGGCGGGGTGGGCTCGGGTTTGGGGGCCGGCGCCGGTTCGGCCACTGGCGGCTTCGGCGGGGCCGGTGGTGGGGGCGGCGGAGGCTCCGCGGGTGCGGGGGGCGGGACCGCTTTGGCGGGCGCAGCGGCTTGTTCAACTGGCGGCGCTTCGATGGGCTTTTCCTCAGCGGGCTTCTTTCCGCGGGGAATCTTGACTTTGGCAGCTTTGGGTTTAGCGGCTCGTGGCATAGGTAAAAGTTAGTTCAATGTTAGTGGCGCAGGGCGCCGCACGGCTGTCTTTTCTCTGGAACCAGATTCGTTTCGCCAGGGGCTTGAATCGTTTTCAAGCCAACAGCCTGTGTGTTGGAGACACCGGACGACTTACTCGAACGACAAATTCAGTAAGGCAGGGGGAATCCGGCAGTCAGTTCGCGGACACGTTGCCTTACCTTGCGGGCGGCGTCAAGGTTCTTGATGTCCATCAACACCTCGCTGATCATGTCGGCGATGGCGGCCATCTCTTTCTCCTTCATGCCGCGTGTGGTCACGGCCGGCGTGCCGAGGCGGACCCCGCTGGCCTGGAACGGCGAGCGGGTTTCAAACGGGATGGTGTTCTTGTTGACGGTGATGCCGGCTTCGTCGAGCGCGAGTTGGCATTCCTTGCCGGTCAGGCCGCGCGCGCCCACATCGACCAGCATGAGGTGATTGTCCGTGCCGCCGCTCACCAGGCGGAAACTGTTTCGCTTCATGCCGTCAGCCAGGGCCTGGGCATTGGCCAGGATTTGTTGCTGGTAAAACTTGAACTCCGGCCGGAGCGCCTCCTGAAAGCAGACGGCCTTGGCGGCGATGACATGTTCCAGCGGGCCGCCCTGGATACCGGGGAACACCTGCGAGTCAATTTCCTTCGCGTATTTCGCCTTGCAGATGATCAGGCCGCCGCGCGGGCCACGGAGCGTCTTGTGCGTGGTGGTGGTGACGAAGTCGGCGTACGGCACCGGGCTGGGGTGCAGTCCGGCGACGACAAGCCCCGCAATGTGCGCAATGTCCGCCAGGAGCATCGCACCGGTTTCCTGCGCGATCTCGCTCAGGCGCTGGAAGTCGATCAAGCGCGGATAGGCGCTGGCCCCCACAGTGATCATCCGGGGCTTGTGCTGGCGGGCCAGCGCGGCGAGCTGGTTGTAGTCGATGCGCTCGTCGTCCTTGCTGACGCCGTAATGGACGATCTCAAAAAACTTCCCGGAGAAATTCACCTTGTTGCCGTGGGTCAGATGGCCGCCGTGGCTGAGGTCCATGGTCAGCATCCGGTCGCCGGGCTTCAGGAAGGCGAAGTAGCAGGCCATGTTGGCCTGGCTGCCGGAATGGGGCTGGACGTTGACGTGTTCGGCGCCGAAGAGCTTCCTGGCCCGTTCGATGGCCAGCGTTTCGGAGGTATCGACGTTCTCACAGCCGCCGTACCAGCGTTTGGAGGGATAGCCTTCGGCGTATTTGTTTGTCAGCACCGAACCTTGCGCCTCCATGACGGCGGGGCTGGTGAAATTCTCGCTCGCGATCAGCTCAATGTTCTCTTGCTGACGCTGGCGCTCGTGCTGGATGACTTCGTAAATCTCCGGATCAACGCTCTGCAGCTT
This sequence comes from Verrucomicrobiota bacterium, assembly GCA_016219875.1. GTDB lineage: Bacteria > Verrucomicrobiota > Verrucomicrobiia > Limisphaerales > JACRJZ01 > JACRJZ01. The sequence continues at coordinate 36,505 of JACRJZ010000150.1, read as the reverse complement.
GTAGGCGGGGCCTCTCCAGCCGGCTTCCAACTTGTTGATGCGCCGCTCGTGGCGGCCGCCCTCGAATTTCGCCGCGAGGAACGCCTCGACGATCTTCTTTGCCTGTTCGGGTGTGGCCTTGCTCGAAAGGCAGACCACGTTGGCGTTGTTGTGCCGGCGCGCCACGGCCGCCATCGCGTCGTCCACGGCCAGGGCCGCGCGCACGCCGGGCACTTTGTTGGCGGCGATGCTCATGCCGATGCCGCTGGTGCAGATCAGCACCCCGACGTCGTTCTGGTGATCGGCCACGCTGTGCGCCACGGCCAGCGCGAAATCCGGGTAATCATCCGACGGCTCTTTGGACTTCGCGCCGAAATCACTCACGGCCCACCCGCCGGTTTGCAGGTGTTGCTTGAGCGTTTCCTTCAGTTCGAAGCCGCCATGGTCCGCGCCCACGGCGATGTTGTGGACGGCGGCCGGCACGCTGGCGGGAGCCGGAGAGCCGGAGGTCTGTTCAATGAATTTCAACATGGAGAAAATGCCCTGCTCGATCTGGTCGCGGCAGAGGCAGTAAATATCGTACGACCCGCCGATGGGGTCGTTGATGTCCCGCTCGTATTCTTCCAGCGTGTCATCGAATTCGCGGAGCAGAAACGTCTTCTCCGCCGCCTGCGGATAGAGCACCAGGATGCTTTCCACGTGGCCGCGGGTCATGCCGATGATGTAATCGGCCTGCTGCACCAACTCGCCCGTGAGCGGCTGGCTGCGGAGGCCGGCGATGTCCACGCCCAGCTCGCGCATGGCCCGCACCGCGTAGTCGCTGGGAGACATGCCCGCGACCGCGCCCAAGCCCGCCGACAGGACGCGGAAGCGACCCTGCGTGGCGTGCCGGAACAGCCCTTCTGCCATGGGACTGCGGCAGACATTCCCCGTGCAGACAAACAAGACGGTTTTCATGCGAACAAGCGGGGGGGAAGATTGGGGGCGAAGGAAGAATCGTCAATGGCGAAAATCACCGTAACGACGCCAGGCAGGGCTGCATCAAGCTCGGTTCGGGAGCACTCGTAGCGCAGACTTTCTGGTCTGCCGTAGCGCAGGTTTTCTAACCTGCAGACGTTGGAAACGGCAAGCGGGCTGAGAGTTCCAACGCCCTGCCGACATGAGGAGGCTCCAACTCCAATCCGCAATCTGCAATCTGCAATCTGCAATTGAGCGAAGCCTTCTTACGTCGGCTGCTACGGGGTTTGGAAATTGCCTCCCTCAGTCCTTGCATTCCGGATGAGGCCCGATAAAGTCCGCGCCATCAAACTCAGTTCAATTCGTAAATCGTTATGCGCACTATGCTCCATCCCGCTCCCCGAATTGCCGCCCTCACCGCCGTTCTGCTGGCGGTGTGGCTCCCTGGCTTGACGCCGTCGAACGTCCGCGCCGGTTCTCTTGACGACCTGGCCCGGCCCCAATCAGGCCGCAGCATGAGGGCGACGTCCACGTTCCGCGAAGGCCGCGATGGCAAATACGATCGCCAAGCCGATCCCAAAGGCGACCTGAGCGAGCGGAGCAACTCGGACAACTTCCGCGTCCAGCCCGGTCACACCAACGTCCTGCTGGATGTCCAAGGCTCCGGCGTGATTACGCATCTCTGGCTGACGTTCCTGGGGCCGGAACCACAGAACTGGGCCAAGCAAGGCTCAGCCAACCACCAGGAAATGCTGCTGCGCATTTACTGGGACGGACGCGAGAGGCCCGCCGTCGAAGCCCCGGTGGGCGACTTCTTTGCCAACTGCTTTGGCCAGCGCAACGAGGTCGTGAGTCAGCCGGTGGTGGTCGAGGACGCCGATTCCTACAATTGTTTTTGGCCCATGCCGTTTCGGAAGTCGGCCCGCATCGAGATCGTGAACGAGTCGGACAAGGCGATCAACCTTCTCTATTACAACGTGGATTGGATCAAAAAGAAGAGCCTGCCGCGGGACACGCCCTACTTCCATGCGCAGTACCGCCAGGAGTATCCGGCGCAGAAGGGCCAGGACTACGTTCTGCTCGACACGAAAGGCAAGGGCCACTACGTCGGCACGGTGCTGGCCGTGCGCACGCGCAGCCCGGCCTGGTTCGGCGAAGGCGACGAGAAGATCTACATCGACGGCGAAGCCAAGCCCTCCATCTGGGGCACGGGCACGGAGGACTACTTCCTTTCCGCCTGGGGTCTCAAGCGGACGAGCACGCCTTACTTCGGTGTGCCGTACTTCAACCAATGGGGCATCGTGGGCGGCCACACCAGCGCGTATCGCTGGCACATCCCGGACCCGATCGTGTTCAACACCGGCATCAAGGTGACCTTGGAACACTTCGGGTGGATCGCGCCGGATGAGAATCCGGACAACAAGAGCATGAGTTGGAACGAGCGTGAGGATGATTACGCCAGCGTCGCGTTCTGGTACCAAACTGGCGAATCCACCTTCACCGCGCGCGCCCCCCACGCCAGGGAACGCAAGCTGGCCAGCCTCGAAAGGACGACGGTGTATGCGCGGGATTGCGCCGACGAAAAGCATCACGGCGCCGGCGGTGTCACCCGCCAGCAAGTCGATCTCTACGACGGCCCGCATCTGCTCTACACGCCGCGGGATACCAGCAACGCCTGGCTGGAGATTCCATTTGAGGTGACGAAGAAGGAGCCGTTGCGCCTGCTGCTCAACATGACCAAGTCCTACGACTTCGGCCAATACCAGGCTTACCTCGACGGAGTGAAGCTGGGCGGCAGGATGGACTTCTTCAACACCAGTTTGGTCAGCGAGGAGTTTCATCTTCTCGATTTCTGGCCCGAGCCGGGCCCGCACACCTTGCGCCTGGAATGCGTGGGCAAGAACGCGCAGTCCCAGGGCTACTACTGCGGCATCGAGTCGCTGCGCCTGCGCGAACGCCGTCCGCGCGTGGCAGAAATGGGGCACGACAAAAATAAGGATTGGAAGCAGGAGCGGCGGCTGTATCGCTGAAACGCGCCGTGAAGCGGGTGGCGGCACGGCCCAGGTGCGTTGTGCGCCCGGCCCGAAGAATGTCTTTTCAAACGGCTGGAACGCGCTTTAATCACTCCCGATGTCAGTCGGAGCACAAACTGGCGAACGAATCATGCGCGGCATTCCCGTTTCCGATGGCGTGTGCCACGGAAAGGCGCTCGTTCTCGGAACGGCCGATCAGACCAGCATCCCGCGCTACCCCATCACGGAAGCCGACATCCCGCAGCACATTCAACGTCTGGAGCAGGCGATGCTGGAGACGCGCCAGCAGGTTCTGGCCGTACAACAGAAGGTCACGAAGAACATCGGCTCCAAAGACGCCGGCATCTTCGACGCCCACCTCCTCGTCCTCGAAGATCCCGCTCTGGTAGATGAGGCGACGCGGCGCATCCAGGAAGAGAAACTCAACGTCGAGACGGCATTTCACCTCGCTGCCGAGAGTTACACCGCCGCGCTGGCGGCGATCGAAGACGACTTTTTGCGGGAGCGGGTCGCGGACATGCGCGACGTCACCCAGCGGGTGCTCGACGTGTTGCTGGGGCGCGGCGAAAGCATCGACTTGGCGCATCTGACCGAGCCGTGCATCGTCATCGCCAACGATCTGTCGCCGTCGCGCACGGCGGTGCTGGACAAGAGGATGGTCCTGGGTTTCGCCACGGACATTGGGGGCCGGACTTCCCATACGGCCATCATGGCCCGCTCGTTGCGCATCCCGGCGGTCGTGGGCTTGAACACGGCCAGCACCGAACTCCGCACCGGCCAGCACGTCCTGATTGACGGATTCAACGGCCTGCTCATCACCAGCCCGACCGACCAGACGCTGTTCGAGTACGGCCAGCTCGTGAAGCGCCAGGTCGGCCTCGAGGAGAAGCTCCGCGAAACCCGCGATAAGGCCTCGGTTACTCTGGACGGCTCACCCATTGCGCTCTCCGCGAACATTGAGCTGCCCGCTGAGGCCCAGGATGTCATGGACAGCGGCGCGGAAGGCGTCGGGCTGTACCGCACGGAATACCTGTTCATCAACCGCACCAGCCTGCCGACCGAGGAGGAGCAGTATTCGGCTTATCGCCAGGTCGCGGCCCTGCTGAAACCCCATCCCGTCATCATCCGCACCCTGGACCTCGGCGGAGACAAGTTCATCTCGCATCTGAACGTGGCGCCGGAGATGAACCCGTTTCTGGGCTGGCGCGCCATCCGGTTCTGTCTTCACGAGAAGGACCTTTTTCGCAAGCAGCTTCGGGCCATTCTGCGCGCCAGCGCCGAAGGCAACGTGAAGATGATGTATCCAATGATTTCCGGCTTGAATGAATTGAACCAAGCCAACGCGCTGGTCGAGGAGTGCCGCGCCGAGTTGCGTGCGGAAGGCGTGCCGTTCGACGAGAACATGGATGTGGGCATCATGATCGAAATCCCGTCCGCGGCGCTGGCGGCGGACATGCTGGCCAAGCGGGTGAAGTTCTTCAGCCTGGGCACGAACGACCTGATCCAATACTCGCTGGCCGTGGACCGGCTCAACGCCAAGATCGCGCATCTCTACGAGCCGACCCACCCGTCGATCCTGCGCTTGATCAAGATGACCACCGACGCCGCGCGCGCCAACGGCATTTGGACGGGCGTCTGCGGCGAGATGGCCAGTGATCCGAGCCTGACTCCGTTGCTGCTCGGCCTGGGCGTGAATGAGATCAGCGTGGCGCCGGCCTTCGTGCCCAAGATCAAGTTTCTCATCCGCCGCCTGAAGATGCCCGAGGCCCAGGCCCTCGCCGCCTTCGCGCTGAACTGCGAATCCCACAGCGAAATCCTCGACCGGTCGGAAGCCCTGGCCCGTCAGGCCGCGCCCAGCCTGTTTGAGAGCATGCCCCATCCCTGAGCGATGAACGTCATCCTCCTCGCCGCTGGCTACGCCACCCGCCTGTACCCGCTGACTCTGACCCGCGCCAAACCGCTGCTGCCCGTGGCCGGCAAGCCGATGATCGAGTACGTGCTGGACAACCTCGCCCCCATCGAAGGCGTCCAGCACATCTATGTGGCCACGAACGCCAAGTTCGCCGCCCAGTTTCAAGAATGGGCCGACGCCTACCGCGCAGCCACCACCACTGCCAAGCCACTTGACTTCACCATCGTCAACGACGGTTCCACGGACGACTCGAACAAGCTTGGCGCCATTGGTGACATCCATTTCGTGCTGACCCGGCACGGCGTGGACGACGACTTGATCGTAGTGGCGGGGGACAATCTGTTTGATCGCAGTCTGGAGAACTTCGGCCAGTGTGTGCGCCGCCGGAACGCGCCCGTGCTGGCAGTCTATGACGTGGGGAGTCTGGAGGAGGTCAAGAAGTACAACGCCATCACGCTCGACGCGGACGGGCGCATCACGTTCTTCGAGGAGAAACCAAAGAACCCGACCAGCACGCTCACAGGCATCGCGCTCTACTACTACCCGCGGGCCTGTCTCGGTCTGATCCGGCGCTACGTGGAGGAGGGGAACAACCCTGACCAGCCAGGCCGCTTGGTCCAATGGATGTATCCGCGGATCCCGTTCTACACTTGGCAGGTGCCGGGAAGATGGTTCGACATCGGCTCGAAGGAGACGTTGGAAGAGGCGAACCGGAATTTCTCAGCCAAGGCCGGGTGAGACTGGCTGGATTTCGTCAAGACTCCGCCTGAAGGGCGAGATCAGACCCTCGCAGTCCCTGCCAAGGATTTCGGTTTCCAAGACGGTTTCGGCAGCTAAAGCTCACGGCCCGAAGTGTCGATAAGATTGCGTCGAAGTGCTCTGAAACTGGACAAAACTATGGATAACACGGTTGCAGCTCCCCAACCGGGAGCAGGTGTGGACGAAGTGGCATCAGGGTTCGATCAGCCGAACAGTGGGCCGAAGCGCATCCTCATTGTCGATGACGATCCGGTCGTCCGGCTCGTTTATATGAACAACTTCAAGGAGGCCGGCTTCGAGGTGGAATCCGCGCCTGACGGCGCCGCCGCGTGGACCAAGATTGAGAAGCGTTGCCCGGACGCCATTCTCCTGGACCTGATTCTGCCGAAGGGCAGCGGCGTGGAGCTGCTCAAGAAAGTTCGCGCCCAACCTGGCTCGCTGGAACACCTGCCGGTGTTCGTTTTCACCAACGCGTTTCTGAGTGAGATGAGCGAGGAAGCCTCCCGCAGTGGCGCCAATCAAGTTTTCGACAAGGCCGTGACTCCACCCAGAGACATCGTCGCCTCCGTGCAGAAAGGGCTGGGTCTGGAAAGCACGCCCTCGCCCGACGCGTCCGCGTCGCAGGAGCCTGCCCGCGAAGGCGCCACGGCGTTGGTGGGCGAGTCCAGCCCCAAGGCTGAATCGCCGGCCGCGCGTTACTTTGTTTTCCAGATGCCCCAGAAGATTGCCGCCGCGCGCAAGGAATTGCTGGCCTTCCTCCAGATGCCCTCCGGCGCGGAGCAATTGGGCCGTTTGCTGGAGCTGTATCACAAGGTCCACGCCATGACCGGCAGCGCCGCCAGTGCCGGACTCAATCTCGTGGCCCAGCAGTGCGCCACCCTGGAAGCGCTGCTCAAGGAACTCCACGAGAAACCGGTCCAGGTGACTTCCTCCAGCCGCCGGACGGTGTCGCAGGCCATCGACGTGCTCGCGTTGATTTTTGAGCAAGCCGCCGAAGCGGAACATCGCTGCCAGTCCGGTCCGTTCCAGGCGCTGGTGGCCAACGACGACCCGCTGTGCCGCATGGTCATGGCCAAGGCGCTGGAGCAGGTCCGATTCAAAGTCGTCCAGGTCGGCGACACTGAGGCCGCCTTGAACTGGCTGCGGGAAGCTCGGCCGGACGTGCTCATCGTGGATTTTACCAAGTCCGACCGAAGCCGGGCCGATCTGAGCAGCGCGATTCGCGCGTTGCCGGAGCGGGCGGAAACGCCCGTGGTCCACGTCGCCCCGGCGAAGGAGTTCGAGAAGGAATTCCACGCGTTGCCCAGCGCCCACGACGACCTGATTGCCAGGCCGTTCATCTTCATGGAACTGGCCGTCAAGGCGATGGTCCACTGCATGAGGGCGCGGCTCGGCGCCCCGCCGGCGTCGCGCGAGCTTCCAGTCGCGGCCGCCCCGGAGATTCAGCCGGAACCAGCGGCGTCTCCGGAGCCGGCTCCCGAAAGCGCGGCCGTGAGCGAGGCGCCCGCCGCCCCACTGCGGCTGAGCATGGAGCCGCCGACAGAGCCGGCCCAGCCGGCCATGGGATCGCCGGCCGTACCGGCGGAGGCTGCTGCACCGACCGCGCCCACCACGTTTGGCATCATCACGCTCGACCAGGAGGGGAAGATCGAGTCCCTCAATCCGACCGCCGCCAGCCTCTTCGGCTACTTGCCGATGGAACTGACCGGCTTGTCCATTGAAACGCTGGTGCCGACCGGCTGGCCTTCGGGCACCGGCCCGACGCCGCCGTTGGGGGAAGCCACTTCCGAAGCCAAAGGCAGTTGGATCATTGGCCGACGCAAAGACGGCTCCCAATTCCCCGCCAATGTCGTGCTGAAGAAAATCGTGGTCGGCAAGTACGAGCGCATCACCGCCGTGGTGCGCAGTCTGGACCAATGGCTCGGCGCAGGGCAGCGCCGCGCGCAGTATGACCTTGAGCAGCGCCTTCAGAGGGCCGAACTGCAACTCGCCGAAGCCCAGGCCGAACTCGACAAGGCGCTCGCCGCCCACGCCGAAACTGAAGAGCGCGCGGCCGCGTTGCAGTCTGCGGCCACCGCCGCGCCCGCGTCGGGAGCGCCATCCGCCGCCGTGAACGAGGAAGCTTGGCGCAGCCAGGTCGAAGCGCTCACGTCCGAACTGGCGCAACTCCGGGCGAGCTTGGAAAAGGAAACCAGCCTTCGCGCCCAGGCCGAACAGCTTGCCAACGATTTCTCGGAAGTGGCCGCCGATTTTGAAAAGCGCCTCGCGCAACAGGAATCCGGCCCCGCGCCCGCCGAAACTACTTCGCCCGAACAAGCCGAACGCCTGGCGCAGATGGAGCAGGAACTCGCCCGCGTGCGCGAGGAGTTGCAGCAAACCCTGACGCGCCGCGAGTATCTCGAACAGCAGTTGGACCTCTTGTCCTCCACGAACACCCGGATGCAGGAGCAGATCATGCAGCCGCAGGAAACCGTGATGGCCTTGCAGCGCTCCAATGAGGAACTGGCCCGCCGCATCGAATCCGTGACCGGCGAACTGGTCCAGACGCGCGCCGACTTGAACCGTGCCAACGCCCAGCGGGACCAGATGGGCCAGGAAGCGGCCGCACTCCAAGAGGCGGCCTCCGCGCTGCAACAAAACCAACTTGAACAGCAGCGGCTCCAGGCCCAGCTTGCGGCCCTCACGCGCGACGCCGGCGATCTCACGACCGCCAACGCGGCGCTGAAGGAGCAGCTTGCCCAAGCGCAGCAAGGCGCCCAGACCGCGGCCCGCCTCGAACAGCAGGTCCAATCTCTGGCCGCCGACCTCGCCCGCAACCGCACGGAAACGGAGCAGAACCAGCAGCAGCAACAACAACTCCGCGAGAAGCTCAACGGCTTGGCCCGCGAGGCGGAACTGCTCCGGCTCGACAACGCCGAACTCGCCCGCACCAACTGCGCCCTGCAAGAACAGGCCCAAAGCGCCACTCAGGGCCGCGGCGAACTGGAGCAGAAGCTGGAGTCGATGGCCGCGGAATCCGCCCGCCAACGCTCCGAGTTGGAACAGAGTCAGACGCAGCAGAAACAGCTTTGGGATGAACTCGACGCGCTGACTCGGGAAGCGGACGGCTTGAAAAAGACCAACGCCGAACTGGCCCAGGCCAACACGGCGTTCGCGAGCCGGATGTCGGACAGCGAGAAGCTGAGTGAGGCCCGCGCGGAACTGGAACGCGAGTGCCGGTCGCTTTCGGAAAGTCTGGCCCGCAACAAGGGCGAACTGGAGCAAAATTTGCGTCAGCAACAGCAGACCCGCGACGAACTCGCCACCCGCGCGCGGGAGGCGGAGTCGCTCCAGCAGGCCAACACGGAGTTGCTCCAGACGAACGCCACTCTTCAGGAGCGGCTCACGCAACTCGAAGCGATCACGCGGACCGAGGCCGACTTGGGGCAGAAACTTCAGACGCTGGCCGGAGAGCTGGCCCAGAGCCAGTCGGAGTTGGAGCAGGCCCGCCAGCAGCGAGAGCAGGTCCAGACCGAGGCGGGAGAACTGGCCCGCCAAAACGCCGGCTTGAACGACCAACTGGCCCAGCGCGATCAGTCCGCCGCCGCCTTGGCCGAGCAGCGCGCCACCTTGGAACGGCAACTCCACGAAACCCAGGCCGACTTGGGGCAGAAACTTCAGACGCTGGCCGGAGAGCTGGCCCAGAGCCAGTCGGAGTTGGAGCAAGCCCGCCAGCAGAGAGAGCAGGTTCAGGCCGAGGCGGGAGAACTGGCCCGCCAACACGCCGGCTTGAGCGACCAACTGGCCCAGCGCGATCAGTCCGCCGCCGCCTTGGTCGAGCAGCGCGCCACCCTGGAACGGCAACTTCACGAAACCCAGGCCGCTCTAGCCAAGGCCGTGGCCGACGCCCAAGAGCAGATGACGGCCTCGGCGAAATCGGAGGGCGTGACGGAGGAATTGTTGTCGGCCAAGGCCCACCTGGAAGAGGAAACCGCCCGCCGGCGCCAACTCGAAGACCGTCTCGCCGACGTGTCCGCGAGTCACGACCAACTTGTGAAGGATTTGGCCGAGAGCCAGGAAGCGGCCACCGCCTTGCGCAAGGAACAGGAGGCCCTGCGCACGAGTTTCGACCAGAACGCCGTGGCCCTCGCCCAAACCGAAGCCCGACTGCATTCGCTCCTGACCGACCACGAACAATCTTCGTTCGCGCGCGTCAGGACCGAGGAGTTGGAGCAGGGACTGGCGGAAGCCACGCGGCGCTTGACGGCCGCCGAGAAGGACTTGGCCCGTCGCCGCGATGCGGAACGGGCGCTCTTGCTGGCCAACCAAACGCTGCAAGCGCGCTTCGACGAACAGGGCCGCATGTTGGCCCGCGCCGCCGCGGATGTGCAGGCGGCCCAGGCCGAAGCCCAGCGCGCGGCCTTGCAGCAGAAGTCCGCGTCCGAGTTGCGCCGCCAGCGCGACGAGTGGGAACAGCTCTTCCAGCAATCCCAGCAGGCGCTCGACCGGGCCAACGAACGTGTCAAGAAGGAGTTGACCCAGCGGGAAATCCTGGAGAAAGCCTTGCAGGAAGTCCGCACTCACCTCCATTCCGTGCTCCAGTCGGCGTCCGGCGACATCGCGCAGTTCCTGACGGAACTCCAATCCGCCGCCGCGCGGCGCGAAGAGGCCGAGACCGTTCTGGCCAAAGCCCACGAGGAAGTCCGCCTGGCCGCCCGGCGCACCACGCAGATGGCCGAGGAATTCCGCACCAAGTTGGCCACGCCCCTCCACGCGGTCGTGGCGGCCCTGCGCACCAACGCCGCTTCCGAAGCCGAAGGAGGCGCGGCCAACTCGCCGGCCACTGACCCGTCGGGCGGCACTCCGGCCAACGTGATCACCGTCACGCCTGCGCCGTCCGCTTCCACGGACCACGAACCGGTCGCCTCGGCGTGCCCGGCGGACTGACCGCTTACGATCCATGAGGCCCAGCCCCGCCAACCCCCAGCACGAGACGCCGCGGCCCCCATCGCCGGTTCGCGTCGGGGCCGGCGTTGCGGCCATTCCGATCCCGGACGGGTTTCATCCTCCGCGGCCATCGGCTCCGGACCAGCGCGCCGCCCAGCCCCGCTCCAACGGCTGGCTTGTGCTGGCGAGGCTCCGCGCCGCCGCGTTGGCGGCCCGCCACCGGCCCAGTCTCGCCGTGCCCGACCCGCCCCCGCCACTCTCCATTGCGTAACGCAAGATGAAAAAGTTGTTGATCATCGAAGACGACCCGATCGTCGCCCACATCTACCGCAGCCGGCTCGAGAAGGAGGGTTACGCGGTCCAGGTGTTCGCGGACGGACAAAGCGGCTATTACGGCATCCACGACACCCAGCCGGACGCGGTCCTGCTCGACTTGATGCTGCCCAAGATGAACGGCGTCGAGTTGCTCAAGAAGATCCGCGCCCAAGTCTCGTTCAAGACGCTGCCCATCGTCGTCTTCACCAACGCCTACGTGTCCACGATGGTCGGCGAGGCGATTGCCGCCGGGGCCACCACCGTGCTGGACAAAGGCACGCTCACGCCGCGGCAAGTGGCCGACGCCCTGGCCACGGCCCTGGGAAAAAAGAGCGCCGCCCCCGCCGCTCCCGCGTCTCCGCCCGCACCCGCGCCGACCGCCCCCGCTCCGAGTCCCGGCCCGGCGCCGACGCCTGCGGCCGTCACCAATGCGCAACTGAAGGACTTGCTTCGGCAGAAGAGCGCGCCGGCCGAAGTGGACGCGGCCAAGGCGTTTTTCGATCATGCGCCGGAACATCTGCAAGCCTTGCGCAAGTTGTTTCAGGAGGTCAGCAAAACGCAGGACGAAGCCGCGCGCACGACGGCGCTGGACAACTTCTACCGGCAAGTCCATGCGCTGACGAGCAAGGCGGGCTTGGCGGGAATGAAACCCGCGGCCCGCGTCGCTTCCGCCTTGGAAGCGCTGATCAAGGAACTCTGCGAAAAGCCCAAGACGGTCACGCCCTCCACGCTGCGCACCGCCGCCACCGCGCTGGACTTGCTCAAGGACCTCTGTGCGCCGGGCCTCAACCCGGACTTGGCCGACGTGCCGCCGGTCGGCATTCTGGTCGTGGACGACGACATGCTGGCGCGCCGGGCCTTGACGTTCGCGCTGCAGAAAGCGTTCGACCGGCCGGAGAACGCGGACTGCGCGGACGCGGCCCTGGCCCTGGCGGCCCAGCGGTCGTTCGACGTGATCTTCCTGGACGTGCAGATGCCCGGCATGGACGGCTTCACCCTCTGCTCCAAAATTCGCGCCACCGACACCAACCGGGCGACGCCGGTGGTCTTTGTCACCAGCCACACGGATTTCTCCTCCCGCGCCCAGTCCACGCTGAGCGGCGGCAACGATCTCATCGCCAAACCGTTTCTCTTCATCGAAGTCACGGTGAAGGCCCTCACCTTCGCGCTGCGGGGCCGCCTGCTGAAGGGCCGCAAGTCCGCCGGCTGACGCCGTGACGTCGCACTTCAAATTCCTGAACGAGCCGCGGCGCGACCCGATCCGGACGGCGGCGTCCCAAGTGCCGCCGGCCCCGTCCCTGGAAATGCTGGGCCGGGATCACTTGCATGCGGTCGTCACCGCGCTCGGCGTGCTGCATTTGACCGCCGCGGCGGCCTACCTGCCGAGCCTCAGCCGGCTGCCGTTCGTCTTCACGGAGGACGCGTCCGGCTCCCATTGGGCGGCCCTCTCGGCGCCGGTGATCGCGCTGGTCAGCGGCCTCTTCTTCCTCGTGCTTCGGCTGCTGCTGCCGCGGCTGCCGTTGCGTTGGGCGGACCCGCTGGGCGCGCTGGTGGCCACGCTCGTGGTGCTGAATTGCTTGGCGTGGTTCTCCACGGGCAACGCCCCGGAGAAAACCCTGCCGCTGGCGCTGGCCTTGATCTGCGCCGGCTACTTCCTGTTTTCGCTGACGTGGCTGGCGGTGGTCGTGGCGGTGGGCTTGAGCGGCTGGTTTTTCTTGGCCTGGGGCGCCGGCTTTTCGCCCGCGTGGCATTCCTTCGCTTGGGGGCTGGCCGGGGCCGCCGCCTTGGCCTTTGTGGTGCAACGGCTGCAGCGGCTGACCTTGCGGCACCTCCTCACCGGACGCCGCTCCAACATGGAGCCGTCTCCAGAGCCACCGCCGCCGCCCCCGCCGTTGGACGAGGACACGGAGGAGAAATTCCAACGCTGGTACGAGGCCACGTTCGAGGGCATCGCGATCCACGAGAAAGGCGTCATCATCGAAGCCAACCCCACGCTCGGCAAAATGGTCGGTTGCCCGGCCTCCGAACTGGCCGGCAAGAACTTGCTCGACTGGTTCACCCTGAGTTCGCGCAGCCTGGTCGAAGACAGCATCCTGCTGGGGAACTACCGGCCGTTTGAAGCGGTGATCCGCCGCGCGGACAAGTCGGAACTGCCGCTGGAGTTGTTCAGCAAAGAGCTTCCCTACAAAGGCCGCCGGGCCATGGTGACGGCCTTCCGCGACATGACCGAGCGCCAGCGCGCCGCCGCGGCTCTGCTGGCCGAGCAGGAGCGCCTCGAACGCCAATACCGCCGCCAGACCGCCATCGCCGAGATCGAGTTCAACATCGACCAGCAGGAAGACCTCACGGCCGTGTTGCAGCGCATCACCCAAGCCGCCGCGCGTCATCTGCCAGCGAAAACCGGCGCCTGCCTGCTGCTGTGCAGCGACGAAGGCGTGGTCGTGGCCGCGTCGGAGTTTTCTTCGGTGGCCGTCGCGCGCGGGCTGTCTCCGGCGACGCAGTTTTCCGCGATCCTCGAGTGGATGACGGAGCACTGCGAGTCGTTCGTCTCCTCCAACGCGGCCCAAGACGACCCGTTTCACGTCAGCCAACCGGAAAGCCCCGTCGGCGCTTACGTCGCCCAGCCGTTACTGGATCAGGGGAAGCTGCTGGGGGCGCTGTTTGCGGTGGAGGACCAGCCCCGCCAGTTCAAGCCGGACGATCTCGATTACCTCAGCACGCTGGCGGGACGCGCCGGCGTGGTCATCAGCAAGTTCCGGCTCTACGAAGAGTTGCGCCGCGCCAACAAACTTCTCGAGGAACAGAGCGCCGCCCTGGTGGTGAAAAACATGGAACTGATCCAGGCCAAAGAAGCCGCCGAAGCCGCCAATCGGGCCAAGGGCGACTTCCTGGCCACCGTCAGCCACGAGTTGCGCACCCCGCTCAACGGCGTGCTGGGCATGACAAACATCCTGCAGCAAACCGATCTCGATCCCGAACAACAGGATTATCTCCAAACCCTTCAGACCAGTGCCGAGAGCCTTCTGAGTTCCATCAACCGCATTCTCGACTTCATCGCCATCGAATCCGGCGACTCGGTGGCGCAGGCCAGCGTCTTCAGCGTCCAGGAACTCGTGACGACGAGCCTCGCTGAAACGCGCGCCCGCTGTCAGAACGCGCAGTTGAAGTTCCAGACGCTGCTGCCGGAGGCGCTGCCCGCGCGACTGCGCGGCCAGCCCGACGCCGTGCGGCAGGTCCTGCATCATCTGCTCGACAACGCCATCAAGTTCACCGAGAGCGGCGAGATCGGCGTGGGCGTGGTGCGCGAGTCGGAGAACGGAAACCAGGTCATGCTGCGCTTCAGTGTTATCGACTCCGGCATCGGTATTCCGATCGAAGCCCAGCAGCGGCTCTTCGACTCCTTCACGCAAGTGGACGGTTCGCACAGCCGGCGCCACGGCGGTCTGGGCTTGGGCTTGGCGATCTCGAAACTCCTCATTGACCGCTTCGGCGGGCGCATCGGCGTGGACAGCACCGTCGGTCAAGGCTCGACCTTCTGGTTCACGGTGCCGTTCGAGAAGGCGGAGTGAGGAGCGCCTTGGTCGGGTGATCCCGGCTTGATCCGTCGGATCGGTCCAATCCCGGCGCGCGGCCCTCAGCCCCAAATCTGCCGGTCCAGCGAGCGGTACTGGATCGCTTCCGAAACGTGATCGGGGACAATGCGCTCCGAGCCGGTCAAGTCGGCGATGGTCCGGGCGACTTTGAGGATGCGGTCGTAGGCGCGGGCGCTCAAGTTCAGGTCTGTCATCGCAAACTGAATCAGCCCTTTGGCCGTCTCGTCCAGTTCGCAATGCTGCTTCAGTTCGCGGGTGCCCATCCGCGCGTTGCACGTCACTTTGGCCCGCTCCTTGAACCGCTCCTGCTGTCGTCGCCGCGCGGCCACGACGCGCTCGCGAATCTGTGCCGAGGTTTCGCCGGTGCGCTCGGCGGAAATCTCCCGGAACTTCACCGCCGGCACTTCCACGTGCAGGTCGATGCGGTCCAGCAACGGGCCGGAGATGCGGCCGAGGTAGTTCTGGATTTCGCGCGGCGAGCATCGTGATTCGCCGGGCATCTTGCCGTCGGGCGTCGGGTTCATCGCGGCGATGAGCATGAACTCCGAGGGAAAAGTCATCGTCCCCGCCGCGCGCGAAATGGTGACGCGGCCTTCTTCGAGCGGCTGGCGAAGCGTTTCCAGCACGCTCCGCTTGAACTCCGGCAATTCGTCCAGGAACAGCACGCCGTGGTGGGCCAGGGAGATTTCGCCGGGCGTGGGATTGATGTTTCCGCCCAACAAACCCGCATCGCTGGCGGTGTGGTGCGGCGAGCGGAACGGACGGCGCGTTACCAGCGCCTGGCCCGCGGCCAGCAGGCCGACGATGCTGTGGATTTTCGTCGTCTCCAGGGCTTCGTCCAGGGTCAGCGGCGGCAGAATGGTCGGCAGCCGCTTGGCAAGCATGGATTTGCCCGTGCCGGGACTGCCCAGCAGAATGGCGTTGTGCCCGCCGGCTGCGGCGATTTCCAGGGCACGCTTCACCGACTCCTGCCCTTTCACATCGGCGAAGTCGAGTTCCTCATTCCACGTTTGCTCGAACACGGCGCGGAGGTCCACTTTCGTCGGCGCGATCCGAATTTCGCCTTCGAGGAACTGGGCGGCTTCGCGCAAGTTCTGGATGGGGATCACCTGCAAGCCGTCCACGACCGCGGCTTCAGCGGCGTTGTCCGCTGGGACGAGCACGCCCACTTTGCCTTCGGCCTTGGCGCGCAACGCCACGGGCAGCACGCCTTTCACGGGACGGACGGCGCCGGTCAGGGCCAGTTCGCCCACGGTGACAAAGTTGTCGAGCTGGTCGGTTTCGAGTTGTTCCGAGGCGGCGATGATGCCGAGGGCGATGGGAAGGTCGAAGCTGGGGCCTTCCTTTTTCACGTCGGCGGGCGCCAGGTTGATGGTGGTGCGGCCCATCGGGAACTTGAAGCCGGAGTTGCTCAGGGCCGTGCTCACGCGGTCGCGGGATTCCTTCACGGCGGCGTCGGGCAGGCCGACGATGACAATGAGAGTATCGCCCCAGCCGGCGTTCACTTCCACCTCGACCGGAAACGCTTCGATGCCGTTGACCGCCGCTGAGCAGACCTTTGCTAACATGGCCGGAGTTTGCCGAAGGCGGCATCGTGGCGCAATGCGGTTTTTGACGCTCCTTCGCCGGAGGCGGTTGGCCTGCGGTTCTGACCGGGGGGTGAGCGGTTTAAGGGTTGAAGGGTTGAAGAGGCTCTGGCATTGGGGTTGAAGCCATCCTATGAAGCCTCTTCAACGCTTCAACTCTTTAACCCTTCAACCTCTTTGGCGCCACAACCGGCCGCCCGCACTCACGCCGCCAGCAACAGCCGCTCGATTTCCTCGTAGTTCCGCACCACGCGGGTGGCCTCGCGCAATTCGTGCGCCGGGTGGGTGTTCGTGATGGCGACCACCTTCATACCGGCGGCGAGCGCCGCCAGCACGCCTGGCTTGGAATCCTCGATCACCCAGCAGCACCGCGGTTCCACACCGAGCATTTCCGCCGCCCGCAGAAAGATGTCCGGGGCCGGCTTGCCGCGCTGCACGTCGGCGGAGCTGACGACCACGGAGAAGAAGCGCCGCAGCCCTTTGAGGGCGAGCACGGCTTCGATCACGACATGTTCAGAGCCGGAAGCGATGGCCAGAGGACACTGCTCGGCCAGTTTGGCCACGAGATCGGGCAGTCCCTCGAAGATGGGCTGCACCTCGCGCATGACCTCGATGATCCGCTGGCGTTTGCGGGCAAGAAGCTCCTCCATCGTCTGGGGCGGCTGGTTCTTGGCCACGAAGTCCACCCACAACTCGTAGTCCGACCGGCCCACGTAGTCCTCGAACCGCAACCCGCCGAGGCCCTCATAGCCGATCTCGCGGATGGTGTCGTAGAACGCCTGTTTGTGGTGCGGTTCGCTGTCCACGATCACGCCGTCCATGTCAAAAATGACTGCTTTCCGATGTTCCATCGCCTCACCGTAAGGCGCGGGGCGAGCCGGCTACAAAACTTTTTCAAAGAAAATGAGCGCCAACTGATAGAAACACCCAAAGTGCTACGAATATATATAGTATGAGCATCGATTTGTTGGACGGGGTTGAGACGAAGGAGGCGGAGGCCGGGCCTGGCCAGGGCGCCGGCGTCGGGAATCGGGGTGGAGCAATATGGAAAGGCCGCCCGTGGCCGGCGAACCTGGCCGAGTGGATGCCGGAGGGCGGTTTGGCGGACCTGATTGTGCAACAGGCCCGGGACGAGGATGACGCGGCCGTGCGACCGGCGTTTTCGCTCGAGGCCTCCCGGCTGTACGCGCCGTGGATGGTCCTGGCCCTGGTTGCGTACGCCTACAGTCACGGCGTCTATGGCTCGTTGCGGGTGGCCGAACTGGCCCGCCGTGACCGGGATCTGCAACGGTTGTTCCACGACCAGGTTCCCAACGGCAAGGTGATCCAGTGGTTCCGGGACAGGAACCGCGCGGTCATCCAGCGGTTTTTGGCCCGGGTCATGGCGGCGATGGCGCTGCGCGGATCGCCAGTCGAAGACGGGGCGGTGTGGTGCCGCGCGAACGACTGTGAAGAGGCCGCCACGGGCAGTTTTGCCCAGTGGATCGCTGGCGAGGCCAAAGAGCGGTTGCGGCGGGCCGAGCGTGAAGACGTCCGCGCGGCCGACCCGCCGCCGACTTGATGAATTTCCAAGTGACGCGTCCGACGACGTCAAGGGGAGATGCCGAGAGAGGTATGCACGGAGGACGCCGTCGGTACGTTTCGCCGACGGCGTCATTTTTTTCCCAGGCCGGGAACCCCCGGCTTCGGTTAGAGCTGTCCCTCCAGGGGGAGCAACACCAGCACGCTGGTGATGAACTTCCGCCACAAGCTGGCATTCGGCTCGTGGGAATGGCGGACCAGGCGGCCTTTCTCTTCGGTGATCCACACCGGCCACTCGCGCTGCGGCCAGAGCGATTCCACCTTGGGACTGGCCACCCGGGGTGGGTTCGACAGGGCCATCCGATAGCTGTGCTGCGGCTGGATGGATTCTTCAAACAGGGCGGCGATCTTCTGGGCCAACGCCGGGCTTTCCACGGCCAGGGCGAGTTCGGTGTTCAAATAATAGGCGCGGCGGTCCAGGTTCATGGAGCCGACGAACACCGTCTTGCGGTCAAAGACGTAAGTCTTCGTGTGAAGGCTCGTCTGCGGGCGCGTGGCGTGGCGGCGCAGCCAGCGGCGATCTTTCGGCCGGCTCAAGGCCGACGGGCGAAGCTCATACAGTTCGATGCCCTCGTGGAGCAGTTGGCGGCGATAGCGGGCGTAGCCGGTCTGGGCCAGGGCCACGTCGGTGGAACCCAGGGAGTTGGTCAGGATGCGGATGCGCACACCGCGCTGGCGCAGTTTGCGGAACAAGGCGATCCCTTCCTCGCCGGGGACAAAGTACGGCGAGATCACGATCAGTTCGTTTGTCACCTGCTCCACCATGGCCCACACTTCCGGCAGAACCCGGATGCCACTGTCCTTGCCGCTGGCGCCGTTGATCTTCATGGGCTGGTCGCAGACCACGCGCGCTTGGCCCCAGTCCAGCGGCAGGGTTTCGGCGAGCAACCGTTGAAGCAGGTCTGCCTGGTCAATCGCCTCTCCGGCGGGCGAACTCACGTCCCGGTCGTGCTGTTGGGCCACGGCTTGCCGGGCCTCTTTGAGGTCCTTGGAGCGTTCGCGCGGGGATTTCCAGGCTTCCACGGGCCAGGCCCACTCGCTGTTCCAATACTCGTCGAAGCTTGCGGAGAGGTCCTTCACCACCGGTCCGATGGCCAACACGTCCAGGTCTTCGAAGTTGATGTCCTCCCGCGCGGCGAAATACTCGTCGCCGATGTTGCGCCCGCCCACGATGGACACCGCGTTGTCCGCGGTGAACATCTTGTTGTGCATCCGCCGGGAGAGCCGGCCCGCGTGCAGGAAGTCGTAGAGCACCAGGAACCACGCCGTGCGCGTGCCGAGAAAGGGATTGAAGACGCGCAACTCCACGTTCGGATGCGCGTCCAGCCGCGTGATCCAGGAGTCTTTCCACGTCACGTTCACGTCGTCCACGAGGATGCGCACCCGCACGCCCCGATCCGCGGCATCCAGAATGCGCTCCGCCAGCATCCTTCCCGTGCGGTCGCCCCAGATGAGGTAGGACTGCACGTCCAGCGTCTGCTCCGCCGCCTCCGCCAGTTGGGCGCGCGCCTGGAGCGCCTCCACGTTGGAGTCGAGCACGAGAAATCCCGACTGGCCGGGATGCTGGTTCGCCTGGGCCGAGAGACGAGCGCCAAGACGTGTCTCTTCCGGGTGGGCCAACGCCTGGGAGGGTTTCTTGTCGAAGTTGTGCTGCAAGTGACGGCAGCCGCACAAGCAGGCCGACAACGACAGAAGCAGGACCAGCCAAACCGCGCCAAGGCGGCCAGCCTTTCTGTCCCGTGTTGTGTCGCGTCTCATCCGCGCACTTCGTAAAGCACCCAGCCGCTGGAAGCAAGAGCCATCACCCTGAACGCTGGCGTGGAAGGACCACGAAAGGCGCAGGGCCGCGGCTGGAAGGGTTGCGGGTTGAAGGTTGAAAGTTGCACGTTGGCTCCGGACGTCTCGGGCCAACCTTCAACCTGCAACGGTTTCGGTTTGCGCCTGCCGTCCCCTCGCCCAACACTCCGCCATGCGAACGATCTCCTCCGTCCTCGCGATGCAGCGGCTGGCGCTGAAGTGGCGTCGCCTCGGCCCGCGCGTGGGCTTCGTGCCGACGATGGGCTATCTGCACGAAGGCCACCTCAGCTTGGTCCACCGCGCCCGCCGGCTCGTTGGCCCGCGGGGCAAGGTCGTCGTCAGCCTCTACGTGAACCCGACCCAGTTCGGCCCGCGCGAGGACTTCAGCCGTTACCCGCGCGATTTCGCCCGCGACGCCGCGCTCTGCCGCGACGCCGGCGTGGACGTGCTCTTCGCTCCGACGGATGCCGCTATGTATCCGGGCCGGGATCAGGGCCGCTACAGCACCTACGTGGTCGAGAAGACGCTCTCACAGTCGATGGAAGGCGCCTCGCGACCTGCGCACTTCCGCGGCGTCACGACCATTGTGGCCAAGCTCTTCAACATCGTCCTGCCGGACGTGGCCGTGTTCGGCGCGAAAGATTGGCAACAAGCCGCCATCATCCAGCGCATGGCGATGGACCTGAACTTCCCGCTCAAAGTCGTCGTCGCCCCGACGAAGCGCGAGCCGGACGGCTTGGCCATGAGTTCGCGGAACAAATACCTTGTCGGGCCGCTGCGCCCGCAAGCCCGCGCGCTTTGGCAAGCCATCCAAACGGCCCAGGCCGCCGTGCGCTCGGCCCCAACGCCGGTGAGCGCGGCCCGGCTGAAGAGGCGGCTTTGCCGACAGATCGAAGACCAACCCGACGCGCGTGTGGACTACATCGAGTTCTTCGAGCCGGAAACATTGGCGTCGGCCGCGAAAGTCCGGCGTGGAACTCACCTGGCGCTGGCGGTCTTCATCGGCACAACGCGGCTGATCGACAACGCGCGGCTGTAGGGGGCGCTCGCAGGATCGTGGCAGCCGACGTCAGCTCTGACTTCTTAGCTCGAGCTTTCTACTCTGAAAAAGCCCTCACCCCGGCCCTCTCCCATCCGATGGGAGAGGGAGGATCCAGTCACGCGATGTGACGAGGGGGGCGCGGTCTTGCTTCAGGCGCATGGAACGCATTCCCTCTCCCGTCGGACGGGAGAGGGTGCCCGGAGGGCGGGTGAGGGGAAGGGACGACCCTTCTCATCCGCGGTGGAGAACGAAGTTCCTGAGGACTCACGTCGGCTGCTACAGGCCGGCTGCTTACTTCGCCGAGAACTTGTGGATGGTAGTGGACTTGTACGGCACTCCCGCCTTGAGCACGTAAGACGGGAAGTTCGGATGGTTGATCGAGTCCGGGAAGTGCTGCGTCTCCAGGCAGAAGCCGTGGTACTGGTTATAGACCACGCCCTTCTTGCCCTTGAGGGTGCCGTCCAGGAAATTGCCGCTGTAGAACTGCACGCCCGGCTCGGTGCTCCAGATTTCCATGACCCGTCCGCTCGTCGGCTCGGACACGCGCGCGACCAAGCCCAGCCCCTTGCCGCCGCCGTTCAGGACGTAATTGTGGTCGTAGCCGACGGGGTTGCCGCCGACCTGCTTGAGGCGCGCCCCGATGGCCGTGGGCGCGGTGAAATCCATGACCGTGCCGGCCACGGGCTTGAGTTCGCCCGTCGGAATGAGCGTGTCGTCCACAGGGGTGAACTGGTCCGCGTAGAGCATGAGTTCGTGGTTCAGGATGCCGCCGTTCTCCGCGCCGGCCAGATTCCAATAGCCGTGGTGGGTGATGTTCGCCACGGTGTCCTTGTCCGTGGTGGCGGTGTAGTCGATGCGCAGTTCGTTGTCGTCGGTGAGCGTGTAGATGACTTCGGCCTTGAGGTTGCCGGGGTAGCCTTCCTCGCCGTCTTTGCTCAGGTAACTGAGCCTCACTCCCACCGCGCCGGAAGACTCCAGCGGCTCGGCGGCCCACACGACCTTGTCGAAGCCCTTGATGCCGCCATGCAGGTGGTTCGGGCCGTTGTTCGTGGCGAGCTGATAGGTCACGCCGTCCAGAGTGAACTTGCCCTTGGCAATGCGGTTGCCCACGCGGCCCACGATGGCGCCAAAATACGGATGCCCCTTGAGGTAGCCGTCCAGGTTGTCGAAGCCGAGCACGATATCATTGAGCCGGCCAGCGCGGTCGGGCATCTGCAACTCCGTGACGATTGCGCCGTAGGTCATGACTTTGCAGACTGCGCCCTTGGCGTTGGTCATCACGTACAGGTCCACTAGTTTGCCGTCGGGCGTCTGGCCGAAGCTCTGTTTCTGAATTTTGCCGGTGCTCATGGTCGGGGTGGGGGTCGAATCCGTGGCGCATCCCACGAGGCCCGCGGCGAGGGCCACGGCGCTGAGGCTGACGATCACGTTCTTCATCATAGTTGTGTGCTGTTGCGGTTGATCTGTTCGGCGGCCCCGCCGTGCCAGGCGAGGGCCGGTCGTTCTGCCGCTGTAGATAACGAGAATCCGCGGCAGGGTCAAAGGAGAAGACGGACGATTCGTAAGCTCTCAGACCCGCCCGGCGAGTGTCGTCGCTGGTTCAGATCAATCCCCCCCAGTTTTTCACTGCTTCTGAGGCCGTACGCGGAAGCACGGCCAAGCCGGAACGATTCAGTTGAACCACGAAATATACGAAACACACGAAAGGAACACCCAAGAGAATCGCGAGCCGCGCCGCGGCAGGACGGGGACTTCGTCCCGTCACCGTTTGGTGACGCCGGCACCCCAGCCAAGAACCGCACGGCGGCCTTTGCTTTCGTGTGTTTCGTGTATTTCGTGGTTCCCTCGTCTGCATCGACACGGCCAAGCGGCGCCTCGGCCTACTCCGCTTCGATGACCCGATAGAATCCGCTTGGCCCTGTCAGCGACACGTCCAACAGCACTTCGCGCGCGGTGCTGATCAAGGCTCCGCTCAAGTTGGTCCACCATCCCACCGTTAGTTCGGGCCGGAATTGCAGCGTGTAGGCCTGGCCGATTTCACCCGTGAACGTCATGCGCAGGCGGCCCGAAGCCTGGAGGCCGTCGTTCCGCAGCGGGACCGGAACGGGCCTGGCACCCGCCAGAATGGCCGTGTCAGGGGCCGGCTCGTAGGCCCAGTCCTCGATCACGGGCACTGGCCAGAACGGATTGGGCGCCGCGCTGGATAGATGCACCCGCATCCAGCCGTAATGCCAGCCGTCCGCTTGCCGCAGCCGCAGGCCCAAGTAGCCTTCGCCCAGGCGGCCTAGATCGTCCGTGGCCACCGGGCCAGGGTCCGTCAGACTGGTCAAGCGGACGTTGTACTTCGTCCAACTCGACTCCGCGGGCGGGGCGGGACCGATCGTCGCACCGATGGCCAACACGGCCGCCTTGTAGCTGCGGGCCAGCATCTGGTTCGTTCCGAAACACGTCACCGAAATCGGGAACGGGCACGGGTATCCCCCGCCTGTCGGACCTACGCAAAGAGTGCTGACACAAAAGAAGAAATCTGTCTCGCCCTCGGCGTCCACGTCCACTTCACCGACACCGTCGGCGTAGATGTCAAACGGCACCGCGAAGGCCGGCCCAGCCGTGTATCGAGCGGTCACCGATCTCGGACTCCGCGGCCAGCAGGGCAGGGGATTGGTGGCACCGGCATTCGTCACGGCCAGCAGTGGTCCTTCCACAATGGGCAAAGCGGCCCCCTGTCCCTCCGGTGCTTTGAGAATGAGGCGCAGGACGCCTTGGCCAGTCTGCAACTCACGCAGCAGCGTCACATGCAGCGGAACGGCGCCGGCGTATCGGATGGGCGCGAGCGCCTTGGGATTGCCGGCCAGGAGGTTCGGCTTTCCCGCTGCAGCGGCCACTCCTTCGGAAGCGATCTTGGCTCCGAACGCCATCGTGCCCGGGCCAAGGTCCACGCGCACTTGGCGAGTGCCCGTTCGCAAAGTCGTTCCAGTAACATTGGTAAACGCTTGTTCGAGGTTCACCACAAACTGCAGGCGGGTGCAGTCAACTTGGAAGGCCGCTGATCCCGCGCTCACCTGGCCGTTCGACGTTTGCAACGCAAGCGTGGCGACGAAGTGATCCGGCAATCCCACGCTCTCGAACGGCGGGGGCGATTGGGCCGCCACCCACCAAGAGGCCAGCACCGCCACGATGAGGGCTGTCGCCGGCGACCTCATTGCGCAGTTCGTTGTCATGTCTCAAGGCGATCTCCTGATCGGGTTGCCCAGATTCAAGAAAGCGTAGCAGCCGACGTGAGGAGGCTCTGTTTTGATTTCGGATTTGAAAACAGAGCCTCCTCACGTCGGCGGCTACGATCCAGGGATTCTTGAACTCACCGAGGTTGGCGGCTGGGCTGCGCGGGCTTACTTGACGAGACGGAAGTAGGTGTCCCCTGGCACGGCGGGCAACGTGACCGTCTTCTCGCCCTCGACGACAACGGCGCTGTTGGTTACCGCGGTCCACGCGCTCGTGGCCGGAGGTGTGGCCAGGACGTGGGTCTGTTGCAGACTGAAGCCGCTGGAAGGATCGGGCCAGCAGACGACGACGTTCGGAGTGGCGCCAACGATCCTGAGCACGGGCGAGCCGGGCGTCTGGACGGCCGCCGCAAAGCTCCAGAAGCCGCCCACCACCGAGTAGCTGCCGCCGATCATGGCGCCGGCGTCGGGCTGGCCGATGGTGCCGCTGACGGAATAGACGCCGCCGGTGCTGGTGCCGCCACCGCCATCGATGGTGCTCCACTTGATCTCGTATTGTTGCGCGTGAAGAAGTGCCGCCAGCGCGGCCAAAACTGCCAGGGATAAAAGGCGTTTCATGGACGCGCTTGTAGCAGATGACGCGGCGCGACGCCAGCCATTTTTCGGGCCAGAGCGTGGTGCGTGCTCCGGGCCTACCAGACACGCTTTTCCTGTAGGCCGGGTTCCCCGACCCGTATGTGTTTAGCGTCGTAGCGCAGGCTTTCCAGCCTGCTGTATCGCCGACTTGCAGTCGGCAGGGCGTGGCCGGTTTAGAAACACGCCGCGTTCGTACCCGCCTTCGCCCGGCAACGTCCCGCAGGTTGAAAACCTGCGCTACGCTAAGCACATACCCCGACCCGGCGAACTCCGCTCAGCCCGTTCGCGCCCGACGGGGTTCAAGCCAGCGCCTGCTCCCGCTCAATCAGTGTCGGGTGCGAGTAGTAGAAACCGCTGTAGAGAGGATGCGGAGTGAGGTTGCTGAGGTTCTTCTCGTTCAACTTGCGCAGGGCGCTGATCAAGGCCGGCGGGCCGTTCACCGCGGATGCGGCGAAGGCGTCGGCCTGGTACTCGAAGCGCCGGCTCCACAAGTGGGCCAGTGGCGAAAACCAGAACGTGACCGCGCCACTCAGCAGCCCGAAGAGCAGGATCGCCGGTTCGATCGTTCCGGGCAGGAACCCAAACGCGTGGTAGAACCACTCCTGCTGGGCCAGCCACGCCAGGACGCCGAGCGCCGCGAACAGGGCCGACGCGGACGCCAGCAGCATTTTGGGAATGTGCTTCAGCCGATAGTGGCCGATCTCGTGGGCCAGCACGGCTTCCAACTCCGGCTCGGTGAGTTGCTGCAGAAGCGTGTCGAACAACACGATCTTGCGGAAGCGCCCGAAACCGGTGAAGAACGCGTTTGAGTGGCGCGAACGCTTGCTGCCGTCCATGACCTGAATCGACTGCGCGCGGAAGCGGGTGCGCGCCGCCAGCGCCAGCAGCCGGT
Source organism: Verrucomicrobiota bacterium (assembly GCA_016219875.1). GTDB lineage: Bacteria > Verrucomicrobiota > Verrucomicrobiia > Limisphaerales > JACRJZ01 > JACRJZ01. The sequence goes on along the minus strand of JACRJZ010000150.1, from coordinate 11,276 downwards.
CACGCAACGGGCCGGGCGGCAGCGGCGTGAATTTGTTGAACAGCGGCAGGATCAGCACTGGCGCCAGCACGAGCATGAGAAGCTGAAACGCCAGCAGAATTCCCCAGGCCCACAACCACCACGTCGGGCCGGTGCGTCGGACGAGGTACAGGACCAGCACGAGCAGCGGGTAGCCGAGCGCGACCGCCAGCACGACGGCCTTCAGGCGATCCGTCAGCCAGAGTCGAAGCGTCATCGTGTTGAAGCCGTGGCGTTCCTCCAACTTGAACTGTTCGTACCACGCGAACGGCACTCCTGTGAGGCTCAGGGCCGCCCCTGCCAGAAGAAGAAACGCCGCCAGCGACCACGCGGAGTCGCCGCGCCAGCGGACGAAGAGATCAAACGCCCACGGCAACACGCCGCTGAACACCGCCGCCAGCAGGATGACGGTGTCATAGCTGTCCGTCACGCGGCCCAATCGGATTCGGTCCAGCGTGTAGTGGACGGACTTCGCGTAGGTGGCGTCGTCGATCATGTCCTTGAACGCCGCCGGCACTTCGCCGGCGTGGGAGCGGACGTGCCGTTCGTTGAGCCACCCCAGCCACAGTTCCATGCCCCAGCGGGCGAGCACGAGCACGGCGGCCAGTAGCGCGATGAGCGTGGGCAAGTTCATGTTCGGATCGTGGTGGTCGTGGGGACGGCGTCTGTTGTCCGTCGCCGACTCGTCTCCTTCACTTGGAGGGAAGGGCGGTCGTTACTGCGGTGCCAACGTGCGCCAGGATTTCACCACGCCATTCTCGAAAACCACCTCGGCGCTGGTGTAGTGGCGCGGGTAGTAGTCGTAATCGAGAAACGGCTCAGGCTGGTAACGCCGGCCGTGGGGCACGTAGCGGTAGTTCCAGTAGCGCTGGGCCTCCATCGTCGTGCTGTGGTAGAGCCAAGTGACGCTCTTGCCGCCGTCGGATTCGCCACTCAGGATGCGCGACGGCTTGCCCCAGGCGATATAGACCGCGTCCATCGACATGCCGATCTTGAGCTTGCCCTTGTCCACCAGTTCGCGCGTCTCGGGCGTCAGCGCGGCGTAACTGTCCGCGCGTTCCGTACGGCGAGACTCCAGTGTGCTGGTGGCACAGCCGGCCAGCAGCGCCACCGCCAAGGCGAGAAGTGTCGATCTGTTCAAGTTCATGCTCATGCGTTCTCCGCGCGGCACCGCTGCATCAAGCTTCGATCCGCCACCCGTCGTAGCGCAGGTTTTCAACCTGCCGTAGCGCCGACTTGCCGTCGGCTGGGCCATTTAACTTCCAGCCTGCGCGTCTCTTCCATCGCTCGCCGGTTGGAAAACCGGCGCTACGGCAGACTCGAAAGTCTGCGCTACGGACGCCACGAGACGGAGCTTGCTGCAGATCTATCCGCGCGCGGACTATCACGGACAAAGCCGTTGAAGTAAAGCTCCGCGGCCAGTAGAGTCGCGGCGCGTTGAGCCATGAAGGTTCGATGACGGCACCACAGAACAAACGACACGCGCGAAAGAGCAACCCATGCCTCCCACTGGCCCCTTCCTCAAACGCCACACCCTCATCGGCCAACAGATTGACCGCATCCGCGGCCTGCTGAACACGATCATCGGCGCGAACCCCTTTAACACGCAGAAGCTGGAAACGGCGGACATGTCCTACAAGATTCGGGACCTGACGGAGTTTGCCGACTTGGCGCCCTACACGACGCTCCAAGAAATCACCGACGACCAGCGCGCCAATCCCCCCTACGGCACGAATCTCACCTTTCTCCTGCCCCGCTACATTCGCTGCCACCACGAGGCGGGCGCGGGCGCAAGGTTCCGCTGGCTCGACACGGAGGAAAGCTGGGACACGATGCTCTTGCACTGGGCCGAAGTGTTCCAGACGGCGGGCGTCACGCTGGACGACGGGGTGTTCTTTGCGCCTTCCATGCAGCCCGCGCTGGACGGCTGGCTGGCCCTGGAGTCCGCGGCGCGATTGGGTTGTCTGTGCCTGCCCGGCACCGGCCTCGACGACCGCGCTTGCGTGCAGATGATGGCCGAGTTGGGCGCCACAGTGCTGTGCTGTTCCGCGGGCGACGCCGCGCGTCTGGCGGAACTGGCCGCGCAGGAAAAACTGGAAGCCGTGGCGGCCACGGTGCGGCTGGTTTTGCTGGGGGCCAGAGGCGCCGGGACCGCTCCCGCCGAACGCGAAAGCCTGGCCCGGCTTTGGCCCAACGCTCGCGTTTGTGAACACTGGACGCTGACCGAGGCCGGCGTGGTGGCGTTTGAATGCCCGGCCCGGCTCGGCGTGTGGCACATTTTTGAGGACGCCATCCTTCCCGAAGTGCTCGACCCGGCAACCCGCCAAGCCGTGGAGCCAGGACAGAGCGGCGAATTGGTCTTGACCACGTTCTTCCGCACCGGCTCGCCGCTCTTGCGTTACCGCACCGGCTGTCTGGTGAAAACTGCTGCGGATTCACCCTGCGAATGCGGGCGCTACGAACTCGCGCTCGAAGGCGGAATCCTCGGCCGCGTGGGGTGATGGCCCGGTAGCGGCAGGCTACGGCTTCACGCTCAACTCGAAGTTGTCCAAGTAGAACACCGTCGTACTCGTGGCGCTGCTGGTGAAGCCCACCCAGGTCAGCTTCTTGAACTTCGCATCCGGCCACGGCAGCCCGTCGAACTGGCGCGGCGTTTGGCCGGGCAGCGTCACGGCCATCTGCCAGCGATCGTTCTTCGTCGGGCCGACGCCGGCGGTGATCTCGAAATGGACCCACTCGCCTGACGGCAGATCGAGCGCCTGCGGGCCGACGCGGAGCTTGCCGTCCCGAATGCCGAAGCGCGGGCCAGTGTGGTAATCGGACTGGCTCCAATCCCGCCATTCAAAGTCGATGATCACGCCTTTCTCGCAGCGCAGATCGAACGCGTTCCGCACCGCGCCGTCGCTGTAGTTCATCCGGTAGGCCAGATGTGGATTGAAGACGTGCGTCAAGCCCGGCGCGTCCGTGATCTTGAGGCTGTGTTTTCCTTTCGCCGCGGTTTCTTCGGTGACCACGATGGAGTCGCCCTTGCCTTCGACGTGGACTTCGGCGGATTTGATCGGCTTGCCGACCGCGTCGCGCTCGAAGGTGTCGTTGATTGGCACGGGCGGCGGTTCGGGCGGGAATTCGAGCGGCGGATACTGGACGTTTTTCGCTTTCGCGATCCACGCGGCCTCGCCGTACACGCCAGCCTTCGAGGAGTCAAAGGGCTTGAAGCCAAGCCGAAGCGCGGGCGAATTGGGCTGGAGGCGGAAGTCATGGTTCGCGGCGTCCACGAAGAGCGGGTCCGCGATGATCGATCCTTGCTCACGTCCTTGCCCGGCCCACGAAGGAGTGTCGGTGCCGGCATCGGTCGGTGCAGCCACGAGAGTGGCCTGCCAAGTGGAGAGCGGCTTGCCGGCGAACGTCACCGGGGAGCCGCTCGCGTTCCAGTAGCAGTTGCGGCGCGTGAGTTGGCGGCCCTTCTCCCATGAACCGTTCAGCGTCGGGCTGGCGTTCGTCCAATAAACGATGTTGTTCTCGAACGTGAAGGACAGGTGGTTCTCCGCGCGCGTGGCCTGGAGTTGGTGCTCCTTGCTGTTCACGAGAATGTTGTTTCGGATGATGTTCTCCTTGCCGTAATGCTGGTGGAAGCTGCCGGTCTTGGTGTCATAGACCAGGTTGTCCTCGAACAGAATCCCCGTGCTGCCTTCGTCGGTGTACATCCCCCAGCCGCCGTAGGAATAGGCGTAGATGTCATGAAACACATTGCCGCGAAGGACGGAGCCCTCGGACGGGCCGAGCGTGTAGATGCCGCCCATGTCGCTGAGCAGCCCCCAGCCGAGGTGGTGGACGTGATTGAACGAAACGTTGTTCCGCTTGGCCAGTCCCTCGCTATAGCCCCATGTCCAACCCGTGCTGATGCCGGTGTAGAACATGTCCGCGATTTCGTTGTGCGTGATCGTGTTGTCGCCGCTCTGCCCAACCCACAAGCCGACGGCGCACGGGAAGATAGTGCCGCCGTGGCGGATGATGTTGTTATCGACGACGACGTGGCTCGTGGCTTCCGCGCCGCGGCGAATGGCGGTTTCGCCGATGCGCACGCCGCCCGCGCCGAAGTCTTCGATGGTGCAACTCCGGATGGAGTCGTCGCGACAACCCTTGCGGAACCAGATGGCGTAGGTGCCGACGTGGCTGATGTCACAGTCCTCGAACGCCACGTGGCGCGCGCCGTCGGCCATCACGGTCGCCTCGATGGGCGCGGCGGCTTGCGCCGGCTCGAATCCACCGGGCGGTGTGAGCCACTGCGCGTGCTGGAAGGCGAGTCCCTTGAACGTGACGCGCTCGACCAATCGGTCCGCCGCCGCGTCGCCCTTGATGACGATGAACTTCTCCGCCACCGGCGCGACGACTTCCGCCTGGGTCATGTCTTCGCCGGGACGCGGCTGGTAGTGCAGCGTGCCGTCGCGGCTGAGAAACCATTCGCCCGGCGCATCGAGGAAACGGAGCGCGTTCTCCAGGATGTAATGCGAATTCTTCTTCCACGGATTCCAGGACTTCGTGCCCTCGCCGCTGGTGACGAACGATTGCTCCTGTTCGTTCACGCTGTCGATGAAGCGGCGGGTGTTGTCCCAGTTGTGATAGACGACGAAGTTCACGTCCTTGAGTTCGGCGGGCGTGAGGCCGGCGAGCGCCTTGAAGTCATCGGGCCGCAGCCAGGCCGTCTGCCGGGCCTCTTTGGCGCGGCGGCCTTGCACGGGGCCGAGCGCCTCTTCGCGCATGTCGAGCAAGTGCGACCAAAACTTGTTCGGGGTGCGGGCGCGGGTGGCGCGTTGGCCGTTCACCCAAAGCTGCTCGAAATACCATCGACCCGCCGCGACTTCTGGCAGGCGCATGGTCCAGATGCCGTTCGCGCCCGGCTGCCAGCCGCGCACGATTCGACCTCCGCTGAAGAGAGGGTGCGCGCCGGGCGCCGCCTCGAAACTGACTGGAGATCGGGCCGTGCCGGTGTCCTCCGGTGTGAGTTCGAGCGGCGCGGTGATCGGATAACGGCCGTCGGCCACGACGATACGGATCGGCTCATTCACGGGGCCAGCGGCGCGGAGTTTGCGCACGGCGTCACGCGCGCCCGCGAGCGAGGCCAACGGCCCGTCCGAGCGCGCCGCGTTGGGCCGGGCGGCTTGGCCGGACCAGGCGTCGTTGCCGTCGGGAGCGACGTGGAGATCAAGGGCGAGGGCGGGCTGCAGGTTGCCCAACACTAGGCTGGCGAGGGCCGAAAGGGCCAGAAGAGTTCTACACAGGGCTTTCGTCATGGGCACTGGTGTACGGAGAAACCAACGCGCTGGCAAATCGAATATCTCGGAGCCGGTTTCAAAACCGTAGCAGCCGACGTGAGGAGGCTCTGATTCCACTGAAGTCTGAGCCTCCTTGTGTCGGCTGCTACGAGGTTTTGAAATCGCCTCTCTCGGATTCCGCGTTCAGGGTCCTTCCCTCACACGGTAGAACCGCCGAGGTGTTTGCCTGGCGCCTGGGTCGAAGACCTTGAAGTTGGTTGTCGTCGGCACATTCGTGCTGATGGCAGTCCAATTTGTCAGCGACAGGTCAGCGCTCGCTTCGACATAGTGTGTTCTGTTGGACATGACCGCTTCGGCCCTCAAGATGAACCCTCCGTCAGAGCGATGCCCCAGCGAGGTGAGGCGGAGCGGCTTGAACAAGTCGCCCAAGTCCGTGGCTTTGGCGGCGTCGCCCAGGTAGGGGCGAACGCCGAAGATGTTCTGAAGCGTGCGCAGCGTGGAACTGTGGGTGTAAGGGGCCACGCTTTGGTATCCGCCGCCTTTGGCCAGCGGCGAGAGAACAATCATCCCGATATTGCTTTGGGGCAGGCCGAAGTCATCTTCGTCCCACATGATGAACACGGCGCCGTCACCTTGGTAGGCAGCCGACGCCATGATCTTGGGAACCTCGCCCGCCAGCCAGGCATCGCCGCCGGCCGGGCCGCTGTCGTGCATGGAGTGCCAGAGACCGGGGCTGATGAGGTTGAAGCGGGCCAGGATCCCGTTGGTCAAGTCGCTCGCCAACTCCTCGTAGGGCCGGATGTGGGCGCGACCGTAATCAACGTTCGTGAGGACGTTGCGGAAATAGAGGAACGGGTTGAACGCGGTGTGGTAGGGATAGACGATGTTCGTGGGCGGGTAGCTCAGACCGGCCAGGCCCACTTGATAGTGCTTCCAAGAGATGCCGGCTTGATCGAGGAGGAACGCCAGATGATTGGTGGTGTCCTGGACACGCACGTTGGGCGGCGAGTTGTCGCGGATGCCGAAATTGGTGCCCGCCACAAGCCAGAGGTAGTTGGGCAAGGTGGGATGCAGACTGAGCGGGGAAGCGTAATGCTCGCAGTAGGAGGCTTGCGGCAGGAGCGTGTGGTTGAGGTAGGGGCAACGGGGGTTGCCCTTGATGGAGGACCAGTCTTGGTTCTCCATCACGATCAGAAAGACCGTGCGAATATCCGACACCGAGAACGCCGGTGCGGGCGGGGACAGTGCCAGCAACAGAAGACCGACCAGCAGCGCCGCATGCTGCCAGCTTGGCGAGGCCCTTGATCGTTTCGTTTTCCAGATCACAGTTCACGGCAGCATAGCAGCGAATCGGCGTGGGACAACCTGCCGGCGTGGAGCCATTCACTCGTGAACTTGGCGCGGGCTCAGGGCTTCTGACCCCACGCCCTGAAGCTGAAGCCGCGTGGAATACTGCTGATCCCCCAATCGCCGGGTCTGGGAACCCGGCCTACAGATCTCTCGCGACCCTGTAGGCCCGGTGCCCTCACCGGGCGGGCCACGCCATTTCCACGGGATCAGGAGTCCTGAGGCTTGACTTGGACGAGCTGATGGAACGGCCTCGGTTCAAGCGGCCGCCAACTCCGGTTTCCTTTCGTTCTGAATCACCACGGTCGGGTTCGGGTTGCGCGGCGGCACGGGCAGTCCTTGTTCTTGGAGCGTCTTGACGTGGTCTTCCATGCCCCAGCGGCTTTGGTAGAGACAGTCCTCCACAGAGTGGCCCACGCCGCTGAAGCCTTCCAGGTCGGGCGAGTAGAATCCGAAGAAGTCCGGATCGTTGGTGGCTTCGATGACCAGTGAGTAGGGCAGATGGATCATAACTTCATTTCGCTTTCAGCCCCGCGGCCTTGAGAATCGCGTGGCAGGTTCCGGTCGGCACTTCTTTCGCGCCGTCAAAATCTACGCGAATCAGACAGGGATGGCCAAGCTTGACGTAGTAGCGAACGGAGCCTTTCTCCTTCAAGAGCCGGAAGCCGTTTTGCTCCAGGATTCGCACCACTTCGCTGAATTTCATCGGCGGAACCATAACAGGCCTCGGGCGGATGAGAAGGCGTTTGTGAAGGGGTCAGGCGTGTCGGCCCTCGCCCAAGGCTCGGTTCCACTGCGCGCCTTGCCGGTTTTCCCCGCTTCTCCCGGTGGCGTGTTGCTGCTACGCTCGCCGCCCGTGAAGATTCTCGTCCTGACCAACCTGTTCCCGCCGCACCACGCGGGCACGGAGGATTTCCGCTGCCAGGCCATCGCGGACAACTTGCGGCTGCGCGGACATGAGGTCCGCGTCCTGACCTCCACGCACGGCATGAACAACGCGCGGCGAGACGGTCCGGTGGAGCGACGGCTCTTGCTCAACGGCGCGTTCGGCCACCCGCTCGAGGAGGACATCGGGCCGTTGCAGGAGATCGAAACGGCCAATCACGCGGCGCTGCGGGAACAGATCGCGGAGTTTCAGCCGGCGGTCGTTCACGTCTTCAGCCTGCGGGGGCTGTCGAAGTCGCTCATCTACGGCCTGCACCACGCGCGGTTGCCGGTGGTGTATGACGTGGCGGACACCTGGCTGGCGGAAGACGTGCGCAACGATCCGTGGTTGCGCTGGTGGAACCATCCCGGCAGCAACGGCCAGCGGACCCTCAAGGAGTGGACCGGCCAGCGTGGCAAGCTCGACACGATCGCTCCCACGCGCTTCATGCCCGGCTGCGACCGCATTCCAGAGCTTTACGGTGACGACGCCAGCGCGCCGGAGCCGAACTCGATCTCGGCGTTCCGCTTTGATCGCCTCTATTTCTGCAGTCAGATGCTCAAGCAGGCGACCGAGGAAGCCGGTTTCAAAGTGAGCCATGCCGACGTCATTCCGCCCGGCATCGCCACACAGAACTACGTCGGCGACGTGAAACCCGCGGACGTGCCAATGGAACGTCTCCTCTTCGCGGCCAAGCTCAACCGGGCCAGCGGCCTGCTCACCGCGGTCAAGGCTCTGCAACTCCTCCTGGGCCGCGGGCGCCGGGCGAGCCTCACGATTTACGGCAAGGGCGACTCCGACTACATCGCGCAAACGCGCTCCATCATCGCCGTCCAGAAGCTGCCGGTGGAATTCCTCTCCGTCTCGAACCTGCATCGCGATCTGCCGGCGTTGTTCCGGCAGCACGACTGCCTGTTGCACTGCGCCGAAGAGCCGGAGCCATACTTCCTCACGCCGATGGAAGCCATGGCGTGTGGGCTGCCGGTCATTGGCACGGCTCTGGGCGGAACCTGCGAACTGTTCCGGCATGGCGACAACGCGCTGCTCTTCGCGCCCGGCGACCCGGAAGACCTGGCGTCCCGCATCGAAGAACTTCAAGCGCAGCCCGCGCTTCGTTGCCAGATTGCCGAGAACGCGCTGACGGAAATGCAGAGCCAGTGCAACGAAACGGTCATGGTGGACCGCATCGAGGCCTACCTGGAGACTTCATTGCAGATGTGGTGAGCGGACGAAGGAAAGGCAAGTGTGGAAACGCCGCGGCCAATGGGATAAACGGCCGAAGTGCGCTTCCATCGGATTCAGGAAAGAATGGGATTCCGAGAGAGGCTTCTCCCTTTCCTTCTTGAATCCGATGGAAGGAATCAGATTCGCCGCCCGCCACCCTCACCCCGGCCCTGTCCGAGGGGAGAGGGAACGGGCGGCACGCGATCGTCGTAAACCAACGCCTGCTTCGTCAAAACGCCGGATCGGCTCCTCCCTCTCCCATCGGATGGGAGAGGGCCGGGGTGAGGGTCGCGGTGCGACGCTGCCGAGCCGCCGCCACGCTCACCAGTATTCTTCCACGTGGATGGTGCCAGTGTCCTTGCCGTGGTCAGCCTTGAAGCCTTTGGCCTCCAGCATCGCTTTGACGGTGCGGATCATGTCGGGATTGCCGCAGAGGAAAACATCCGCCTGGGCCGGGTCGAGCGTGACGCCGGATTCCTTCTCCACCACGCCCTGTTCCAATAGCGCCTGCAAACGGCCGGTGTAGCCGCGGTAGTGCGGGTCTTCGTCCGGGCGCGTGATGCTGGGGATGTAGGTGAAGTTCGGCCGGATGCGAGCCAGGCTCTCGAGTTCTGCCCGGTACCCCAGGTCCCAACTGTAGCGCGCGCCGTGCAGCACCACGAAGCGCCGTTGCGCATCGTGGACCAGCATCGTCCGCAACATCGAGATGTAAGGCGCCAGGCCGGTTCCGGTCGCGATGAGGAGCACAGACTTCCCCGCCGGGACGCGGTTGAGCGTGAAGACGCCCGTGGCCTTGGGTCCCAGGAACAGCCGGCTGCCGTGCCTCAAGTTGAAGAGTCGCGGTGAGAGTTGTCCGCTCGTCACCAGCGTCAGGTAAAACTCCAAGTAGCGCCGCTCCAGGCTGGAGGAAGCGATGCTGTAGGCGCGGCGGATGAGCTTGTTGGGTTCGGGCGCGACTTCGTCCGCGGCCGCCTCAGGCACGCGCGGCTCGCTGCCGAGCAAGCCCAGCACAACGAACTGGCCCGGCGCGAACTCGAACAACGGCCCATCGGGTTGCACCCGGAGGACGACGAGTTGCGGATTGATTTCTTCCCGGCCAATGACCGAGGCGTTGTAGGGACTCTTTTCGTTGGCACTCATGTTGAAAGCGGGACGCAGTGTAGTCCGAGTCGGCGCCGTTTCCAGCACGATCCGCAGGGAAAGAGCTGAGCACCTGAATCGTGAGCGAACCGGAGGAACCGGCATTTGCGGTGAGCGCCGGGTCAGGGGACCCGGCCTGCACCTCCGCCTTGGAGGCCGCGTGCCCTCACGCGGCGGTTCAGGATTTTCGTCAGCATGGAGAAGAGAATCCCGGCCGAAAACTTGTAGTGGAACTTCGATTCTCCTTGGGCAAACTGTTGCCCGTGCCGCAGCCAATGCCGGCTGCGCCGACAAATTGATTTGAACATGAATCCGCCACCACTCCTCACGCGCACCGCGCACGAAATTGACTACAAGGTTTTCGGCGACGACATGCAGTACGTCGAAGTCGAACTGGACCCGATGGAAGCCGCCATCGCCGAAGCGGGCGGCATGATGTACATGGAGGACGGCATTGAGATGGAGACCATTTTCGGCGACGGCACGCAGCAGAACAGCGGTTTTCTCAGCGCGCTGGTGGGCGCGGGCAAGCGCCTGCTCACCGGCGAATCACTCTTCATGACCGCGTTTCAGAACCGCGGCGCGGGCAAGAAGCGCGTGGCGTTCGGCGCGCCGTATCCGGGCAAGATCATCCCGGTGCATCTGGCCGAGATCGGGGGCACGCTTATCGCGCAAAAAGACGCCTTCCTCTGCGCCGCCAAAGGCGTGAGCGTGGGCATCGCGTTCAACAAGCGCATCGGTGTGGGCCTGTTCGGCGGTGAGGGGTTCATCATGGAGAAGCTGGACGGCGATGGCTGGGCGTTCCTCCACGCCGGCGGCACCATTCACCAGCACGATCTCGCTCCCGGCGAAACCATCCGGGTCGATACCGGCTGCATCGTGGCCTACCTGCCGACGGTGGCATTCGACATTCAGTACGTCGGCAAGATCAAGTCGGCGCTCTTTGGGGGCGAGGGGTTGTTCTTCGCCACGCTGCGCGGGCCGGGCCGCATTTGGCTGCAAAGCCTGCCGTTCAGCCGTCTCGCCGACCGCATCTACGCCGCCTCCCCGAAGGCGGGCGGCAGCGGTCGGGAGGAAGGTTCCATGCTGGGCGGCTTGGGGCGGCTCCTGGACGGGGACAAGTGATTGATCGGCTGGACCACGCTGCCGTTGCTTTCGCGGTGTGACAGATGACGGCAAGGCTGCATCAAGCTTCCGCCCGGCGCACCGGGTAGCGCAGGTTTTCAACCCTTGTCATTACCCACATCTTTTCGATGCTTGTTTTAGTCTTCTGATGATGGTTTCTTGAGCGCGTGGGCGTGGCTGCGGCCCGCCGTGTCGGTTCCTCTCCGGTCGGTTTTATGAACACG
>JACRJZ010000149.1 GCA_016219875.1 Verrucomicrobiota bacterium | reverse complement strand
CTGGACTCTGCCGGCCCAGCCCCCGCCCCAGATCACGGCCAAACGGGAAGTCGAAATGTAGAGCAGACCTTTCGGATGCCTGGCTTGCGAATCAACCACTTCCCTCCTCGTGTCCCGTCCAGTTGCTAAGAAGAGGCTAGGTCCGACTCGCTCGAAAAGCTGGTCAAGAACTGCAAGCGCGGCGGCGCGGGTGGTTTCGGATAAAAAATGACGCCGGTTTCTTTGCCCGCGCGCGGGCCAGCGCAGCCTACCAGGAGGCCAAGCAAAAGGGCGGCTGGCCAGAGCGCGCCGTTCGCTGGTGTTGCGTGGTGGGAGATTTTCATGAGCTGGTTGAGTCGAGAAAGAGTCCAGTCGCGCGGAAGGCACAGAGCCGAGTCGAGCCGCGTCCGCCCAGACCGGGTCTTGCCCATTCTGAGGCGGACGCGGCAAACGGCTTTACTTTGCGCAAAGCTCTGCTTGTTTAGGGCTGGCACGGGCGCCTGCTGGTGCAACCTGGCGCGGCGCCCGTGTCATCCGGCCGGGGAGGGGTTCACCAAAACCTCTCCCCGCGCCTTCCCTGCCGTGAGTTCAGGGACTTTCGTCCCCGCGCTCGATTACTTGTTGTGGCAGGTCAAACATAGCGCACTGCTCGCGTTACTCTTCCGCAGGAACTTGGTGTACTGATTGTCATGCGGGTTGTGACAGGAACCGCACTCCAGCTTGGCTGAGTAGAGCGGAACCTTGTGCGCCGCGTCCACGTAACTGCCCGACTCCGGCGTGAACAGGCCTCCATCGGCCGTGGCCAGCGCGGCGTCGAACGTGAACGAGATCGGATGGTCATTGGCCAGGTCGGTGCCCAGCAGCGCGTCTCCAGTGACGAAGTGCGTGCCGGTCTGGTTGCCGAACGAGTCAATGGCCACCGAGCCGTCGTGGCAGCTCAAGCACGCTTTGGAAACGCCGGCCGGTTGGCCCAGCGTCGCGTTCAAGCTCGGGCTGCTGTAGAGCGTGAACGTGGACGCGGTGGAGGCGTGGTTCCAGAGCGGCGCGAGCTGCGGCGACTTGGCGTTGTGCGGGGTGTGGCAGAATTTGCAGATCTCAGTGGTGCCCCAGCCCTGGCCCGACAGATCGTGGGAGGTCCCCACGATGGAGCCGGACTGGCTGGCGATGGGCACCGCCAAGACCGCTCCGGCCACTGCCAGTTTGAGCAGTCTCTGTTGTTGCTGTCTCATCTATTGCCTTTCTTTGGATGGTTTGTGGTGGTTGTTGTCAGTCGCGTCGTCCACGACGCAACTGTCCCGACGGTAAGGGTGCCCGCTAGGGTGCGGTTGACCCGACCGTTGAAAGTGATGGTGTCCCCTTTCCGTTGCGCCCGCGCCGGACGGGCTGCGCGCACGGGCCGCACTCCGTATTCTGGCACGAGACTGAGGCTGAGCGCGACGGCTTCCCGTCTTTCGCGCCACAATTTTTCAGGTTTTGGGCATAGCGCGCCACGTCCGCAAGGGTCGTCTGGCGGAGGACATCTTCAATCTGGCGGCGGATGTCCTTCCAGACCTCGTGGCTGGGGCAGATCAGCCGGGCCGCGCAATCGTCCAAGCCCAGCAGGCAATCCCCGGCCCAGCCCGGACCTTCCACCGCCTCCACGATGTCCAGGAGCGAGATGGCATCCGACGGGCGGCGCAACGCGATCCCGCCGCCCCAGCCGCGTTTGGCCACCACCAGGCCCCGGCGGGCCAACTGGTGCATGATTTTCGCCAGGTAAGGCCGGGGGATGCGGGTGCAACGGGCGATGTCGCGAATCAAGCAGGGCGCGCCCTGGTTCTCCCCCACGCAGACCAGCGCATGCACGGTATAGCCCGTCGTTTGCGAGAAGCAAAGCATAGCAAATGCTATCCGACACTCTTAAAACAGTATCAATACGGAAGAGCGAATCAGCTTGTCAACAAAATTAGATGACCCTGAACTCCTCTGAGAGGGGCCTGTGAGCCGTGCGGGTGATCTCTGATCCAGCTCCGGTTTCGGGATGCGGCGCAACCGCGGGACTCTGAGTTGGGCTGCCGGAAGAACCTTCGGCTCCGGGAAATCCGAGGCCCGCCGGCTGGACCCAAAAAACAAGACGGGCGGGCCGCTTCCAGCCCGCCCGTGGTGATGGCCGCGAGAATCTCGCGGAGAGGGTTACTTGCCGTCGTCGGTCTTGACCATTTCTTCGGCGGCGTCGAAGGCGTGTTGCAGGGCCACGAGGTCTTCGCCTGGCTTGAGGGCGTCGAGAATCTTCTGCTCTTCCTTGAGCTGTTCCTCGTCGTAGTTGGCGGCTTTGATTGAGAGGCCGATGCGGCGTTCGCTGCGGTCGATCTTGATCACGCGGGCCGTCACGTCCTGGCCGACCTTGAGCACGTTCTTGATCTTATCGACCCGGTCTTCGCTGACCTGGCTGATGTGGACCAGACCGTCGATGTCGTGCTGCAGGCCAATGAAGGCGCCGAAGCTGGCCAGTTTGGTGACCTTGCCGGCGACGAGGTCGCCGACCTTGTAGAACTTGTCGATGTGCTCCCACGGATCGGTGGCGAGCTGTTTCAGGCCGAGGGCGATGCGCTGGTTGGGCTTGTCGATTTCCAGCACCTGGGCTTCGACTTCCTCGCCCTTCTTCAGGACTTCAGAGGGGTGGTTGATCTTGCGCGTCCAGGAGACGTCCGAGACGTGGATCATGCCGTCGATGCCTTCCTCCAACTCGACGAAGGCGCCGTAGCTGGTGAGGTTGCGAATCTTGCCCTTGATCTTGCTGCCCACGGGGTACTTGATCTCGGCGCTCTCCCACGGGTTGGCCTCGAGCTGGCGGATGCCGAGGCTGATCTTCTGCTCGTCCTTGTTGATGCCGAGCACGACGGCCTCGACTTCGGTGCCCTGTTTGAGCACGTCGCTGGGCTTGGCGATGCGTTTGGTCCAGGAGAGTTCGGTGACGTGGACGAGGCCCTCGACGCCGGGTTCGAGTTCCACAAAGGCGCCGTAGGGCACCAGGTTGACGATCTTGCCTTTGAGCTTCTGGCCCACGGTGTACTTGGTTTCGATGTTCTCCCAAGGATTGGTGAGCTTCTGCTTGAGGCCGAGGCTGACGCGTTCCTTTTCCTTGTTGATGTCGAGGACGACCACGTCCAACTCCTGGCCGACCTTGAGGATTTCGCTCGGATGGGCGATGCGGCCCCAGGACATGTCGGTGATGTGGAGCAAGCCGTCGAGACCGTTGAGGTCGATGAACGCACCGAAGTCGGTGATGTTCTTGACGACGCCCTTGCGGATGTCGCCGGGCATCATCTCGTTGAGCAGCTTCTGGCGGCGCTCGAAGCGCTCGGCCTCGATCAGTTCGCGACGCGAAAGGACGACGTTCTGGCGGTCCTGGTTGATCTTGACGACCTTAAATTCGTAGGTGTTGCCGACGCAGGCCTGAAGGTTCTTCGGCGGCATGATGTCGAACTGGGAGGCGGGCAGGAAGGCCTCCACGCCGATGTTGACGACGAGGCCGCCCTTGACGATGGACTTGACCTTGCCGCTGACTTTGCCGCCTTCGGCGCAAATGGCCTGGATGCGGTCCCAGTTCTTCTTAAACTCGGCTTTCTCATGCGAAAGGATGACGTTGCCTTCGCGGTCTTCGAGCTTCTCGATCAAAACGTCAATGACGTCGCCGACTTTGACGACGGCGGGATCGATGAATTCGCCGAGCGAGACGACGCCTTCGCTCTTGTAGCCGATGTCCACGAGCACTTCTTTCGGGCGGACTTCGAGGATGGTTCCTTTGACGATGTCCCCGGCGGCAAACCGGGTGGGCACATGCCGGAGGGCTTCTTCCATGGTCATCATAATGACACTGCTGCTTTCTCTATTGCGGGAGGCTAGGTCGGGGCGTGTGGCCCCGCGAAGACTCCATTGCCTAACGGACCAGACGTTGCGATGGCAACGGAGGTTGAATGTTAGGTTGCGACGTTAACGAATCGTTTCTCAGCCTTTACGAACATCCGCACACGCGGCGTTCAGGCGGCGCGGAACATAGGGGCCAGGGCGTCGGTGGCAAGCGGAATTTTGCGGAATCTCGCGTAGCCGGAGGTGTCGGGCGTTTCCCCCAATTCTTACGGAATCCGATAGCGCGAAGCTCCTGCCGGGCCGAGGCCATGAGCCGGCAGCGGCTTTACCGGATTCCGGGAGGCTCAGGGCTTCTTCAAAAAGAGCATTCATGGCTTGACTTGTACTGTGAAAATGGTTTCCTCGCCGCCAATTAAGCCCGAAGCCTGAAACCGGAAACGACAGCGTGGTGTCTTTATGGTGTCCTTCGTTACATCTGTGTTGTGGAGTGAGCGGTGGGTTGTCCCCCCTGTTGCTTTCCTTTGCGAACATGCTTTGGCCTCGGATTGTTGTTGAACCCCTCTGTGCTATGACGATTTTGGAATGTCCACCAACAGTTGATCTGGACGCAGCGAAACGAATCCTGCAGGCCCGATCGGGAAATGGGCAAAGCGAGTTGATTGAGGTGCTGCAGGACGTGCAGAGGACGTACCGCTACCTTCCAGAGGAAGTCCTCAAGTTGATCGCCGAACAACTAGACGTGCCACCCATCGAAGTTTTCCGCGTGGCCAACTTCTACAAGGCGTTTGCCCTGAAACCCAAAGGCAAGCACTTGGTCACCGTTTGCATGGGCACCGCTTGCCACGTGCGCGGCGCGCCGCGATTCCTGGACGAAGTGCTCGGCCAACTCAAGATCAAGCCCGGTGAAACCACGGAAGACGGTCTGTTCACCGTGGAAACGGTCAACTGCCTCGGCGCGTGCGCTCTGGCTCCGGTCGTCATTCTCGATGGCCAGTACCACAGCCACATGACGGCAGCAAAGCTGCGCAAGCTGATTCAGGCAGCCAAGAAAGCCGACCAGCAAGCCACCGAAGCCGTCCGCCTGGATTCCGTGAAGGAGTTCAACGACTACCGGAAACAGAAAGCGGAAGCGCAAAAGAGCCGGACCACCACGGTCATACTGTCCTCAGGCACATGCGGCCAGGCCTGCGATTCGCTGAAAGTGGTGGAGGCCTTCCGGCGCGAGTTGAAGGCGAAGAACCTCGAAAAGAAAGTGGCCTTGCGCGTCACGGGCTGCCACGGATTCTGCGAGCAGGAACCGCTGTTGATCGTCGAGCCAAAGAACATCTTTTACTGCCGGATCAAACCGGAGGACGTGCCGGAGATCGTCGCGGAAACGCTTCAGAAGAACCAGATCATCGACCAGTTGCTCTATACCGATCCTGCCACCCAGCAGAAGATCGTTCACGAAAACGAGGTGCCGTTCTACAAAGCCCAGGAGCGGGTGGTGCTGGGTCAGAACAAGCTCGTCGATCCGTGTAACATCGACGATTACATCGCCAGCGGCGGTTACTCGGCCTTCTTGAAAGTGGCCACCAAAATGGAGCCGGAGGCGGTCATCGCGGAGGTGAAGAAATCTGGTCTGCGCGGCCGCGGGGGAGCGGGTTATCCCACTGGCCGGAAGTGGGAATCCTGCCGGAAAGCCAAAGGGACTCCGAAATACGTCATCTGCAACGCGGACGAAGGCGACCCCGGCGCCTACATGGATCGCAGCGTGCTTGAAGGCAACCCGCACGCAGTGATCGAGGGCATGTTGATCGGTGCGTTTGCGGTCGGGGCCGAGCACGGCTACATCTACGTTCGCAATGAGTATCCCTTGGCCGTCGAGCACTGCCGGATCGCCATCCAGCAGGCCGAGAAACTGGGTCTGCTGGGTCAGGACATTCTGGGAACGGGATTCTCCTTGGACATCAAGATTGCCCGCGGCGGCGGCGCGTTCATCTGCGGTGAATCCACCGCGTTGATGGCCTCATTGGAGGGCAAAGTCGGCGAACCGCGCCCCAAAGATGTCCATACCACCGAGCATGGCTATCTCGATCTCCCCTCCAATCTCAACAACGTGGAGACGTGGGCGAATGTTCCTTCCATCATCAACCGCGGAGCCGAGTGGTTTGCCTCGATGGGGACTAGGCACAGCAAGGGCACGAAGATTTTCGCCCTGACCGGCAAGATCCGGAACACCGGCTTGGTGGAAATCCCAATGGGCACTCCGCTGCGCAAAATCATCTACGACATTGGCGGCGGCGCTCCGGACGGCCACAAGGTCAAGGCCGTCCAGACGGGCGGCCCTTCGGGCGGGTGTTTGCCGGAGAAGATGTTTGATCTGCCGGTGGATTTCGAAGCGTTGACCGAAGCCGGCTCCATGGTGGGTTCAGGCGGCATGGTGGTGATGGATGAAGACACCTGCATGGTGGATGTGGCCAAGTACTTCCTCACCTTCCTCAGCGACGAGTCATGCGGCAAGTGTGTGCCTTGCCGCCTTGGAGTCAGCCGGATGTTG
The DNA here is from genome assembly GCA_016219875.1 of Verrucomicrobiota bacterium. GTDB lineage: Bacteria > Verrucomicrobiota > Verrucomicrobiia > Limisphaerales > JACRJZ01 > JACRJZ01. The sequence goes on along the minus strand of JACRJZ010000149.1, from coordinate 26,199 downwards.
GAGATCGTCACGGACATTACCCACGGGCGCGGCACCATGGAGCAACTCGACCTGCTCCGGGAACTGGCCGAGACCGTTTCCTTGACCTCTTTGTGCGGCCTGGGCAAGACCGCGGCCAATCCCGTGTTGTCCACCCTCAAGTACTTCCTTCCCGAGTACGAAGCCCACATCAAAAAGAAGAAATGTCCGGCGGGGGTCTGCCGCGAACTGATTCACTACACCATCGACAAGAAGGAATGCACCGGCTGCGGTCTGTGCGTCAAAGCCTGTCCGCACCACGCCATCGTGAAACAAGGCAAGTTCTGCCGGATCATCGACGCCAACTGTCAGAAGTGCGGCATCTGCCGCGACGTCTGCAAGTTCGACGCGATCCTTGTCAACTAGGAGACACCGTGAGCGAATACGTATCATTGACCATTGATGGCGCGAAAATCCGCGCGCCCCGCGGTACCACTGTTTTGGACGCCGCGCTCGACTACGGCATCTGCATCCCCGCGCTCTGCCACCTGCGGGATGTGACGGCTTTGAGCGGCTGCCGGCTCTGCATCGTGGAACTCGTGAAGGACGGCCGGTCCAAAGTCACCACCTCCTGCACGCTCGAAGCCGAGGAAGGGATGGTGGTGCTGGCCCACTCCGAGAAGATCGTCAAGGCGCGCAAGAACATCGCCGAACTCCTCGTGGCCGAGGCCCCCAACTCCAAGGCCATCCAGGACATTGCCGTGCGCTGCGGCGTGAAGAAAGTCCGGTACCCTTTCCGCCACAACAACTGCGTGCTGTGCGGAAAATGCGTGCGCGTCTGCAAAGAAATCTGGCAGTCGGAATCGCTGGGGTTCGTCGGGCGCGGCCACAACCGCCACGTGGCGCTGCCTTACAACACCCGCCCCGAGTACTGCAAACACTGCAACTATTGCATCGACGTTTGCCCCATGACCATCGTGCCGTGCCCCGGCTCCATGAAGAAAGGCGAGGAATTCCTTTGCGGTCAGTGCGAGTCCCAACTGAGCATGGCCGCGAACGCGCCGGACACCTGCGTCATGTGCGAACTGGGCGCGGGCTTTGGTTGCAGCCGGAGACACACTTAAGCCTTTCGTCCGTTAGACCACTCTCATTTCAAACAAAACTAGATACCCATGAACCTGCAACGACCGAACTCAAACGACGTCACTCAAACCTGCAACCGCTCGCGCAACATCGCGCCGGGCTCGGGCATCTGCACCCGCTGCATTGACGGCTGCCGCGGCAATTGCGAAGTCTTCAAAGCCACCTTCCGGGGCCGCGAGTTGATCTATCCGGGACCGTTCGGCGAGATCACCGCCGGCGGCGACAAAGATTACCCGGTGGACTATTCGCATCTCAACATCATGGGCTACGCGATGGGCGCGCAGGGCCTGCCCGAAGGCGTCATCGGCGACCCCGACACGGCCACTTTCCCCGGCGTCAATACCGAAACCAGCTATGGCTGGGAGCAGAAAGTCAAAATGCGGATTCCCGTGTTCACCGGCGCGCTCGGCTCGACCGAAATCGCCCGCAAGAACTGGGAACACTTCGCCATTGGTGCCGCCATTTCCGGCATCACCTTGGTCTGCGGTGAGAATGTTTGCGGCATTGACCCCGGCTTGGAGTTGGACAAGAAAGGCAAGATCACCAAGTCGCCCGAAATGGACCGTCGCATCGAGACTTACAGGAAGTTCAACGAAGGCTACGGCGAAATCTTGGTGCAGATGAACGTGGAAGACACCCGCCTGGGCGTCGCCGAATACGTGAAGAAAAAGCACAAGCAGAACACCATCGAACTCAAGTGGGGCCAGGGCGCCAAGTGCATCGGCGGCGAAATCAAGGTCAAGAGCCTGGACCGCGCGCTGCAACTCAAGAAGCGCGGTTACATCGTGACGCCCGATCCCACGAACAAGGCGGTGCAGAAGGCTTACAACGCCGGCGCCATCCGGGAATTCGAGCGGCACTCGCGGCTGGGATTCGTCACCGAAGAAGGCTTCATGGCCGAAATCCAGCGTCTGCGCAACCTGGGTTACGAGCGCATCACGCTCAAGACGGGCGCGTACCCAATGCGCGAACTGGCGATGGCCATCAAGTACAGCTCGCTGGCCAAGATCGACCTTCTCACCATCGACGGCGCTCCCGGCGGCACCGGCATGAGTCCCTGGCGCATGATGGAGGAGTGGGGCATCCCCACGTTCTATCTGCAAGCCATGTCGGTCGAGATTTGCGAGAAGCTTGCGAAGAAAGGCTACCGCATTCCCGACTTGGCAATGGGCGGCGGCTTCTCCGCGGAAGATCACATCTTCAAGGTCTTGGCGATGGGCGCCCCTTACTTCAAAGCCGTCTGCATGGGCCGGGCGATGATGATTCCGGGCATGGTGGGCAAGAACATTGCCCAATGGATCGAAGGCGACGACCTCCCGAATACGGTTTCCCAGTATGGCAGCACCCCGGAGGAGATCTTCGTGTGCTACGACGAACTGGAAGACAAATACGGGAATCAGATGGAGAAAATCCCGCTGGGCGCCGTCGGCATTTACAGCTACTCCCAGAAACTGAAAGTCGGCCTACAGCAATTGATGGCCGGGGCGCGCAGCTTCAAGCTCGCCACCCTCTCCCGCAAAGATGTCGCCGCGCTCACCGAAGAGGCCGCCAAAGTGTCGGGTCTTCCCTACATCATGGACGCCTACCGCGAAGAAGCGGACGCCGTCATCAACGCGTAGGATCATCCTCTGCCCTTCAGAAACCCCGCTCGTTCCAGCGTGCTTGAACGAGCGGTTTTTTTCTGAAACGACCCCTGCGCGGGCCGCCACAGGTGTTGCCCTGCCAGGATTGAACTCGCCGTTTTGCCCACCTTCCTTCGATTCGGCATTGATTGCGGCCGTTTGGTAGAGGGAACCTCGCAAAGCTTGCCCCGCTCCGGCCCGTTTCTATAATCCGCCCAATGCTCGACATCAAACTGATCCGGGACCACCCCGACGCCATCCGCCAGCGGCTCGCCTTGCGCGGCGCGGGTGATGAGAAACTGATCGACGACGTGCTGGCGTTCGACGAAGCGCGCCGTCAGGCGCTCACCGAAGTCGAAACCCTCAAAGCCACGCGCAACCGCGTCTCCAAAGAGATCGGCGCGCTCATGAGCCAGAAGAAGCTCGCCGAAGCCGAAGCGAAGAAAGCCGAAACCCGCGCCATCGGGGACCGCATCACCGAACTCGACAAGAAGGTTGCCGGCGTGGAGGAAGCCCGCGAGAAGCTGTTGCTCCGCATTCCGAACGCGCCGCACGCCAGTGTGCCGCCGGGCACAAGTTCCGCGGACAATCCAGAAGTCCGCTGCTGGGGACAGAAGCCGGAGTTCGGCTTCCCGCCCAAACCGCACGTCGAGCTTTGCATGGCGCTCGGCTTGGTCGATTTCGACCGCGGCGCCAAGCTCTCCGGCAGCGGCTTTCTGCTCTACACCGGTTGGGGGGCGCGCCTGGAGCGGGCGCTGATCCAGTTCTTGCTCGATTTGCACACCACGGAGCACGGCTTCACGGAAGTCTCGCCACCGTTCATCATCGGGCGGCATTGCATGATCGGCGTGGGGCAGTTCCCGAAATTTGAAGACCAAGCTTACGCGGTGCAGGAAGGGCTGGACGCCGGCACGATGGGGAAGCTTTACCTGCTGCCTACCGCCGAAGCGCCGGTTGCGAACATCCACCGCGAAGAAATTCTCAAAGAAACCCAGCTTCCGATCCGCTACGTCGCCTACAGCCCGTGCTTCCGCGCGGAGGCGGGCGCGGCGGGCGTCGGCACGCGCGGCATGATCCGCGTCCACCAGTTCGACAAGGTGGAGTTGATCAAGATCGTGAAACCGGAGACGGGCTCCGACGAACTGGAGGAAATGGTGGCCAACGCCGAGAAAGTGCTGCAACTCCTCGGCCTCCACTACCGCGTGGTGTTGCTCTGCACGGGCGACATGGGTTTCGCCAGCGCCAAGACCTACGATATCGAGGTCTGGGCGCCGGGCCAGGGCCAGTACCTCGAAGTCTCGAGTTGCTCCAATTGCGAGGACTTCCAAGCCCGCCGCATGAACCTCCGTTTCAAGACCGACACGGGGGAAAACAAGTTCCCGTACATCCTCAACGGCTCCGGCACCGCGCTGGCGCGGTTGTTCGTGGCGTTGATCGAAACGCACCAACAGGCCGACGGCAGCATCGCCGTCCCCGCGCCGCTGCAACCCTACCTGAAGACGGATCGGATCAAGCCGTGAACCGATGAGAATCCTCCACGGCACCAGCGAACTATTTCCGTACTCGAAGACGGGCGGCCTGGCCGACATGGTAGACGGCTTGGCCAAAGCGACCGCCAAGCTCGGTCATCAAGTCGGCGTGGTCACGCCGCTTTATCGCGGGATCAGGGAACAGACGCCCGCGCTGCAGCTTCTCGATTCGCGGCTGGAACTTTCGATGGGGATGTTATCGGTGTCGGCCAGGGTTTGGACCCATCAGCCGCGGCCGAACCTCACGATCTACTTCATCGACCAGCCGGAGTTCTTCGACCGCGCGTCGCTCTACATGCACAACGGCTCGGACTACCTCGACAACGCGGCGCGGTTCATCTTCCTCTCCAAGTGCGTGGCGCACCTGGCCCGGCATCTGCCCTGGCAGCCGGAAGTGGTGCATGTCCACGACTGGCAGACTGCGCTGGCGCCGCTGCTGGTCCGCCATCAGCGCGACCACGACGGCCGGGCCACGCCGCCGCGGACGGTCCTCACGATCCACAACGTCGCCTTCCAAGGCGTGTTTCCGCCGCAAGATTTCGGCCTGGTCAACGTCCCGTGGAGCTATTTCACCGTGGACGGCGCGGAGTACTACGGCCGGCTCAGTTGCCTCAAGGCCGGCATCGTGTTCGCCGACGCCATCATTACCGTCAGCCCGCGCTATGCTCGCGAGATCATGCAGCCGGAACTGGGCTGCGGTCTGGACGGCGTGCTCCGCCGACGCGCGGATGTGCTGACGGGCATTCTGAATGGCGTCGATTACGAAGAGTGGAAGACCACCGGCAATCCGCGCCTGCCCCACGCCTATTCGGCGACGCGTCTGCTCGGAAAGAACCTGCACAAGCACGCGCTGCAAAAGGAATACGGCTTGCCGCCGCGGAGCGACGTGCCGCTGTTCGGCACTGTCTCGCGGCTGACGGACCAAAAGGGCATCGACATCGAACTCGGCGCGCTGGAAGAAATGCTCTCCGCGCCCATGCAGTTCGTGCTGTTGGGCAGCGGCAGCTCGCACTTCGTCCAGGCCTTCACGGACCTGGCGCGGCGGCACCCCGACAAGATGGGCGTGCGGTTCGGGTTCAACGAAGACCTCTCGCATCGCATCGAAGCGGGCCTGGACTTTTTTGTCATGCCCTCGCGCTTCGAACCGTGCGGGCTGAACCAGATGTACAGCCTCCGTTACGGCACCATTCCCATCGTGCGGGCCACCGGCGGGCTGGACGACTCCGTCACCGACATTACCGAAGACATGGGCCAGGCCAACGGGATCAAGTTTACGGAGTATTCGTCGCGCGCCTTGGCGAAGGCCATGCGGAAGGCCCTGGCGCTTTACGCGCAGCCGCCTTTGCTCTGCCACTATCGTGGCAACGGAATGAACGCGGATTTCTCCTGGGACCGGACCTGCCTGGAATACCTGCGCGTTTACGAGCGGAAGTTGGCGTGAACTCCGTAGTTGGGGAGCACGCCCGTCCCGGGCGTGGCTGGACGCGCCCTCGCGTCCAGCCCCTTGGGCCGACGATGGGAGTGGAGCGCAGGGAATGTCTCCACGGCCCCGGAGTTTTCCGCGAGGGCGCGGGAAACGGCGCCCGTGGCGGGCGCGCTCCCCGTTCCATTTCGAGGTTCGAGATGAGTGCGAGGAGGGCCGTCCGGAGCGTTGTCAGGGGCCAGTGGTCAGGCAAACAAAGACCCGATCGGCTTCCCCAGCCCGTCGCGGGTCACGTAGAACGGGCGTTGCTCGATCTCGTAAGAGAGCTTCGGCGAAATGCCGAGCGCGGTGTAAAGCGTGGCGTGGAGGTCTTCGATCACGACGCGGTCTTGCAGCGTGCGGCACGGGCGCTCATCGGCGGTGACGCCGTGGAGATGGCCACGCTTGATCCCGCCACCGAAGAGCAGCACGCAGCCGGCGTCCGTGAAGTGCCGGTGCATGCCGTAGTTCTTCAGGTCCTCGATGGTGTCCGGGACCGTCACCTGGTCTTTCACCAATTTGTCCGGCCTCCCCTCCACCAACGAGTCGCGGCTGAATTCGCTGGCCAAGACGACGAGCGTGCGCCGCAGCAGACCGCGCTCTTCGAGGTCGAGCACGAGTTGCGCGATGGGCGCGTCGATCGTCTGCTTCATCGACGTTGCGCGCGTGTGACCGTTTTCGTGCGTGTCCCAGTTGAGGAACGGGATGTATTCGGTGCTGACTTCGATGTAGCGCGCGCCTACTTCCGCCAGCCGCCGCGCCAGCAGGCAACCAAGCCCGAAGCGCCCGATCATCTGCTCTTCGTAGCGCGCGCCGAAGCGGTCCTGGGGCGCGTCGTAGCGCGTGCCGGGCTTGTAGCCGGGCACGTATTTCTGGATGTTCGCCAGCGGCTCGAGTTCGAGATCGAACGCTTTCGCGGCTGGCGAACTCAGCAGCCGGTGCGCGTTGTCGAGCGAGCGCAGGAGTGAGTCCTTCTGGTAATCGCTGCCGTGCTGGCCGACCGGGCTGGCGGCGAGGAGCTTTCGGTAGAATTTGTCCCGGTTCTCGAACCGCCCCGGCGTCATGCCGCCCGGCGGCCGCACCGTATTGGCGGCCTGTTCGGGGAACGGGATGTTGAACGGCCCGTACTCGCTGCCGAGAAAACCCGCCGTGGTGAAGGCCTTCAGTTCCTCGCCTTCATTGACGTCGAAGCGCTGGCCGATGTTGATGAACGCCGGCACCGCCGGGTTCAGCGGCCCCAGCGTGCGCGCGATCACGGAGCCGAGGTGCGGGCACGCCACCGTCTGCGGCGGCGCGTAGCCGGTGTGCCAGTGGAACTGATGCCGTGAGTGCAGGATGAAGCCCAGGTCGCCCGCGGTGTACGAGCGGATGAGCGTGCCGCGGTCCATGACTTGGCCGATGCGCTCCAGGCCCTCGGAGAAACTCATGCCGTCCACGGCCGTTGAAACCGAAGGAAACGTGCTGACCATGTCCGCCGACTTCATGCCTTTCTCGAACGGGGTGTGGCGTTTTGGATCGAACGTCTCCGTCTGTGCCATGCCCCCAGCCATCCACAACACGATCAAGGTGTCGGCGCGGGGCTGGATCTTCTCAGTCGTGTCGTCGGCACGAAGCTGTCGCGGAAAACCGGCCGCGAGCGCGCCCAGCGTGGCGGCGCTGGCGGTCTTGAGAAAGTCGCGGCGGGAGTGATGGGGCGCATTCATGGTCGGTCAGCGGATGAGTTGAAATTCCGGCAGCATCGTCACGGCCCAGAGCAAGTCCTCCACGCCTTCTTTCTGCAAAGGCTGGCCCAGCAGTGCCAGGGCGAGCTGCTGTTCGCCGGACGTGGGCGGGCGGCCCAGCGCCTGGCCGAACACGCGGTCCACCAACGCGGCCCCCGGCGGCGGATTCGGCCCCAGCAGTTTCTCCGCGCCGCGGGCCAGGAGCCGGCTGAGCGTGTCGCCGTTCGTGAGTTCGAGGGCCTGCAGCGTGGTGGCGACCGACGGACGCGACGTCGTCACCTGCTCGCGATTGGGCCGGCCCAGCGCCACCGCGAGCGGGTCCGCGGCCACGAGGCTGCTGCGGATTTCGTTGGTGGCGACCGGGAGTTGGGCTTTGCTGAACCACACGCCCGTCAGTGTGCCGAGCGCATCACGGAATTGTTCAGCGCTCAGGCGGCGCACGGCCGGACCGCGAAAGACGAAGTTCGTTGGCGCGAGTTCGCCGAGATTCACCGCCGGCAACTGGTAAGCGCGCGACGTGGCGATCAAGCGCAATGTGTGCCTGAGATCGTGGCCGTGCGCGACGAAATCTTCGGCGAGCCAGTCCAGCAAGTCGGAGTGCCACGCGGGCCGCTCCATGTCGTCCAGCGGTTCGACCAGGCCGCGTCCAAGCAAGCGTGCCCAGAGACGGTTCACGATGGTGCGCGGGAGCCGGCCGTTCTTGGGGCTGGTCATGACGCGGGCCAGTTGCTTCATGCGCTCCGCGCGCGGTGCCGCGGGGTCGATCGCGCCAACTTCAGGATAAAGGAAGCGCGCGGCGGCGGTTTCGCCGGTGGGCTTGTCACACCGGAACAATTCCAATTCGTTCGTGGCATAGACCGCGGCCAGGCCGTACGCGTCAGCGAGGGTCCAATCGTTGATAAAGCTGTCGTGGCAACTCGCGCACTTCACGTTCACGCCCAGGAAGACCTGCGAGATGTTCTGCGCGGCCTGCATCGGCGGCGTCTGGCTGGCGTTGATCGCGCCCCGCCAGACGATTCCCTTCACGAATCCTTCCGCGTTGGTGGTGGACGGGTTGATCAATTCCGCAACAAAGCAGTCGAAGGGCATGTTCGTGGCCAGCGCCGAGTAGAGCCAGCGGGAGATGGGCTTGCGGCCCTCGTCGATGTAGCCGGTGCCGCGGTAATCGTTTCGGAGCAGATCGTTCCAAAAGGTCAGCCAGTGTTCGGCGTAATGGCGGTCGTCGGCAAGGAGCTTGGCCACGAGCGCCTCGCGTTTGTCGGGGCGGCGGTCTTGGAGGAACTCCTCAAGCTCCGCGGGCGAAGGCAGGAGGCCGATCAAGTCGAGAGACGCGCGGCGCGCGAAGAGGCGGTCGTCCACGAGCACGGGGGACGTGATCTTGTGCTCCTTGAAATAGCGTGCCAGCAGGCGGTCCACCGCATGAGTGACGTCACGCTTCGCGGGCGGAAGGTCGGGACGCCGGGGCGTGAGGTTGGCCGGCGGCGGTTTGACGAAGGAGATCGCGGCGGGCCAGCGCGCGCCTTGGTCGATCCAGGCGCGCAGCAGGCCGACTTGTCCGGCGGTGAGGCGCGAGCCTTTCTGCGGCATCACGTCGTCAGGGTTGAGGCCGGAAACGAGTTCGATGAGATGGCTCTCGGCGCTCTTGCCAGACACGACCGCGGGGCCGGAGTCGCTGGGCTGAAGCATGGTGGCGCGGGACGTGAGATTGAAGCCGCCCTTGGCCTTGCCGCGGGCGTGGCACTTGACGCAACTCGCCTCGAAGATGGGCTTGATGTCCTTGGCAAAATCGACGCGCCGCGCGGCGGGGGGCGGGAGGGACTTGACCTGCTCCGGCGTCAGCTTCGCCGGTGCGAAGCCGCCCACCGCCAACAGCGCCAAAACCGAAACCATGAGAGGCCGGAACTTCATATGAGTAACATTTACCAGCGGGATTAGCTGGTGACAAATGGAAGTTTGAAGCTGAGCCGGGTGCCACCGGACACCCCCGCCGTAGCGCAGGCTTTCCAGCCTGCCGTAGCGCCGACCTTCCAGTCGGCGAGGCCGGCGAAGCTTCAAGACGCCCCGCAAGGGTCCAAGGCCGGTTCCCTTCGAGCGCGTCGCCGGTTAGAAAACCGGCTAGACGGCAGGCTGGAAGCCTGCGCTACGGCGGCAGGGCCAAGTTGCGCCCGGCCGAGCCGCCGTTCCAGGCCAGCCCCGGAAAACGAAAAAGCCGCTCCCGTCGAAACGAGAGCGGCTGAGAAGAGGCAGGCGGGATCAGGCTTTCCAGTAGTTGCCGATGGTGCCTTGCCACGGCGCGCGGCGCTCGCGGTCGCGCCAAGTGTTGGCCTCGTCGTCGCCGATGAACCGTTCGGCCTTCGGGTCCCACTTCAGCGGGCGCTTGTTCCAATAGGCGTGATTGCCCAGATGGCAGACGGTCACGGAGCGGCAGCCGACCTCGACGTCGCAGATCGGGCGCTGGCGGCTGCGGACGCACTTGAGGAAATCGACGAGGTGATTGCTGCTCTTGTAGAGCTTGATGGGCAGCGAGCCGGGCTTGTATTCCGCACCGAGGCTCTCCGGGTCGGTTTTGAACCGGCCACGATCGACGCAGACTTTGCCGTTCTCGCCGACGAAGACGCAGCCGAAGTTGTAGCCTTGCAGGCCGCCGTGATACATCGTGACGCCGTTGGCATACTTGTAGGTGAGCCGCTTCACGTCCTTGCCGTCGGGCGGGATGATCTCCACCGGACCGGATTCGTCCATGCCCAGGCCCCACTGGGCGATGTCGAAGTGGTGCGCGCCCCAGTCGGTCATCATGCCGCCGGAGTATTCGCGGTAGTTGCGCCAGTTGGGGAAGTGCTGGTGAACGATCTTCTCCAGGTCGCGGCGCGGGCTGAGGACGGAGTTGTAGGGGCGCTTGGGCGCGGGCCCGAGCCAGAAATCCCAATCGAGTCCCGGCTCCATCGCCTCTTCCGGCAAGTCGCACCACTTGGACGGCCCGCCGACGGAGACATAGACTTCCTTCACCTTTCCGATGGCGCCGTTGCGAACGAGTTCGCAGCCCTTGAGGAAGGCGCTGTCGGAGCGCTGCATGGAGCCGGTTTGGAAGACGCGGTCGTGTTTGCGCACGGCGTTGGCCATCGCGCGCGCCTCGGCAATGGTGAGCGACATCGGCTTCTCGCAGTAAATGTCCTTGCCCTTCTCGCAGGCAGTGATGACCGGGATGGCGTGCCAGTGGTCAGGCGTGGCGATGCAGACGGCGTTGATGTCGGAGCGATTGAGCACTTCGCGGAAGTCGCCGTAGCCGGTGACGCCTTTGTATTCCTGGCCGGTCTTCTTGCTGTAGAACTCCTGGACCTTCTTGATGTTGTAGTCACGGCGATTGGCATCGACGTCGCAAATCGCCACCACTTGCACGTCTTCGCTGTGGAGGAAGCCGCCGAGCAGACCGCGGCCCTGGGTGCCCACGCCGATGAAGCCCATGACGATCTTGGCGTTGGGCTTGGCGTCGGCGTCTGCAGCCCACACGTGGGACGGCAGGATCAGCGGCGCGGAGGCAGTGAGGGCGGCGGCTTTGAGGAAGTGGCGGCGGGTGAACTGGCGATGATCGGTCATAGTTTTGTGCGTTGATTGCGTTTTCTGGCAGACGGGATTGGGATGGAAATATTCATCGGGAATCGGCGAAGGGTTGCCAGAGACAAATCAAGCGGGCAAAGTCCCGCGCCATGAATCACTCGATCCGTTGCGCGATGCTCGTCCTGGTTCTCTGCGGGGCGCCGGCCCTGGCGCAGGGCCAGCCGACAGCACCGGTTTCCCACCCTGGCTCGGCCACGAATCGGTTCCTCGTCATCGCGCCCGCGGCATTTCATCCGGCGCTGAAGGAGTTCGTGACGCACAAGCAGAAGCTTCTGCCCACGGAGCTGCGTTCGCTGGAAACGATCCTCCAGGACGCCACGGGCGTGGACGATGCTGAGAAGCTCAAGCGCTTCCTCTACGACGAATGGCGCCAACACGGGCTGGGCTACGCGCTGTTGGTCGGTGACGTGGATGTGTTCCCCGTGCGGTTCATGGCTCTGGACCGCGTGACTCCCGCGGCCTTCGACTACGCGTTCTATCCGAGCGATCTCTACTACAGCGATCTCGCCAAACCGGACAGCTCTTTCGACGACTGGAACGCACGCAAGGATTCTTTCCATGCCGGCTACTTCGGCGAAGTGCGGGGCGAGAAGAACAAGCAGGACCCGATCAACTTCGACCAGGTGGATTACCGGGCCGACATCGCCGTGGGGCGCTGGCCGGTGAGCACGGTGGACGAGGTGCGTCTCGTGGCGACCAAGACGATGACTTGCGAAGAGAGTACGATCGCCGGTCGCGATCCGCACTTGCATCGGGCGGCGTTCGTGGCCGTCGGCGGCTGGGTGGATAGCCGGAACTTCATGGATCGGCTGGCGGCAAAACTCACCAACGCCTGGCAGGTGGAGAAACGGTATTACTCCGATGCGCGCCGGCAGTCGGGCACGCCGCCGCCGGATCGCAGTCAAGTTCGTTCGTTGCTCAACAACGGCCTGGGCCTGGTCGCCCACACCGGGCACGGCCAGCCGGATGCCTGGGAACAGTGCTTCTTCCTGCGCGATTTGGACCGCATCACGAACGCTGCCGCGCTTCCCGTTGTGATTTCCACCGGGTGCAGCACGGCCTACTTCGCGCCGCTGCCGCCGTATCAGGCTTACGTGGACGTGAACGGCGTCGAGCACACAGGCTCCGACTACAAGGAAGTTTTCACCGCGCCTCCTCCGCCGCCAGCGCTTTACCAGCGGGGGCGGTTCAATCCCACGGGACTGGGCGAGCAACTTCTCAAGCACAGCACCAACGGCGCAGTGGCCTACATCGGCTGCAACACCGGCAGTCAGCCGTGCGGGTTGACGCTCGTGGAAGGCTTCATCGGCGCGCTGGCCGAAGCGAAGGAGCCGCGCCTGGGCGACTGCTGGGCCGCCGCCATCCGGCACTACTTCGACAAGGAACATCTCGCGACGCTGAAGCCGAACGCCGACTGGTACCCTCCGAGCATTTTCTTCCAGGGAATGAAGTTCATGCTGTTCGGCGATCCGAGCCTGCGGATGCCGGCCAATTCACAAAAGCCTTGATGCCGCTTGCTCTCTCTTTACCCTCCCGTCCCATGACAACTCACACCACTCGGCGTCAGTTCCTCAAGTCTGCCGCTCTCGCCGGCGCGGCCCTCGGTTTTCCGACCATCGTTCCGTCCAGCGTCTTCGGTCAGAACGCTCCGAACAGCCGCATCGGCATGGGCTTGATCGGCCTGGGCCTCATGATGGGCGGCCATCAGGGCCACATGCTCGGACGCGACGACGTGCAAGTGCTCGCGGTGTGTGACGTGCATCGCAACCGTCGCGAGAACGCCCGCCAGTCGGTCGAGCGTGCTTACGCGAACCAGCGAGCGACCGGCGCCTACAAAGGCTGCGAGGCCTACAACGAATTCGAGCGCGTCGTCGAGCGCAAGGACATTGACGCCGTGGTCGTCGTCACTCCGGATCACTGGCACGCCCCGATCTCCGTCGCCGCCATGCGCAGCGGCAAAGACGTGTACGTGCAGAAGCCGATGACGCTGACCATCCGCGAGGGCCGCATCATGAGCGACACGGCCCGTCAGTATGGCGCGATCCTTCAGGTCGGCTCCCAGCAACGCAGCGAGCGCGCGTTCCGCAAGGCGTGCGAACTGGTCCGCAACGGCTACATCGGCAAGGTCCACACGATTTACGCTGGCCTGGGCGAGTTCGCGCCGCCCCGCACGCTGCCGGAGCAGCCGATTCCCGAGGGCTTTGACTACGACCGCTGGCTCGGTCCCACGCCGTGGTATCCCTACAACGAAGCTCGCGTGAAGGGCGACTACGGCGGCGGCTGGCGTTGCTTCTGGGACTACGGCTCGCGCAAGAACGGCGACTGGGGCGCGCACCACTTCGACATCATCCAATGGGCGCTCGGCATGGACGACAGCGGCCCGGCGGAGTTCATTCCCAAAGGCTACGAAGGCACTGAATACCAGACCCACATCTATCGCGACGGCGCGAAAGTCCTGCGTGACCACCCTGACCGCAAAGGGCACATGATCCGTTTCATTGGCGAGAAGGGCGAAGTCTGCGTGAGCCGTGGCGACAGGCTCGACACCACACCCGTTTCCTTGAAAGACCAACCGCTCGCGCCCAACGACGTGCGCCTCTACGCCTCAAATCACCACGAGGACAATTGGGTGCAATCCATCAAGACCCGCAAAGCGAACATCTGCCCCGCTGAAATCGGCCATCGCACCGCGACGATCTGCCATCTTAGCGGCATCGCCGAGCGGCTCAAACGTCCGCTCAAGTGGGACCCGGCGAAGGAAGAAATCCTCGGCGATGCGGAAGCCAGCCGGTGGCTGGACCGGCCGAGACGCGCGCCCTACACCTATATCTGAACCGCCGTAGGACAGGCGTCGCGCCTGTCTCCATCTTCAAGACCTCGAATCAATGATGTCCACGACCATGAAACGCTTCCTCGCCTTCCTCGCTCTCAGTTCGTTCGCCGCGGTCAGTTTTGCCGCGGACCACAACCAAGCCGTCACCGATCTCATTCCGAAACTCGCTGACGCTGACGTCGCGGCCCGCTCCGACGCGCAGATGCAGTTGCAGCAAATCGCGTCCGAGTCTTCCAAGCCCGGCCACGCCGCCGAACGCGAGGCGCTGGGAAAAGTCCTCGCCGCGAAGGCCGCGGACTCCACCGTGCCGCAGCCGGCACGCGTGTGGATCGTCCGCCAACTTGAATACATGGGCGGTGCGGAAGCCGTGTCCGCCATCACGCAACTTCTCAACGGCAACGACGCCGAACTCCGTGAATGTGCCCGCCGGGCGCTGGAGAAGAACTCCGCGCCCGCGGCTTCCGACAGCCTGCGCGCCGCGCTGGAGAAGGCGACAGACACGGCTTGGCGGATCGGCTTGGTCAACGCGCTGGGCTGGCGCGGCGACACGGCCTCGGTCGGCCTGCTGGCGAAGCAGTTGGACGATGCCGCCGTCGGCAGCGCCGCCGCCTTGGCGCTGGGGCGGATCGCAGATTCGGCTTCTGTCCAGGCGCTCTGGGCCGCGTCTCCACGGCGCGCCTCCGTGGGGGACGGGCTGGTCCTCGCAGTGAACAAACTGTTGGCCCAAGGCAACACCACCGCGGCGAAAGTCATCGCCCAAAAAGTTCAAGGTGAAGCTGGCTCTTCTGCCCTCAAAGCTGCCGCGCTTTCCGTGCTGGCCAAGGCTGATCCCGCCGCCGCGCCTCAACTCATCAGCGACGCGCTCACCGGCGCCGACGCCAAAGTCCAACAAGCCGCGCTCGCTGCGGCTGTGAGTCTTTACGGCAAGGACTTCACCTCGAAGCTGGCGCCGCTCTTCCCGAAGCTTGGGGCCGGGGCCAAGATTCAACTGCTCGCTCTCGTCGATGCCTCCGCCGAACCGCAAGTCATCGCCGCCACCGCCGACGCCGATGAATCCGTCCGCCGCGCCGCGCTGGAGAGCCTCGGTCGCATCGGCAGCGCCGCCAGCGTGCCGGTGCTGCTGGCCGCCGCGACGGAGGACGCCAAGCCCGGCAAGTCCACCGCTGAGGCCGCGCTACGGACCATTCCTGGCAACGCCGCCGCCGCGGTGATCGAAGCCGCGGCCAGCCAGGGCGAGGCCAAGCTTCGCGTCGCTGCGCTCAATGCGCTTGGCGGACGCAAGCAAACCAGCGCCTTGCCGACGCTCTTCCATTACACGACCGACGCGGACTCTGCCGTGCGCAAAGCCGCTTACTCCGCGCTCCGGAGCATGGCCGCCGACGCCGAGATCGAGCCGTTGGCCAAGCTGGTTCTCACCGGCAAAGCCGAAGCCGCGGCCGCCCTCGAAGCCGCGGCCCAGCGCGCCAACGACAAGCCCGCCGCGGTGAAGACGCTCTTGGCCTTGGCCGGCAGCGACGACAAGACGCTCGCCGCCCTGCTCGAACCGCTTGCGGTGCTGGGTGGTGACGACGCCCTCGCCGCCGTCGTGAAGCTCACCAAGAACGCCGACGCCGACACGCAGGACGAGGCCGTCCGCGCCCTGGGCAGTTGGACGGACATCGCCGCGGCCCGGCCGTTGCTCGACCTTGCCTCCAGCCCGGACGCAAAGCCCAATCAGCATCTGCTCGCCTTGCAGGGCCTCATGCGGCTCGTGAAATCCGTCGAAACCGAACCCACCTCCCGCCGCGCCGATCTCGCGATCACCGCCATGAAGAGCGCCCGCGACGACGGCGAGAAGAAGCTCGTTCTTTCGGGACTGGGCGCGGTGCCGCATCGCAAGACAGCCGATGCGATCAAGCCGTTCCTCACCGATGCCGCGCTGAAGAAGGAAGCGTGCGCCGCCGGCATTTCCCTCGCCGAGGCGCTGGTCAGGACCGACCGGAACAACGCCAAAGCCCTGGCCACCGCTGTGAAGGACGCGACCACCGATCAGGGCATCCAGCGGCGAGTGGAGAGGGTGTTGAGCAGGTAGGCCGGCACTTTTCTCTTGGGCGAGGGGAGGGCGCCCGTTACTTTTCGCGCGTCATGCCGCCCGTCCGCCACGCAGTCATTGATGTCGGCACCAACTCGGTGAAGCTGCTCGTTGCCGAGGTGGAGGGCTGGATCGTGCGCCCGGTGTGGGAGGAAGGTAACCAGACGCGGCTGGGGGAGGGCTTTTACGCCACCCACCGCTTGCAGCCGCCGGCCATCGCACGCACGGCGCGGGCCGTGGCCAAGTTCGTCGAGAAGGCGCGGTTCCATCACGCCGCGGGTCTGCGGGTGATCGCCACCAGCGCGGCGCGGGATGCGGTGAACCAGGCTGAACTCCTCGCCGCCGTGGAGCAGCAGGCGGACGTGAAGTTGGAGGTCATCACCGGCGAACAAGAGGCGGAACTGACGTTTCTCGGCGTCACGACCGACCCCGTCCTCGTCAACCAGCGTTTGCTCATCGTGGACGTGGGCGGCGGCAGCACGGAGTTTATTCTCGGCGAAGGCGACCATCGGACGTTCCAGCGGAGCTTCTCCATTGGCGCGGTGCGGTTGCTGGAGTCGTTCAAGCCGGGCGATCCACCCAACTCGGCTGACCTTCAGGAATGCCGCAACTGGGTGCGTCACTTCATCGACGTGGAAGTGTGTTCGGTGCTCGCCCCGGCGTTGGCCTCCAGCCAATCCGGCACGCGCCTTGTTGGCACCGGTGGCACCGCGGCGATCCTCGCCCGCATGGAAGGCGCCTTCGACGATTACGACCGCGCCCGCATTGAGTCCACGCCGTTGAGCCGGGAGGCGCTGTCGCGTTGGATGGACCGGCTCTGGAGCCTGCCGCTGGCCGAGCGCCGCCAGATCCCCGGCCTGCCTCCGGAGCGCGCGGATGTGATCCTGACCGGCGCGGCGATTTCCGAAGCGGTGACGCGGCAATTCGGATTCGCCGGGTTGAACGTCAGCACGCGCGGGTTGCGCTTTGCGGCGGTGATGCAAGCAGCGTCGTCCGCGCCTTCGGCCACGGCACCCAACGCCGGTGGGGAACGCCTCGATCCAGAGACAAGCCGCCGCGAGCTTCGTGGGTCCGCGCTGGAATTGGACACGGAGTTTTCTCGACCGGCCGGGACCTCCGAAGAAAGGAGAACCTTGCCTTGAGCGAACCCCAACCCATCAATCCCCCTGCGCCTCGACACGGTCATCGCCGTCGTCTGGACGAACTCCCGGCGGAGCCGTCGGTATGGCCGGCGGTCCTCTTCTACGCATTCGCGGCGGGCTGGCTGGTGGCGACGGCGTTGTTGGTCGCGGGCTTTGAGCCTCCGGCGCGTTGGCGCTGGACGGAAGGGCTGCTGCCGCTGTTGGCGGCGTTTGCCGTGGCGGGCACATTGCTGCGCCGGCTGCCGTTGCAGAATGCCGTGTGCATCGCGGCCATCGCGCTGGTCTTCACCGGCGGGATCATGGCGTGCGGCGTGACTTCGGGCGTGCCGTTTGGCCTGATCCGGTTTACGGAAAGAGCGGACCCAAAATTGTGGGACCGGCTGCCGGTTTGGATTCCGCTGTGGTGGACCGCCATCGTGATTGCCAGCCGGGAGACGATCCGCGTGGTCTTGCAGCCTTACCGCAAGGACCGGCAGTACGGCATCTGGATGGTGATCTTCGCTGCGGTGTTGGCCATGCTCATGGCCTTGTCGTGGGAACCGTTCGGGGTGCGGGTGAAGTCGCTCTGGGTCTGGCAGACTTCGGAGCGCACGGTCTGCTGGTATGGCGCGCCGTGGGTGAACTTCGTGGGCTGGCTCGCGACAGCCGTGGTCACGCTCGGGTTCTGCTCGCCGTGGCTCATCGCCAAGCATCCGGTGAAGACCGGGCTGTCCCTTTATCCGGCGTTGCTCTGGGCGTTGATCAACCTCCACTTCACCATCGGCAACGCCCTCCGCGGAATCTGGCTGGCGGCGGGCGTGGGGGTCGCGCTGTCGGCGACCGTCGTGTGGCTGGCGTGGCGTGGGCTGAAGTTCGCCGAGGCCAATCCGCCGGGTCCACGGCCTGCGCCGCAGAGTCCGCCCGGCGCATCTTGACACTGCCGCCGTAGCGCAGACTTCCCAGTTTCTCCGCATCGCCAGAAATCTTCGCGGATCGCGACGATTTCGCTGGATGAGCCGCGGCCGCGTAGCGCCGGTTTTCTAACCGGCGACGCGTTCGAAGGGAACCGGTCTTGGACCCTTGCGGGGCGCCTTGAAGCTTCGCCGGCCTCGCCGACCGGAAGTCGGCGCTGCAAGTGCTCCCGAACCGAGCTGGATGCAGCCTCGGCGCCGGCACTTCTCCCGCGTTTTGCGCTGGGCAGCGGCCCCGCTTGGCGTAGAGTCGCCCCGACGTTATGAACGCCCACAAAAGTGACGCGACCCTGGCGGTGTTCCTCGACCTGGAGAACATCGCGCTGGGCGCCCTCGATGCCCATTACCCGCAGTTCGACATCCAGAAAGTCCTCGAGCGCCTCTTGCTCAAGGGGCACATCGTGGTCAAGAAAGCGTACTGCGACTTCGACCGCTACAAGACCTTCAAACGCGACCTGCACGAGGCGGCGTTTGAACTCATCGAAATCCCGCACGTCCGGCAGTCCGGCAAGAACTCTGCCGACATCCGCATGGTCGTGGACGCGCTTGACCTCTGTTACACCAAGAGCCACGTCGATACTTTCGCCATCATCAGCGGCGATTCCGACTTCTCGCCGCTCGTGAGCAAGTTGCGCGAGAACGCCAAGACCGTCATCGGCGTGGGCGTGAAGCGGTCCAGTTCCGATCTGTTCATCAACAACTGCGACGAGTTCCTGTATTACGACGACCTCGTCCGCGCGCGGCCGGCCAAGAAGTCACCGCGCGGCACCGCCACCCCGGCGCCGGCCAAATCGGCCGAAAACGAAGACAAGGCGCTGGCACCCGAGAAGGGGCTGGAGCTGGTCATGCAAACCTTGGAAGCCATCGCCGAGGAGCGGGACGAGGGCGACCTGATCTGGGGTTCCATGATCAAGGAAGCGATCAAGCGCCGCCATCCGGGCTTCAACGAGCGCGCCCACGGATTCCGCTCGTTCAACGACCTGCTGCGGGAAGCGGAGAAACGCGGCTTGCTGAAGCTGGAGGCCGATGAGAAGTCCGGCGGCTACACGGTGCGCGCGGTGGAATGAAACGTCCCTCACGGCATTTCGGGGAACCCGCGCGAGTGACGGGAGTGAGGGCAGGCTCCCGATCAGAAAGCCAAACCCTCACCCTCGCCCTCTCCCGTCCGACGGGAGAGGGAACGCGCGGCACGCGGTCGCCATGAACCAACGCCTCCTGCGTCAAAACGCCGAATCAACTCCTCCCTCTCCCATCGGATGGGAGAGGGCCGGGGTGAGGGCATGGTTCCTTTGGCCGGCGCAGCGCCGGCGCACCCTGGCCGGAAAGCCGTGAAGGACCGAATGAAAGCTTTGACGCTGATCCTCCTCCTTGCAGCGTGCTGCGGGCGCGGGTCCGCTGCCGACTCTTCCGCTTCCTGGCCCACGCTCCACGGCAACCTCCAGCGCCACGGCTTTTACCCGGCCTTTCCCCAAGGGCCGCTCAAGCTGGCCTGGCGTCAGGAACTCTGGCGAGAACTCACCGGCCCGCGCGCCGAAGTCATCGTGGGCGGCGGCCTCGCTTTCCTGGGCACCTACGCCGGGCGCATGGTGGCGTGGGACGCAAACACTGGCGCGGAGAAGTGGAGCGTCGCCACCGGCGGCCCCATCGGCCACTCGCCCGCCCTGGCGAACGGCACGCTCTTCTTCGGCTCGATGGACCGGAAGCTCTACGCGCTCGACGCCGCCACGGGAAAAACGAATTGGACCTTCGAGGCCGGCGAAGGCATCTGGGTTTCGCCTTGCGCCTTCAAGGGGCTGGTGCTGTTCGGCGCGCGCGACGGGCTATTCCACGCGGTCGCAGCGGCGAGCGGCCAACCCGTCTGGCGGTTTCAGACCGGCGACCGCATCCTCACCACGGCGTCCATCAGTGAAGACGGCCGGCGCGTTGTGTTCGCCTCGGAAGACATGCACGTCTATTGCCTGAACGTGGCCGACGGCGCGCTCGTCTGGAAGTCCCGCCAACTCGCCGGCCTGAGCGTGCGTGATTACTTCCCGGTCATCGCCCGCGGCTTGGCGCTGATCACCACGACGCCCGTGAAGGACTTCCACACGATCCTGACGGAACATCAGCAAAGGCTTGTCCAGCGGACCGGCTTCACCGGGAAAGACCCGCGCTACATTCCCGGCACGAAGGACGACGTGGAAAAGGAGCAGGACTTCATCGTCGAGTTCCTCAAGGCGCATCCGGCGGAGCAGACCTTTTACGCGTTCCGTCTCGAAGACGGCACGGAGCCGTGGATCGCGCCGATCCTCTACACCGGCGGGCTGCACAATCCGCTCACGCCGCCGTGCTTCAACCCGCGCACCGGCGAGGTCTTCACTCAAGTCCGCTCGGCTTACGGCACCTGGGATGGCGGGGGCGAAGTGCGGCCTTTCACCGGCTTTGGCCGGCTCGATCTCAGGACCGGTCGCGTGGCTTTGCTCGAACACGGCTACCCGTCGAAGGAGCCGGCCCGCCCTCCCGGCGCGAAAGACATGCCGTGGATGACGTTCAACTACATCGGCGACGAGACGCAGACGCTCTCTTGCTCGCCAGACCTGCTGCTCTGCAATCATCAAGGCTTCATCGGCTCGTTCAACTTCCAGACCCGGCTCACGGCCAGCCTCTACGGCAAGCGCGACACTTACGGCGGCTTTTACGGCGCGGGGAATTTCGGTTGGGAGAACAGCGGCGGCTACGAGCGTGCCCGGGCCGCCGGCCAACCCTACGGCCTCGTCAACGAATGGCACGGCCCGGCGCGGGCCATCGTGTCCGTCGCGGGAAACAAGGTCTTCTTCCCCGTCGGCTCGCAGGTGATTTGTCTCGAAGGCCAGCCGGCGCTGGAAAACCAACCTGGGAGGAATTGAACATGATGTCCGCCTTCGCTGCGTTTGGCCTCCGACTGCTCGCCGCGTCGGTCGCATTCTCCCTCGCTTTCCCCGGCGCCGGGCAAAACGTCATCGAAGATACCGGCGCCGGCCGCATGGCGGCCCCGATCCAGATCGCCGAAGCCGAGGCTGCCCGGTTGGTCGAGCGGTTGCCCGATTTCACGAAGCCCGCCGCCTCTGCCGAGGCCCAGCGCGTCGCGCGCAAGCTGGAGGCCCACGTCACCGAGTTCCTCGCCGGCTGGCCCTGGATGCCGTTCCATCACACGCTGGGCATCAGCGGCTACGAAGTTTATTTCGATCACCCGGACGAAATGTTCGTCGCGCTTTCGCTGGCGTTGCCCTCTCTCTCCAAGCCGACGGCGGAGAGGACGAAAGCCTTCCTCGCCGCCGAACTGGTGAAGTGGCCGCCCTACACGCTGGACGGCTTCGATCGCCAGACGGGCCGGCCGCGCGAGTCGTACGACGTGCCGCCGTCCCTCCGCCTCCGCGGGCGCGGCCAGGCGAAGAGCGCGTTGGGGACTTACGCCTTCTGGGCCTACTGCCATCTGGCTGGCGACGCCGTCGCGGCCCGGTCCCATTGGCCGGCGGTGCAGGCGCGGGTGAAGCCAATGCTGGAGGCGGACTATCGATTTGACATCGCCAAACGTGACTACGCCAACGACGAAGCCGAGCGGCTCAACGGCGACCTCGCCGGCCTCGTTGGCTTTGCCCGCCTGGCCCTGCTCAACCGCGACCACGCAGCGCGGGTGAAAGCGACAAGGCGGCTGGCCCAGTTGCTGGAACTGCGGGTGAATCTGGAGCGCGTGAATCCGAAGCTTCTCGACAAGACCAATTCCTCCACCAAACACCTGCACGTCTCCAAGCTGACGCGCTTTTGCTCGCTCACGCCGGAAGTCGGCGATGCCCTGGCCCGGCTCACGGACGGCTGCGGCGCGGCCCATCTGCAATCGTTCTGCGAGGCGCGGAACGCGTGGTATCTCGCGTTCGGCGAGCGGATGATCGGCGGGGAGAATTACACCAACCCGCTGCACTTCCGCCGCGCGCTCTTCGATGGCGCCGTCTTCGTGGAGCAATTGCCCGCGGGACAGGTCCTTTCCTTCGTCGATGTGCCGCACGGCAAGGGCGATTTCTTCTTCATCGAGCAATGCGCCGTCGCGCTATGGGCCGATGCCGGACGGTTTTGGGGCCAGCTTCCGTGAGGCGTCCCAGTGCGCCCGCGGATGCGACAAGGTCTGCCGGGAAGAACTTGGCTGGGCCGTGACCATCGGATTCAGGAAGGAATGGGATGGCTGGATCGCCCGGCTGGACGAGTCTCAGAACTCCTAGTTCCGTGGAAATGACGTGGTCCGCCCGGTGAGGGCACCGGGCCTACAAGGCACGCCTTTCCTGTAGGCCGGGTCCCCTGACCCGGTGAACGCCGCTCCATCTCGATTCCTTGCCTCCATAAAACCGTGCGGACAGCTCAAGATGCCTGAGGCTACTCCTCCAGTTCTGCGCGCTGGATGGCTTTGCCTTCCCAAAACCACACGCCGTTGGTTTGCGTCAGGACGCGATGTGCGCTGCCGGCCGCGGGCGGCGTGTTCACCGCGGGAAGCCAGCGGGCGTGTTCCCGGACCACGCCGGCCAACTCCGTTCGCTTCACCAAGTTCGTCCACTCATTCGGATCGCGACGCAGGTCGTAAAGTTCTTCCGAGCCGTCGGCGTAGCGCGTGTAGCGCCAGCCCTCGGAGCGGACGCTGTGGTTGCCGGCATTGTGCGTGGTGATCGCCGGCCAGGGGCGCGGGGCCTGCGCGTCCTTCAACTGCGGCCCCAGACTGTGACCTTCGAGACCGTCCTGCTTCGACAGCCCGCACAATTCCACCAGCGAGGGATAGAGGTCGAGCAACTCGGCCGGTTGCGTGCAGCGCGCGCCTTTCGCCACGCCCTGCCCCGCGAAGATCAGCGGCACGCGCGTGGAGCGTTCCCAAAGCGAGTTCTTGCCCGAAATCCCTTTCTCACCAAGGTGCCAGCCGTTGTCCGACCAGAGCACGACCACGGTGTTCTCCGCCGCGCCGATGGAGTCCAGCGTGTCCAGCACGCGGCCCACTTGGGAGTCCATGAACGTGGTGCTCGCGAGATACGCGCGCACGAGCGGACGCCACTGGCCGGACTTCCGCAGCCAGGTCAGCCGCGGCTCCGGCAGGCTCCAGTGCAAATACCACGCGAAGAACGGCACGTCCTCGCGATCATTGTCCAGGACCGGCGGCAGGACGATTTGGCCTTCCGGCGGGAATTGGTCAAACCACTTCTGCGACGCGTAGCACGGCACGTGCGGCAGGCGGAAGCCCACAGCGACGAAGAAGGGCCGGCCCGGAGGCAGCGACTTCAGTTGCGCGATGGCCGCGTCGGCGATCTTCCAGTCGGCCTGGTCGCGGTCGTCCTCCGGGAACACGGCCCAATCCATCAAGGGATGCATCCCCGGCGTCCCTACCGACGCTTTGGGCCGGCGCGGCATCCCCGGGGCTGGTCCCCAGACGTGAAGCTCGTTCGTGCGAAACCGCGGCGGAATGGAGCCGTCGTGAAACACCTTTCCGAAACCCGCCGTGAAGTAACCGTGTCGGGCGAAGTGTTGCGGCAGGGTCACGCAGTCGCGCGTCGCGGGCACGTCGCGGAGGCCCGGCGCCAAGCCGTAGATGCCGGTGGTCGAGGGCCGCAACCCGCTGAGCAGACTGGCGCGCGAGGGATTGCAGAGCGGCGACTGGACGTGCGCGTTGAGGAACACGGTGCCGCGGGCCGCCAGCCGGTCCAGGTTCGGCGTGCGCGCCTGAGGATGCCCGCCCAGACAGCCGACCCAGTCGTTGAGATCGTCGATGGCGATGAAGAGGACGTTAGGCCGGCGGGGAGCGACGGCGGCGCAGACTCCATCGCGAGCAAAAGAAAGGAGCGTCGAGAGCGCCACGGCCCAGGAAAAGAAGACGCCGATCGGGTGTTTCATGGCCTCCTGCATCGCACTCCCAAGTGCGGATTTCAACTCTGAACTGATGGAGTGTCACGGCCGCAAACCGGCGCGCGGTTGTCTCAACCGCAGCAGCCTGAATCAGCAGGAGGTCTCGGAAGATTCCTGCGTCCCGGTTGCGGGGAACGTTGCTGCGGCTGAAAACAGCCGCGCACAACCGGACACCACCTCCGTAGCGCAGGCTTTCCAGCCTGCCGTATCGCCGACTTGCAGTCGGCAAGGCCGTGAAACTTCCAGCCGGCTGGCCTCTTCCAACGCTCGCCGGTCGGAAAACCGGCGCTACGGCGGCAGGGCCAACCCGTGAAGACTTTCACGCCGCCACCAGCCTCTTCATCCGGCCCAGCAGGTAGTGGTCGATGGCGCGGGCCGCCTTCCGGGCGTCGCGCACCGCGTCGAGAAACGCGCCGGCGCCGCGCACCAGTGTGCCGCCGGCAAACACGCCCGGCAGTGGCGTCATCAGGTTCTCGTCCACTACGACCAACCCGCTGGCCGTGAGCGGGACTTCCGCGAGGTCTCCATCCGTGGGGAACGGCATGGAGACAAACCCCAAGGCCACCAGCACCACGTCTGCCGGCACGACGAACTCTGTCCCCGGCTCCGGGACGGGTCTGGGGCGTCCGTCTGGCTCCGGGGACGCCAGCGCGTTGCGCACGCACCGGACGCCGGCGACGCGGCCCTGCTCGTCGCCCAGCAACGCCACCGGGCTGGCCCGGAAGTCGAATCGCGCGCCTTCTTCGCGGGCGTTCTCGTACTCAAATTGGTTGGCCGGCAAGTGGGCGGCATCCCGCCGGTAGAGGCAGAGCACGTCGCGGGCGCCGCCACGCAACGCCGTCCGCAGGCAGTCCATCGCCACGTCGCCGCCGCCCAGCACCACGACCCGCCGGCCTTTCACCTCGATGCGCGCGCCTTCGATGGCCGCGCCCAGGTTCTTCTGCATGATGAACGCCAGACCCTGATGCACCCCGCGGAGATCCGCGCCGGGAACCTCCAGCGTCTTGACCTGTCCCACCGCCGCGCCGAAGAACACCGCGTCGAAGCTGGCTCGGAGTTCCTTCAAGCTCGGCGCGAGGCCCGGCTTCGCCCCCAGCCGGAATTGCACGCCCAGTTTTTCCAACATCTCAATCCGGAGGCGCAAGACATCCGCTTCCATCTTGAACGCCGGAATCCCATGCGCCAGCAAGCCGCCGATCTCGGGGCGATGATCGAAGACCGTTATGGCATGGCCGTGCCGCGCCAGATCGAAGGCGCAACTCAGCCCGCACGGCCCGGCGTTCATCACGGCGGCCTTGAAGCCGGTCAGGGGCGGGAGCGCCACGTCGGTCAAGCCGCGCGCGTGGGCGTAGTCATTGAGAAACCGTTCGATGGCGTTGATGGCCACCGCCTCGCCGCGCGCTTCGAGGATGCAGCGCGCTTCGCACGGATGCGCGCACAGCCGGGAGAACACTTCCTCCATGCAACTGGTCGCCTGGAGCACTTGGGCCGCCTCCATGAAGCGTCCCTCCGCCGTCAGCGCCATCCACTCTGGGATGCGGTTGTTTAGCGGGCAGCCCTCCACGCAGGTCGGCTCCGGACACTGGATGCACCGCATCGCCTGCTGCCGGGCGGTGTCCTCGTCCAAGAAGGAGTAGATCTCCAAGAAATCGCCGACCCGCTCGGTGGCGGAACGCTTGGGCGCCTCCGCCTTTGGCACCTGGCACCAGGCGAACTTGGGATCGAGCATGGGCTTTGCTTCAGTCTTCATGGCCGAGAACGGCTGTTGGCTGCCGGGGCCGATGGTTCAGTCGCGCCCCGTTCCCTCGCCGGTCGGGGGAAGGACGCTGGGCGTGCTCACCAGTCCGGGCCGTCGATGGAGAGTATCACAAGTGCCGGACGACGGCAAAGACGCCCTGCGGCGGAAGCAAACTGCCCCATCTCAAGGCTGCATCAAGCTCCCGCCCGGCACACCGGGCAGCGCAGGTTTTCAACCTGCCGTAGCGCCGACTTGCAGTCGGCAAGGCCGTGAAACTTCCAGCCGGCTGGCTTCTTCCAACGCTCGCCGGTTGGAAAACCGGCGCTACGGCAGACTCGAAAGTCTGCGCTACGAGTGCTCCCGAACCGAGCTTGAGGCAGCCTTCGCCGTAACTCAAAAGGGGGTGTTACCCAAGATGAGGCCGGAAAATGCTCCGGTTGACTCAAAAGTGGTGTTACCCAAATGCCCCTGGAAATTGGAAGCGAAGGAAGCCGGGGCACGGTGGCAGTCCGGCCTCCCTCGT
>JACRJZ010000148.1 GCA_016219875.1 Verrucomicrobiota bacterium | reverse complement strand
TTCAGACGGGGTCGTGCTTTCGGGTTCGGCCTCGCGGCCTCTTCCCAGACCCAGCTTTCGGTCGTGAACAGTCTAATTCGACCGGCGGGACTCGCACCCGCGTGGCGGCCAGCTTCACCGGCGCACGCCCGAAAACCGAAATGGGCCACAAAGAACTCAAGGAAACGCAAAGAGGGACCACGGGAGTGCCAACAGCGGAGTCGCCTGAAAACGGATTCGGCCCAGGCGGCCTGAAGCCCTTGGTTTTTGTGCTCTTTGAGTTTTTTGCGGCGATTCAACTTCGGCGTTCGGGTTTCACAGCCACTTCTTCAACCGTTCACGCAGCAACTGGCGCGCGCGGTAGAGGCGGGATTCGACCGCCTTGGGAGTGGTTTCCAGGATCACCGCCGCTTCCACGATCGAGCGGTCTTCCCATTCGCACAAGACCATCGCCGCACGCAAGTCTTCCGGCAGTTGGCGCACGGCCGCGCGCACGGCCGCGGCGCGCTCGGCGGACGCCGCCTCCTCGCTCGGCGACGGGTCGCCGGCTGGCAGCGCGTCGCCGAGGGCCTGCTCCGTGGCCTCGGCGGGGGCGTCCAGCGAGACGTTCGGATGCCGGGCGCGCCAGCGCAGTTGATTGCGGGCCAGGTTGGCCGCGATGGTGAAAAGCCAGGACGCGAACTTCTGCTCAAGTCGATAGCTCTCCCGCGCGCGATAGACCCGGGCGAACGTCTCCTGCGCCAGATCGTTCGCGTCGTCTTCGTTGGCCAGCATCCGGCAGAGGAAATGGAACACCGCTTCGGCATGACGCTCCATGAGATGGTTGAGCGCGGCCTCGTGGCCGGTCGCCAGCCGCGCCATGTCCGCCCGGTCGAGCGCGTCGGCCTCAGTGGGATCCATGATGCGCGGGCGTGGCTCCGGACATGGAGGCCTCGATCTGGTCGTGGAAGCCGAGCGTGAGGCGTTGCATCTCGGCGAGGTAACGTCGGCCTTGCTCCGGCGGCATCGCGCGGCTCACTTCGCCAAAGTGCCGCAGCATTTGGGTCTGGCACTGGGCGCGCAAGGCGGCGATTTCTGAAAGCGTCTGCTCGGCTTCGGCTGAGACGGTCGCGTTCGTGCCGAGGGCCTGCTGCAACGCGTGCTTCTTTACTGCGATCTGGCGGCAGAACTCCTGGCACTTCGGCAGGTAGCCTTCGTGCAGCGGGCGGATGCGCGCCAGTTCCGCCTCGCCCAATTGGAACTCCAGCCGCAGCCAATGCAGATCATCGGCGGGCCGGGCCATCTGGCGGGCGCAAAGCCGGCCCGCCAGGCCGTAGGCCGCGACGAACAACACCGCTCCGGCCGCCAGCACCGCCAGGACAATGAGGAGAGAGCGTCGCATGGCGGGACCTCAAGGACCGGGTGAAACCGCCGCCACGTACCGGGCCTGGGCCTCGTGCTTCGCGGCGGTCAGGCCCGTGAACACGCCCGCGACTGCGCCCGCCACCAGCAGCGCCGCGGCGCCGGCCAGCGCGAGCCGGGGACGCAACAGCCATTCGGCCAGCGTGTCCAGCCACCCCAAGGGCGAATCGGCGGTCGCGCGCGGCTCCTGTCTCTCGATGCGCCGCCAGACGGCCTCGCGAAAGCGCGGTGGCAGCGGCGGCGCCGGTCGCGACCTTTGCAGCAGGGTCCGCAGCCGGGCGTCCTCTGCGTTGAGATGCTCTTCGTTCATGCTACGGGGCGGGGCGCAGCGTGGTTCAGATTTCGCTCGCCATCGCGCTACTTGCTCTACACCACCGGAACCTGAAACCCGCAGAATATTTTCGGCGGCGGAAGAGTTCTCCAGCCGTTCCCACCGTGCGGACACGGGCGAAGTCTTCTCCGGACGGAATGCGCGACAGAATCTCTGCGGGGTCTTCAAGACCGCGGTGTAAGCGAAGACAGAACGTGGCTAAAGTGGCCGCGAATCGAAAACAAAACAAGAACACAGAGAAAGAAAGAGACACTATGAAGAATCCGCGTTCCCTCCCAAACCTCCTTGTCCGTTCCACGCTGGCGCTGGCCGTGGCTGGCCTGGCCTGGTTGCCCGTCCACGCTTCCGCGCAGCAGAAAGGCGCGGAGAAGCTCGCGCAACTGAAGCCTGCCTCAACCGTTCTGGCGGCCGGCCTTGTCGGGTTGGACCACTGCACTGCCGCGCCTTGCCCCAAGTGCAAGACCTCGACGGTGACAGTCGTGGAAAGAACCACCAAAGCGACTCAGCCTCAGATCGCGACTCAGGTGCAGCGGCACGAGTGCGGTGATTGCAGAACCTCGGTGATTCCCGAAGGTCACGGCAAGATGAAGACCGACAAAGTGGTCCACGTGTGCCGGGCGTCGGGCGGGGCCAATTCGTCCTGCTGCGCGACGAAGTAGAACACCGGCAGAGTGCGCGCGGGCACGCCGAAGCAACTGGCCCGCGCTGCTTCCGCGGCTTCACAGAAGGAGAGCAGAAGGGCTTGCTCTCCTTTTGATTTTTGGGGCGACGCTCAACTCTTGCGCAAATCAGCAGGGCGAAGCTCCTGCCGAGTCTGCGCCATCGGCTCGGCTGGAGCCTTGCCCTACCTGGCTTCACTTCACCGGTTGGGATGGCTTCCTCCGGTTCGCCGAGGATCAAGGGGCGCAGACACCGCAGGCCGAAATCCTTGACGCCGCGGCGGGCGCAGCTTATCAGCAGCCCATCCAGGCTGCGCGATCTTCGCGAGACTAGTTGGAACCTCGGACGGACAACATCGTTCCGCCAAGCCAGCACAGCCGGAAAAGACGATCCGAGAACGAAACGGACAGACCATTCAGACGATGACCACGCACTATCTCGCTTGTGATCTTGGCGCCACCAGCGGCCGGCTCATGCTCGGCACCCTCGCTGACGGCAAACTGGCCCTCGAAGAACTCCACCGCTTCAGCAACGACATCGTCAAGGCCGGCTCCGCACTGCATTGGAACATGGAGGGACTGTTCGCCGAGTTGCGCACCGGCCTCAAGAAAGCAGCCGCCCGTCGTCTGCCCCTCTCCAGCATCAGCACCGATTCCTGGGGCGTGGACTACCTCCTCTTCGACGCGGAAGACCAGATCATCTCCCCGACTTTCTGCTACCGCGACAGCCGCACCGCGCAGGGCGTCGCGAACGCCAAGGCCCGCGTGAGTTGGGAAGACATTTACGCGGAGACGGGCATCCAGTTCATGGCGCTGAACACCATTTACCAACTCGCCGCCGAATCGCCTGCACGCCTGGCCCAGGCGAAGAAGCTTCTGCTCATCGGCGACGCCTTCAACTACTACTGCTCTGGCGTGGCGCGGCACGAGGAATCCCTCGCCAGCACGTCGCAGCTTTTCAACCCCCGGACCAAGACTTGGTCGAAGAAACTCCTGTCCGCGCTCGGCCTGCCCGAAGCGCTCTTCACGCCGGTCGTGTCGTCCGGCACCCGGCTCGGTCTGTTGAAGCAAGATCTCGCCACCGAGGCGGACCTGCCGCAGATCGAGGTCATTGCGTCTTGCTCGCACGACACCGGCGCGGCCGTCGCGGCGGTGCCAGCCAGCGGCGAAGACTGGGCCTACATCAGTTCCGGCACCTGGTCGCTCATCGGCGTTGAACTCCCCGCCCCGGTCATCACCGCACAAGGCCGCGATGCCAACTTCACCAACGAAGTCGGCTACGGTGGCACCGCGCGGTTCCTCAAGAACATCGTCGGCATGTGGATCGTGGAAGAGTGCCGCCGTGAATGGGGCTTGCAGGGAAAGAACTACGATTACCAAACGCTGGACAAACTGACCGCGGAAGCGCCGCCGCTCGGTGCGCTCATCAATCCGAACGATCCGCGCTTCTGGTCGCCGGACGCCATGCCGGAAAAGATCGCGGCGTTCTGCCGGGAAACCGGCCAGCCGGTGCCCGCCGCGCCCGGTCCCATGCTGCGGTGCGTCTATGAGAGCCTCGCTTTGCTCTACGCCCGCACCATCCGGCAGATCGAGCAACTCATCGGAAGGAAGATTGGGCGGCTGCACATTGTGGGCGGCGGCTGCAAGAACGACCTGCTCAATCAATTCACGGCCAACACGCTCCAAGTGCCGGTGCTGGCCGGCCCGAAAGAAGCCACGGCCTTCGGCAACATCGTCGTGCAAGCCATTGCGTTGGGGCATCTGCGGTCGCTGACCGAGGCGCGCGAACTGATTCGCCGGAGCAGCGGGACTGTCCCCTACCAGCCGAGAGACGCCCAAGCCTGGCAGGAGGCGCAAGCGCGGTTCGACCGGTTCTTTGCGAAGTGAAGGCCAGTTCGCGAGAGCGCATCTGAAAAAAATCGTAGCCGCCGACGTGAGGAGGCTCTCGAAGAAATCAGAGCCTCCTCACGTCGGCTGCTACACTCTTGCAGGAGACTTACGGCACGGGGAAACCCCGCTGGTCCTCGGCATTGAGGAAAAGCAATTCCGGCGGCTGGCCGGGCTGCTGCACCAACGCAATGGGCCGGCCCGCGACCAATGAGAGCAATTCAGGATCGCCAACCTCACTGAAAGGCTTTCGTTCGCGCGCGGTGTCCAGCACGGGAACTACTCCGGGAGCGGAACTGACCACGCCAACTGAGGCAGGACTAGTTTCTACCGTCCTCGACGCTGGCCAAGGCTGTGAACTGACCAGCTTCACCGCGAGAGCCTGACTCGGCGTTGTCTCAGCGAGACTCCGTTGCGACGACGGCACGCGTGATTTCAGCACCAGGAGCAGCGCGGCGCAGCAGAGGCCCGCCGCCACGAACGCACGGTTGCGGAGCCGTCCATGCCGGCGACGCCGGACTTGCTGGAGCGTTTCTTCCAGCAACACGGCGCGGAACTCCGGCGTCGCGCTCTCGGCCAGGACGTCATCAAGCAGTTGCTCAGTAGGGGAGGTCGGTTTCATCGTGCAGTTGGGCTAGGACAAGTTCTTTGAGTCTCCGGCGGATGCGGACCAGGCGCGACTCAACGGATTTTTCAGTGGAGTGAACGGCGTCGGCGATTTCGCGGACGGACTCGCCGTCGAAATACTTCCGCTCGATCAGGTCACGGTCCTCCGGCGGCAGCGCGTCGAGGTGGGTTCCCAGCGAGGCCAGCAGCCGCGTCTCGGCGTCGTGGTCCGCCGCGACGGGCGCGGGCTGGAGCCTTTGGAAGAAGCCATCGAGAAACCGCAAGTAGCGCCTGCGCTTGCGCGCTTCGTCCACCAGCGCGCTCCGCGCCAGCATGGCCAGCCAACTCCAGAAAGCAGCCTCGGAATCGAAGACGCGGACGTGCCGCACGACGCGCAGCAGCGTCAGTTGCAGGGCGTCTTTCGCGGCGTCCTCGTTGCCACCGGTGAGCACGAGCAGATAGCGGAACAGGCGAGGGAAATAGAGGTCGTAGAATTGCCGGAAAGCCGCCTCGTCGCTCTGGGCCAGACGCGCCGTGAGCGCGGCGAGGTCAGGCGAGGACCGCTGCGCTTCCACGGGCATGGCCTGGACGGTGATCGAGTGTGGGCGCAACGGGCCGGCGAGACCTTCCAACAGGAGGCCGTCCAGCGAAACGTCATGGCCTGGCGGGTTCAACTTTGCCTTTGCCCGGGGGATGAGCCGGCGCGAAGTCGTGTGAGTGTTGCACCGCATCACCCAACCGCGCCAGCACTTCTTCGATGACGGCCAATTTCTCAGGATGGCCCACGGCAATCAAGAGCTTGGTGTCCTTGTGGTACATCATCTCCGGCTTGGCTTCCCCGGGTGTCTCGCCAAGCATCTTCCAGCCGGTTTCGACCGCCGTGGTGATGTCCTCGATCTTGTAGGTGTCAAGAAGCGGATCGAGTCGGTAAAAGCGGCAAGTTCTCGGCTCCTTCGGCTGTGATTCCGGCGGCGGGGGCGGTGGAGGAGTGGGCTGTTCGGAGTAGAAATACCAGATGGAATCCTCCCGCGGTATGCCGGTGGTCATGAACCCGTAGGAGGCCTTGAATTGTTGGTACTGCACCTGCGGCTTGCCCCCAGGCCCGCCGTAATAAGTGCCCGTGACGACCGGGACGGTCTTCCGGCTCGCGGCCTCCAACGCCGCAAACAACTGCGGCACGGTCACACCTTTCATCTTCAGGGCCGGCAGGGGCGTGTCGGCGTACTCTTCCGGCACGATGACGTTGAGCGGTTTCTCGGTGGCTTTCCGGATGGCTTGGATCAATTCAACGGGCTGGCCACCGGGGAAATCGAGATCGAACTTCGACAAGTCCGGCGGCGGCGGAAGCGGCGTGGGCGGCGCCGGCAAGGCCGGCGCGGGCGGGGCTGCCGGAGCCACTGCTGGCGGGGCCGGAAGCGATGGAACTGCGGGAGCAATAGGTGGCTTGGGCAAGGCCGGCGCGTCCGCGGTCGCTTTCCAGAGGTCGCGCCCTTTGGGTGGGGACACCTGTGGAGGAGGCGCCGCCGGAGGCGCGACCTGCGCCGCGGCTCGCAGCGGGACGCAAACCAAACCGAGCAAGGTCAGGACGAAGAGTTGTTTTTTCATAGCAGTGACACGTTTCAGTCTTCGTACAGAAACACGCGCGTCGGCAAGAAATCCTGCAAAGTATTAAGCTGATTTCAAAACCTGATCGGTTGGGTGGGGCGAGCGTCCTTGCGAGCCGTGGGGGGTGGCACCGGCACGGCCCGCGAGGACGCTCGCCCCACCGAACGTTTCTTGGGAAGGCTCTGACTCGGATTTGCAGTCCGCAGTCCGTAATCGAAGTGAGCCTCGTTACCTCGGCGGCTACGAGGTCTTGAACGCATTGTCCTCACCTTGCGGGTTCGGTTCAGAATTCTCTCATCCGTGCCCGAGGAACGACCGGCTGCCGCGGCTGGACGTTGCGCGGCTCGATCCAAGCCGGCAACGGCTGAGGCTCACGAGCCAGCCGGCTGATCGCGGCGCGGCCTCGCGTGCGCCTGCCCTGGCTCACGGCGCGCGCACGCGCAGAAACAGGTTTCCGATGTCGAGCGGCAGTGACAGAGAGTTGGTCCGCACAGCCTCGCCCACGTTTTCCCACGCAGCGGAAGAGCCGAACTCCCGGCACTGCTGCAATTGGAAGGGCACTTGTCCACCGGTCCAACTCAAGACGAGGTTCGCCCCTTGCCTACTGGCCGTCAGTCGCGGCGCCGGTGGCCGGACTAGTGCCAGACTGTGAGCGCCTCCCGCCGCAATCGCCATCACGTTGCTCAGCCCGGTTGGGATGTTCGTTCGGCCGAAGGCGTTCCAGCCCCATCCGACCACCCGGCCCTCGGTTGTCAGCGCCAGACTGTGACCGCCTCCCGCTGCAACGGCCACAACGTTGCCTAACCCGCTCGGAATGCTTGTTTGGCCAGATGAGTTGCCGCCCCATCCGACCACCGGACTGACCCGCAACGTGAACGAACCGGTTGCCACCCCGAATCGGTTGCTCACCACCACGCTCACCGCGAAGTCCCCCATCTCCTGCGGCACCCCGGAAATCTCCCCGCTCTGCGGATGGAACGTCAGCCCGAGTGGCAACCCCGATGCGCCCACCCAATTCGGCTCATTCACCAGGCCAACGTTGTCGCTGAACCCCTGGCCCAAAACCGCCCGCACCAGTCCGCTCGTGCTGATTCCTGGCAGGGGCAAATTGATGTGCAGGCTGAGGCTGGCTTGGCCAACACCCAAGGCGTTGGTCGCGAATAACGTCACGGCGTAAGTGCCGCCTGCGGACGGCTGGCCGGTGATCAGCCCCGTGGCCGGATCCAAAGTCAGGCCCAGCGGCAGGCCGCTGGCGCCAAAGCCGTGCGCACCATTGGCCACGACGATGCGCCCAAAGAAGTCCCGGCCCGCCGTGCCCACCTGCACCCGTGGACCTAACACTCGCGGTGCCGCTACGCCATCCGGCAACCCAATGAGCGCCAGGCTGTGATCCTCTCCCCCCGCAATGGCCACCACGTTGCTCAAGCTCGTCGGGACGTTCGTTTGGCCGAAGCTGTTCCAACCCCACCCGACCACCCGCCCCTCGACCGTCAGCGCCAGAGAGTGATGCTCTCCTGCCGCGATCGCCACCACGTTACTCAAGACGTTGTTGGTGCCTCCCAAGCTCCACTCAACCACCCGGCCTTCGACCGTCAGCGCCAAACTGTGAACCCTTCCGGCCGCAATCGCCACCACGTTGCTCAAGCTCGCCGGGACGTTGCTTGCGCTTCCGCCACCCCACCCGACCACCCGGCCCTGAGCCGTCAGCACCAAACTTCGCTGCTGTCCCGCCGCAATGGCCACCACGTTGCTCAGCCCGCGCGGAATGCTCGTTTGGCCAAAGTCGTTCCTGCCCCACCCGACCACTCGGCCCTCGGCCGTCAGCGCCAGACCGTGCGAAGTTCCCGCTGCAATCGCCACCACGTTGCTCAAACTCGTCGGGATGTTCGTTGGGCCGAACTCGTTCAAGCCCAATCCGACGATCCGGCCCTCGGCCGTCAAGGCCAGGTTGTACGAGTATCCCGACGCCATCGCCACCACGTTGGTCAAATCGTCCGGAATGGTTACCGGCATATATTGGCCGAGGTTCCAGTATTGGCCCCACCCGACCAGCCGCGCCTCGGCCGTCAGTGCCAGGCTGTTTCCGACGTTGTCGCCGCCTCCCGCCGCAATGGCCACCACGTTGCTCAAGCCGCTGGGGATGGTTGTTTGGCCGAAAGTATTCCGACCCCACCCGACCACCGGACTGACCCGCAACGTGAACGAATCGGTCACCATGCCGAAGCGATTGCTCATTCCCACACTCACCACGAAGTCGCCTGCCTCCAGCGGGACGCCGGAAATCTCCGCCGACTGTGGGTCCATAGCCAATCCCAATGGCAGTCCAGACGCGCTGGACCAGTCGGCATTCACGGCTGCGGAATAGGCGAACCCGTTGCCCAATCCTGCCAGCACCACGTTGCTCGTAGTGATTCCCGGCCAGGGCAGATTGATGTGCAAGCTGAGGCTAGCCTGGCCAACACCCACGGCGTTGGTTGCAAACAAAGTCACGGCGTAAGTGCCGTCCGCAGCCGGCCGGCCAGTGATCAATCCGGTAGCTGGGTCCACGGCCAAGCCCGGTGGCAGGCCGGTGGCGCCAAAGCCCTGCGCGCTGTTGGCCACCACGATCCGCCCAAAGAAATCCCGATCCGCTGTGCCGACCAGCACCTGAGGGCCCAGCACGCGCGGCGGGGCGACGCCACCCGGCAACCCTGTCAGCACCAGGCTGTAAGCCCCTCCCGCCGCAATCGCCACCACATTGCTCAGCCCGCTGGGGATATTCGTTTGGCCGTAACTACTGTGAGCCCAGAGGATCACTTGACCCTCGGCCGTCAGTGCCAGGCTGTACATCCCTGCCGCCGAAATTGCGACCACGTTGCTCAACCCAGTCGGAATGGTCGTTTGGCCTGCACTAGACCTTCCCCACGTTCCCCACCCGACTAACCAGCCCTCGGTCGTCATTGCCAGGTTGCGCTCCCCTCCCGCCGCAATCGCCACCACGTTGCTCAACCCGCTCGGAATAGTCGTTTGGCCCTGACGGTTGTCGCCCCACGCTACAACCAGTCCCTTGGCTGTCAGTGCCAGGCTGTGCTCCCCTCCCGCCGCAATCGCCACCACATTGCTCAACCCGCTCGGGATGGTCGATTGGCCATAGTGTGGATCTTCTGCGCTCCCAGGACCACCAGCCCCCCATCCGACCACTTGGCCGTCGCCTCGCAGCGCCAGACTGTGAGACACGCCCGCCGCAATCGCCACGACGTTGCTTAGTCCGGCTGGGACGTTCGTTTGGCCGTAGTTATTCGAGCCCCAGCCAACCACCCGCCCCTCGGTCGTCAGCGCCAGACTGTGAGAGTATCCCGCCGCAATCGCCACTACGTTGCTCAATCCGCTCGGAGGTGTCGCAACTTCGGGGAAACTGCCCCAGGCAACCACCTTGCCCTCGGCCGTCAGCGCCACATTGTGATTCCCTCCCGCCGCGATCGCCACCACGTTGTTCAACCCGCTCGGGATGGTTGCTTCGACCGACCAGGAGTTACCCCAGGCAGCCATCGGCACCAACTGGAGCGTGGCCACGGTGCTGGTGGCTGCGCCGTAAAGGTTGGTCACGACCACAGAGTAGAAACCCATCTCAGGCGTTTGCACGTTGGAGACAGTCACACTGGCGGTGGCGGCACCGGTGATCTTGCCACCGTCCACAAGGTTGGTGCCATCCTTGCGCCACTGGTAGCTCAACGGTCCATCGCCTGTGGCCGCCACGCCGAACGAAACCACGGCGTCGGCGACCGGATACTGGTTGGTGGGCTGCGCGGTGATGAGCGGCGCTTGCTGGGCGCGGAGAAGCTGAGGGTTGAGGGCTGAGAGTTGAGAGATCGCCGCGAGGAGGAACAGGAGGTGCTGAATGGAGTGAGAGTGCATTTGAGTAGAGGGTTCGTGGTTAGCGGTCAGTTTTCCGTTCCCGTCTGTAGTCTTGGTTCGCCGGGATCCAGCCAAGCTGTCTTGAGGAAAGGGTGCTGCCGGGTGTCGATGCGGCGCCACGCTCCTGCCGATGGCGGCCCGCTTCCGCGCCCCACCCATCATCCATCACCATGCCTCGTGTCTTCATAGTCCCATTCTCCAGATGCTTGAACTAGGTCCCTTATTCCGTTTGGGGATCGGCTCGCGACACTGGCAAGAACGGTGCCAGCCAAGAAAGCTGCGGAAAACGGCCTAAAATCAAGGAGCGCAGCGGAGAGAATGCGTGAGCCTCACGCCTTGCGCGTGAATTTCACGCCTGGAGAAGGCGATCCACCAATTCCGTCACCGCCGAGCTCACAAGACTCAAACTCCAATCTGCAACCTGCCATCCGCAATCCAGCCAGAACCCTCTTGCATTGACGCTCCTGCTCCGTAATTTCACCGCCATGTCAGACGCGAGCTTCGCCCCGAAACGCACCAGCGAAACCCAAACCAACGCCCGTTCCGCCACCTCGCCCGGCCAGGACGCGCTGGCTTGGACGGACCGCTTCATCGACCGCCACCTTGGCCCTGACGCCGCCGAGACGCGGCAAATGGCCGAGGCGTGCGGCTTTGCTTCGCTCGACGCGCTGATCGATGCCGTTGTGCCCCGGCAAATCCGTCTGGGCAAACCGCTGGCACTCCCCGAGGCACGCAGCGAGCAGGGCGCGTTGGCGGAACTCCGCGCGCTCGCGGCGCAAAACCAAGTCTGGCGTTCGTTCATCGGCCTGGGCTATCACGATTGCATCACGCCGCCCGTGATCCAGCGGAACATTCTCGAAAACCCCGGCTGGTACACGCAATACACGCCCTACCAGGCGGAGATTTCGCAGGGCCGGCTCGAAGCGTTGCTCAATTTCCAAACGATGATCTGCGATCTCACCGGCCTGGAGATCGCCAACGCCTCGCTCCTCGACGAAGCCACCGCCGCCGCCGAAGCCATGACGATGTGCCACGCCCTCAAGGGCGGCGGCGACAGGAAAGCGTTCTTCGTCTCCGCGGCGTGCCATCCGCAGACGCTCGATGTGGTGCAAACGCGGGCCAAGGCGCTCGGCATCGAGGTCATCGTCGGCGACCACGCGACGTTCGAGTTCAGCGAAAAAATCTTTGGCGCGCTCGTGCAGTCTCCGACGACCGACGGCGCGGTGTGCGATTACGGGCCGTTCATTGAGAAGGTCCACGCGCACGACGCCCTGGCCGTGGTCGCGGCAGACCTGTTGAGCTTGATGCTCTTGAAATCGCCGGGCGAGTTCGGCGCGGACATCGCGGTCGGCAGCGCGCAACGGTTTGGCGTGCCGATGGGCTACGGTGGACCGCACGCGGCGTTCTTCGCCACGCGCGACGCTTTCAAGCGTCACATGCCGGGCCGGCTCGTCGGCGTGTCCAAGGACTCCAACGGACGGCCGGCGCTGCGGCTCACGCTCCAGACGCGCGAGCAACACATTCGTCGTGAGAAAGCCACCAGCAACATCTGCACGGCCCAGGTGCTCCTGGCGATCATGGCGTCGATGTATGCCGTCTATCACGGACCGGAAGGCTTGCGGCGCATCGCGGAGCGCGTGCATCGGATGACGGCGGTGCTGGCGAGCGGGTTGGCCAAACTGGGGCACGGGATGGGGCATCGCCGATCGCCGATCGCCGATCGCCAATCGGCGACGGATCGGCTATCGACGATGGGCGATGGGCTGTCTGCCGAAGGCGCGCTCTGTTTCGACACCCTCCGCATCTCCCTCGCCCCGCACACCAGCGCGGAACTCGTCGCCATCGCCGCCCAACATCGCGTGAACGTCCGCGTGTTCGACGACCACGCCGTCGGTGTCTCGCTCGACGAAGCCACTTCGCGCGAGGACTTGGAGACGCTCCTGGCCATTTTCAACTTCGACCGACCGCTGCCGTTCACACTGGATCAACTCATCGCCGACACGCAGGCGGAAGTCCCTGCCGCGCTGGCCCGTCAGAAGCCCTTCCTCACGCATCCCGTCTTCAACCGCCACCATTCCGAGACGGAGATGCTGCGCTACATCCGCAAGCTGGAATCGCGCGACCTCTCGCTCACCACGTCGATGATTCCGCTCGGCTCTTGCACGATGAAGCTCAACGCCACAGCGGAGATGCTCCCCGTGACTTGGCCGGAGTTCGCGAAGCTCCACCCGTTCGCCCCGCGCGAGCAGGCGCAGGGCTACGCCACGCTGTTTCGACAACTGGAATCGTGGCTCGCAGAGGTGACGCGCTTCGCCGCCGTGTCGCTTCAGCCCAACGCCGGCGCTCAGGGTGAGTATGCTGGGTTGCTGACGATCCGCGCCTGGCACGACTCCCGCCGAGAATCCCACCGCCGCGTGTGCCTGATCCCGACTTCCGCGCACGGCACCAATCCCGCCAGTGCCGTCCTGGCCGGCTTGCGCGTGGTGCCGGTGGCGTGTGACGAACACGGCAACATCAGCCTCGCCGACTTAAAGGCGAAGGCCGAGCAACACCGCGCCGAACTGGCCACGCTCATGGTCACGTACCCGTCCACGCACGGCGTGTTCGAGGAAGCGATCAAGGACATCTGCCGCGTCATCCACGAGCATGGCGGGCAGGTGTACATGGACGGCGCGAACTTGAACGCACAGGTGGGTTTGTGCGCGCCCGGTGACATCGGCGCGGATGTCTGCCACATCAACCTGCACAAAACTTTTTGCATCCCGCACGGTGGCGGCGGCCCCGGCATGGGACCGATTTGCGTGGCGAAGCATCTCGCGCCGTTCCTCCCCGGCCACAGCGTGGTGGATTTGAAATCTCAAATTTCAAATTTGAAATTCCAGGCCGGCGCCGTGTCCGCCGCGCCCTGGGGCAGCGCCGGCATCCTGCCGATCCCGTGGATGTACCTCCGCATGACGGGCACCGACGGCCTCACCGCCGCCACGAAGCACGCCATCCTCAACGCCAACTACATCGCCCGCCGTCTGGAGCCGTACTTTCCCGTGCTCTACAAAGGCCACGGCGGACTGGTGGCGCACGAGTGCATCCTGGACTTGCGCGCGTTCAAGAGCGTGACGGTGGAAGACGTGGCGAAGCGGCTCATGGATTACGGCTTTCACGCGCCGACGATTTCGTGGCCCGTGCCCGGCACCGTGATGGTGGAACCAACCGAGAGCGAGCCGAAGGCCGAACTCGACCGCTTCTGCGACGCCATGATCGCGATTCATGCCGAGATCACCGCCGTCGAGTCCGGCCAGATCGACAAGACGAACAACCCGCTCAAAAACGCGCCGCACACCGCGGAGGCTGTCACCGCCGAGAACTGGGACCGTCCTTACTCGCGGCAGCAGGCGGCGTATCCGGCGCGCTGGCTGCGCGAACACAAGTTCTGGCCGCCCGTGGGCCGCATCGACAACGTCTTTGGCGATCGGAATCCCGTTTGCTCGTGTGTGGGAATGGAAGCGCACGCGGGAGCGTGATCCCGGCTATGGCAGACGTTGCTTCAACACACGGGCCAGTGCCTCAGTGTAAAGGCGCACGCCGTCCTGGTTCAGATGCGCAACTCGGGCGAAGTGCCGGTCCGGCAAAGTACAGGGCAGTTCCACCAAGGCAGCGTCCGCTTGGAGCCATTGGCTCCACTGGTGCAACATCGGCCCGTGAACACCCGGATAGGCTCGGCCCGCGAACTCCGCCGGCACCGGAGTGATGCCCACCACCAGCATCGTGCCGGCTGGGACGGCGGCGCGAAATAGACGGCTCGGCGCTTCGATCTGAGGCGCCAGACGATACTCCGAATTTCCCCGCAGCGGCGCCGGCTCCGGGTCGAGCACGCTGCCTTGGTTCCGCATCAGGAACTTCTCCAAGTCCCGGCTGAAGCCATAGGTCCGGCCGTAGGCGCCCGGCAAAGGCGCCGGCAACCAGCGGCTCAGACAGCGATTGCGGAAAGCCTCCAGGCCCAACAGTTGCCGGATTCGTTCCCGCGGTCCCCCCAGTGGAGGCAGGTCCTCGCCGCGCAGCAGGCTCTGAAACAGCGCTGAGTGATACGTCTCTGGCGTGACCCGACGCAGGGCCTCGGGGTGAAGCAACAGCACCACCGCGCGCGGCGGACGAGGGTGGGCCGCCACGTGTTCGCGCAGCAGTTGGGCATAAGCCAGGAGGTCGAGGTAGCTGTGCGTTCCCAGGTTCAGGACACGGCACCCCAGCAGGGCGCTGAGTTGCTTCGCCGAGATGTCCATCAGGCAAGACGAATCCCCCACGAGCACGATCTCGGCTTCCTGACGCGACCGTGCGGCTTCGATCTGATGAATGAGGAGGGTGCGATCGACATCCAGCGCCGGCCGTGGCGCGGGCAGCCAGCCGAGCGCGGCCCCGCCCTGCATCAGCACGGCAAACAACGCGATTGGCACCAGCGGTCCGCCCAGCAGGAGGACCAGATCTCGGCGGTCGAAAGCGTAGCGGTGGCTGGTCATGCTCGGTTCAAAACTGGAAGTAGATGAAAGGCTGTTGCCGGGTTTCCCAGAACAGCGCGATGGCCAACAGCAGAGTTCCTTGCAGAAGAATGCGTCGGGAAACCGGCAAGGCCAGCGGAGCCAATGGATCGCGGGTTTGGTGCAGCCAAGTCTCCACGGCGATCAGGGGCGCGGTGAACGCCACGAGATTGAGGGCAAAGCTGCCGATCCATGGTGGCACGGTGGCATCGGCCAACGCCCGCGTCATCACCGCGATCTCATGCCAGGAGCCTGCCCGGAACAGCAGCCAACCGTAGAACACAAAGAGCAGGGTCAACAGCCACGCGGCACCCCGCGCCCATTTGGCCGTGCCCCGCCGAACCTGTCCGCTCGACGTCCAAAGCCGATGGCCCATCAACCCACCTCCATGCCACAGCCCCCAGAGGACGAAGTTTCCCGCCGCCCCGTGCCACAAACCACCCAGCAGCATCGTCACCAGCAGATTCAGGTAGGTGCGAGCAGCCCCTCGCTGGCTGCCGCCCAGAGGGATGTAGAGGTAGTCCCGCAACCAGGTGGAGAGGCTGATGTGCCAGCGTTGCCAGAACTCACGAATGTTCACGGCCACGTAGGGCAGGTTGAAGTTGACCATGATGTCGAATCCGAGGACGCGCGCGGTGCCGCGGGCCATGTCCGAATAGCCTGAGAAATCGCAGTAGATTTGCACCCCGAAGGCCAGCGTAGCCAACACGACCGCAGGTCCGGTCGCCCCCATGTGGCCATAGACCATTTCCACCAATGGAGCCAGATTGTCGGCCACGACGACCTTTTTGAACATCCCCCACAGCACCAGCCAAACGCCCTCTTCGAGCATCGCTCGTGTGATGGTGACGGTACGCTCGAACTGCGGCAACAGGTGAGAGGCACGCTCGATTGGTCCGGCCACCAACTGCGGAAAGAACGCCACATAGGCCAGGAAGTTGACCAGGTTTGGCGTGGGTTTCATCTGCCGGCGATAGATGTCGATGACATAGCTCATCGATTGAAAGGTGTAGAACGAAATCCCGACCGGCAGAATCACTCCCAACAGGCGGGGATGGAAAGGAATCTGCCAGTGCGCCAACAGCGCTCCCAGGGATTCCACGAAGAAATCGTAGTACTTGAAGAACCCCAGGATGACTAGGCTGCAACCAACGCTGAGCCACAGCCAAATTCTCCGGCGGCGCGGGTCTTCTGTCCGTGCCAGGGCCAGACCGATCCCATAGTCCAGGACGCTGGAGACGAAGATCAACGAGAGGAATCGCCAGTCCCACCAGCCGTAGAAGAGGTAGCTGGCGGCCACGATCAGAACATTCCGGGCCGCCAAGTTTTCCCTCACCAACCAGTAAAGGAGCAGGAAGGCGGCAAAGAACTTGAGAAAGACGTCAGAGTTAAACAGCATGACTGCGTGGCGGGCAACGGCCCGGCCAGGTGACAAAACGCGGGCCGTGCCCACTCCGTCGAGCGGTTCGCTCATTGACCCGCAACCGATTGCTGGTAGTTTCGAGCCGAAAGTTCAAGCGTTGCCAATGCAATTGTGTCAAGCGCCAGAAACAGCAAGTCTGCATCAAGCTCCCGCCCGGCGCACTGGGTAGCGCAGGTTTTCAACCTGCCGTATCGCCGACTTGCAGTCGGCCAGGCCGTGAAACTTCCAGCCGGTTTGCCTCGTCCAACGCTCGCCGGTTGGAAAACCGGCGCTACGGCAGACTGGAAAGTCTGCGCTACGAGTTCTCCCGAACCGAGCTTGAGGCAGCGTTGCGGAAACAGAAACCTTCCGAAGCGCCGCTCTGGCTTCACGCTCATCGAGTTGCTGGTCGTGATCGCCATCATTGCCCTTCTGGCCAGCTTGCTTCTGCCGGCCCTGGCCACAGCCAAAGCGAAAGGCAAGGCCACTCAATGCCTCAACAATCTGCATCAGGTGGGGCTGGCCACCCTGCTGTATGCCCAGGACTTCGAGGGCGTCCTCCAGTTGGACGGGCTGACCGGCGGCACCAACACGTGGGGCTTGATCCTCTCCACCAACTCGGAACTGCGCAACTCCGCAACGTTTGTTTGTCCCAGCTACAAGCCCTTCACGTGGGAGAACTGGATCACCACTTTCGGCATCCGCCGCGACCCGCCCCTGAACACCACCTTTGGTCCCGGTCGGCTGTTCTTCCGCATCGACGCCGTCGAACGGCCGGCAGATTACTTGCACATCGCTGACACCACCAGCCAGGCACAAGGAGGCTACACGGCGCGCCAATACTACTTTTTCCGCGTCACCAACCCGCTCAGAATCGTCCATGCCCGTCACGACCGCCGGGCCGAAGCCTGGTTCCTCGATGGCCACGTGGAGGCCTGCGGGCAATCGCGCCTCGAAGGCTTGGGCATCTCCGCCGAATACGGTGTCGATGTGGCGAAGGGCTACTTTTAATTCGTGGCCGGCATGAAGCGCTCCATGCCGTTCTGGATCGTGGGTCTGGCCTTGACCAGCGGTTTGGCTCTCTGGCTGTTCCTCCGAAGCAGTCCCGAA
This sequence comes from Verrucomicrobiota bacterium, assembly GCA_016219875.1. GTDB lineage: Bacteria > Verrucomicrobiota > Verrucomicrobiia > Limisphaerales > JACRJZ01 > JACRJZ01. The sequence goes on along the minus strand of JACRJZ010000148.1, from coordinate 143,218 downwards.
AGCGATGCCCTTCGGCTGCGCACCCTGGCGACACGTGCGCTCGCGGAAGCGCTCGTCAAGCAGCAGGCTGGTCGGCGCGTGCTGGTCGTATCCAATCCCTTTGCCCAGCGCTCCGGCGTGGACAAAGCCATCCGCGCCACGGAAGCAGTGGGGGTCCGCGGACTGAAAGAGGGATTCGGCAACTCCATGCCCATGGAGCCACTCGCGTTTCCGGCGCTCAAGCCGGAGGCGGAACGCGACCCCCGCTCGGTATCGATCGATCCAGAAACCACCACCCCGCTCAGCTACCTGATGGCGGAAGGCGCCTTCGACGCACTTGCAAGCGCGCATCCGCACTGCGATCTGGTCGTCAGCCTGGTCGGGCTGCCCGCCAGCCTGCATCGTGAGAAGTGTTGGCAGGCCGAAGGGCCGCCACGGTTTGGCTTGCTCCTGCCGGACCTCCGACCGATTGGAGATGCCGCGGCAGTTCGCCGTGCGGTCAAAACCGGCAAGTTGGCCGCGTTCGTCCTTCAGAAGCCAGGCACGCCCGGAAACGCCGCGCAGACTGGATCAGATTCGGCGGCAGAGTTCGCCCAGCGATTCCTCGTGGTGACAGCCGAGAACATCGACGAAGTCATGCGGGCCTTTCCCCAGCTTTTTCCGGGCAACTGAGCCGCATTCAGGCAGTGGGACAGGCGTCGCGCCTGTCTCTGACTTCATCGGGAAGAGGAGTCTCGACGGGAATTCCTCCCGGTCGGGGAAGTCACTCTTTGGTGAGCGAGCAGTGGGAAGATGGAGACAGGCGCGACGCCTGTCCTACGTGCTCGGCGGCGTTTCCGTGAAGATTTTCGACGGCATCGTTACGGCTGAGCCAGAAAGCCGGAGTGGATGAGCGTTGGGGAAGACCGTTTCGAACCGGTGCCTGCGACCAGAAGCAAGCCGCTCCAGCACGACCGCACTCCCCCATTCACGGACCGAGGAGTCTCACCCGGTAGAAGGAGGCGTTGGCGCAGCAGTTCGTGAGGGTCAAAGAACGATCCGTCGTTGGTTCTCCTGCTGCCGACCAAGTTGCCGGAGTCATGCCCAAAGAGCGCTCGACCTGGTACCGATGCAGCAGGGTTGTGGCCTCGGTGTCCGCATCGTAAAGCTGCGAAGAAGGTCCGTCCCAGGTGATCGTGACGGTGTTCTCCGTGCGCGTGGCAGAACGAATCCTGGGACGCGGATGGTATCCCACCACGCCGCGCAACGGGTTTCCCGCTTGCCATGTCCCGTCGTCCCACTGACTGTGGACTCCGTCCCCGCTCGCCCAACTTGTCCGATAATAGACCCACTGGATGCCCAACGACGGATACTCCGCGTAGCCGTAGGCCAGCATGCCGTGAAGGTCGGGATTGCCCCGGGGCAGGCCCGGGCGATCGGCCGAGTACACCGAGAAATTCTGCAAGAACAGCAGCACCGGGTAACCCGCTTCGATCTCGGCCTTCATGTCCGCAAAAGTGAATCCCCGGCCCGCCGGCACGGTGGGATTGAAATCGGTCAGTTGGCTGAAGCTGTCGGCCCTCCCTCCCCGGTATTCGCTGAAGGCGCGCAGCCCGGATTGCAGATCCCGAGGCGGCATCCCAGCGTCCGTCGAAGGCGTGAAATTGGTGCGGCGGGCGCCGCTTCGATCCCAATACACAAACGCATATCCATCCACGTTGCCGTCGCACTCACCATTCATGTTGGTCCACCGCCTCTGGCTCATGCCGATGAAGTCGGCGATGCAGTCCGGGCTGTGCTCTTTCCGATGCGCGGTCACGTGCGGATCGGGATCGGTTTGGTCAAAACCTACGTAGAAGTCATCCATGTGTCCTGGCTGGTCGGCCGGGCGGCCGTCCACACCGGCCTGGGAAACCCACAAAGCGCGGATGCCCGCGTTGGTGCCGTAGTCATTCAGCGGGGCCGTGCCTCCCGCCGTCGGGCCAGTGTACCAATCGGGAAAACCGTGCCGGTCCCAGTAGCCCATCAGATTGCCGGCCGCGGTTCCGAAACAGCCGGCCACCCAATGGTAGTCCGGCACGCCGGTCAGCCAGACCTCCCGATCCGCCCAGGCTGGCATCGCCATCTGGATGAGAAGAACCACCGGCGCCACGATCGAGAGCCGCTCGCGCCGGGGCGAAAAATTGAATCCGAACATACGGCCACAAGGTGCGGCGAGGCCTCCCCTGGATGCCAGAAGAATTCCAACGCCCTCGCTCGCGGCCGGGGCTGCATCAAGCTCGCTTTCGGCGCGCGGCTGTCTCAGCCGCAGCGACCACGAACGACCGAGCGCCTCGTGAAGAAGCTTGAGCCAGCGGGTTCCGAGCGTGGCTGCGGCTGGGACAGCCGCGCTCCGGGCGGCCCCAAAACGAGCTTGATGCAGCCCTGTGCGCGTCGAGTGATCGCAGTCCGGTGTGTTCGTGTTGTACGGATGGGAGCGCCCGCGGGAGCATAATTCCGGTTTGCCTGAACCCACCGTCCAAAGGCATCTTCCGGCCATGAAGCCTCAGCCGATACATGTGGCTCGTGGTGAGATGGAAATCGGCGTCGTCCTGGTCCAGGAAGCGCATGAGTTGCTGCACGCCGGGTTCCTCCTGCCAACGGATGAGTATTGGGTCGAAGCCCAAGGCAAGCGTCGTCCCCTTTCGGAGTTGGCGTCTCCACGCAGCACCGCGGCGACAAAATGGTTCCAGCGCGCAAAGCGAGCCACCGCCACAACACAGAAAGCAATGCGGCAAACGACCTCGAGCCTGGCTGCGAAGGTCTTCACGTTGGCCCAAGCCAGGCGGGCGGCGGTGTCTTCGACCGCGGCCGCGGTGCTGGACGACTTCATCCCGAAACTACGGGAGATCGTAAGAGCTACGCTGCACAATGCGGCTCGCTCCACGCACGAAGCCCTCCATGACGAAGTGTTCCTGCGGAAGCTCTTCGGGGCGGTCTATGATTGCTTGCCCAAGCCCGTCTGTCGGTTCGTCCGGGAGGATGCGTTTGTTGAATTCTGCTTGAAGCACCGCCATCGCCTGCTCGGTTGATCGTTCCGGCAAGGCGTGCCGGTGCAACCATCGAGAGCACAAATCGGGTTTCACCGCTCCCGCCCATCGCGCCAGCGTCACAGTTGCTTCACCTCGATCCACGTTTCTCGCCGCGCGCCGGTGGCCGGCTCCTGAACGACGAGGCGGTGCCGGCCTTTGGAGAGGCGGGCCACGGCGGCGCCCAGTTCCACGCGGCAATCAACCGAGTCGCTTTCCCAGCGCAACTCGCCGCGTCCCTCCGCTCGCAGGCGGATGCGGCGTCCGCTGTCCGGCAGATCGGGGTCCAAGTAGAACACCGTCCCCGGCAGCGGTGAAACGATGCGCAGCGTCGGAGCCGGCTCGACCGCGACGGCCGCCGTGCCCAGCCAGTTCGCGCCGCTCGCGAGCCAGTCGCGGTATTCCGCGGCCAGGCGTACGCGGCCAGCGGAGTCGTAGTCGTCGGGGCTTTCAGTGCCCGGGAGCGCGTGAGCGAGGAACTTCTCGATCACCGAGTTCAAGGCCTGGGGAGCTTCCACGGTTTGCAGACAGGGCGTCGGCACTATGAATCTCGGCATCGCGGTGTCGCAGCAGAGCGCCGCTGTTTCCATCGCCAAAGAATGGCGGCGCTCTACCGAGACGCCGCTACGGGGAGTCGCTTTATGAGCAGTGCCGCTCGTGTCCCGCGCGATCAGCCTTCCCGTCAGCGGATTCACCGGGCGCTCCACGATGTTTGCGGGGCGCTCGTACCACGTCGTCCCGAAGCGCGCGTGCAGGTGCTCGAAGAGGTCGTGTAGCACCGGCGCGGCTCCGGACACGCCCGACACGCGCTCCATGGGGCTGCCGTCGAAGTTCCCGACCCAGACGCCGACGGTGAATTCCGGCGTGTAGCCGAACGCCCAATTGTCGCGGAAGTCAGAGCTGGTGCCGGTCTTGCACGCCACCGGGAAATCGAAGCGCAGGCTCGACTCGGTCCCGAACGCCATCGCCCGCGCCGCGTTGTCGCTGAGAATGTCTGTAATCAGCCACGCCGCCCCCGCATCGCCAACGCGCGCCGCCTCCAACGTTGAACTTTGAACTTTGAACCTTGAACTTTGAACGAGTCGGAACGGCTTGAACTCGCCCAGCCGCGCCAGACAGGCATAGGCGTTGGCGAGTTCCAGCAGCCGCGTCTCGGCGTTGCCGAGCGTGAGGCCGAGGCCGTAGTGCTCCGCCCGGTTTGTGAGCGTGGTCAGGCCGCACGACTGGAGCCGCTGCTGCAGCGCCTCCGGCCCGCCGAGGGACGCGAGCACTTTCACCGCCGGGATGTTGAGTGAGTTCGCCAGCGCCAGCCGGCATGGCATCGGACCGTGGCAGCGGCGGTCGTAGTTCACCGGCGTGAAGAGACCCGTGGCCGTGGCGAACTCCGTCGGCACGTCGGCCACGACGGTCGCGGGATTCGCGCCGCGCTCAAACGCCAGCAGGTAGGTGAAGGGCTTGAACGTGGAGCCAGCGGAGCGCCCCGCCCAGGCGCCGTTCACCTGGCCCGACTGTGGTGCGAAGTAATCTTCCGACCCCACCAACGCCAGCACGTCGCCGGAGCGATTGTCGAGGACCACGACGGCCCCGTTCTCCGCGTGATGCGCCGCGAGCCGCGCAAGGTGGCTGCGCAGCGTGCGCTCGGCAAAGCGGTTCAAGTCGAGATCGAGCGTGGTTTGCACCTGAACTCCGAAGCTGGGGAGCACGCCCGCCCCGGGCGTGGCTGGACGCGCCCTCGCATCCAGCCCCGTGGCCTGACGAAAGGAGGGGGGCGCTGGGAGTAGTTCCACTGCCCCGGAGTTTTCCGCGAGGGCGCGGAAAACGGCGCCCGCGGCGGGCGCGCTCCCCATTCCCTTTCGGAGTTCGGGTTGAATGCGCGACCCTGCGCCCGGCGTCCCGCCTGTTTCGCTTTCGCCCTCCCAGCACTCAAGGCCGTATTCTTGACTCAGCACCAAGTCCACGAAGTGCGGCGCCTGGAAGACGCGGCGGGGCCGGGCCAGCCGCAGTGGCTCCGCGGTCGAGCGGGCAAGCTCCTCCTCCGTCAGCCAGCCGTTCTCGCGCATCTGCCGCAACACCCACTGTTGTCGGCGGCAGGCGCGGTCGAAGTGCCGATGCGGATTCAGCCGCGAGGGCGCCTGCGGCAAGCCGGCCAGCAGCGCGCCCTCCGCCACACGGAGATCGCGGAGGGGCTTGCCGAAGTAAAATTCCGCCGCCTCCGCGCAGCCGACGTTGAAGTTCCCGTAGTCGATGCGGTTCAGGTATTCGGCAACGATGCGTTGCTTGCTCCAGATTTGCTCCAGCCGCAGCGCCTGCGCCGCTTCGATGAGTTTGGTGCGCAGCGTGCGCGGCCGCGGCTCGGAGAGCTTGATAAGTTGCATGGTCACGGTCGAGCCGCCGGACACAACCCGCCCGCGCCGCGCGCAACTCCACGCCGCCCGCACCAGCGCACGCACATCGACGCCCGGATGCTGCCAGAAGCGTTTGTCCTCCGCGGCCAGCGTGGCTTGGACGAGCGGCTGGGGAATCTCCGCGAGACTGACGCGCTTGGCGAAAGCCTCGTCGCCATTGCGAACCTCGCGCAGTGGCTGGCCGTGCCGGTCCACGAACTCAACGCTGGGATGCGGAGGCTGAAACAACGCAGGCGGCAACGGCACCAGCGGCAGCGCGAGCCGGAACGCGAAGCCGACGCACAGCAGCAGCACCGCCGCGCCGAGCGCCAGCCGCCACAGCACACGGAGCCGTAGGCATTTCGTCACACGCTTCATGGCAGCGGCTTCGCCTCCACGCTCACGGCCTCCGTCAGCCCGCAGCGTTCCGGGTGGTACATCTCCTCCACTTTCGCGGGCGGCGCGGTCACGACGCCGGCAGCGCGGACGCGAGCGAGGTAGCGCAGAGAGTAGTTACCCGGCGGGACCTCGTTGCGGAAGAACAGCGCGCGATCCGTGCGCAACTCGCGGAAGTTGCTGAACCACGGATCATCGAAGCTGCCGCCGGGCGGAGGAGGCTGAAGTGCGGTTCGGCTCCGCTGCGTCTTGAACTCTGGGTTGATCGCTTCAAAGACGCTGGGCAGGGCGTCGTCGATGACCAAGTAGCGCGCTGGCTCGCGCACGGAAAGGCGCAGTGTCACGAGCACGCGGTCGCCGACGCGGAGGTTCTGCAATTCCTGCGGCTGGTTGTCGTCGTCGAGCCGGGCGAAGCTGCGCTGGAGGCCGAAGCCGCGGTCCTGTCGCGGCGGGTGGGTGACCTTCGAGCGGGTTTCGAGTTGCACCTGTGTGAAGAGCCGTGAAGGCGTTGAGTTCGCGAGCCGCAGCGGCGTGGCCGTAGCGTTGGAGCCGAGCTTGAACGTGTGTTCAAACACCGCGGCCTGCGCGGAGAGTTTGAACGGCACGGACTCGGCGCCGAACGTGAGCGTTCCTTCCGCCGCGCCAAGCTGGCCCTCGACACGCGCGGCGTATTCGGTGAGCGAGAGCAAGGCCCAAGCGTTGCCCTGCGTGGTGAGCCAGTGCGCTTGTTGCCGTCCGCCCATCAAGTCCGTCACAAGCTGGTCCACGATGGCGTCGCCGGGGCGATGCAGCGTCCACGCCAGCAGCCGGAGCGCCGTTACCCTGGCGGAGCAGCCGAAGCCGTCGTCGCCGGCCACGCGCGCGGTCGGCGAGAGCTTGAGCAGTTCGTCCACCATCTCCGCCGGGCCTTTCGTTTCCAGGACAGCGAGCGCCAACAGCGCGCGGTCTTCGGCGGAAAGCTTCTCGCGTTTCTGAAACATCGCTTCGTGATAGGCCGGCTCGGCTTTGCCGGCGAGGGCGAGGGCGTAGAGGCCCAGGCAGCGGTCGTGCCAGCCGGCGTCGCGAGCGGTGTCGCGCAACTCGCTGCTCAGGTACGAGAGGAGTTTGTCGAAGTCCTCTTTCGGCAGCGCCGCGCCTTGCCGGGCCGCCAGCGCCAGCACGACGCCCGCGTAGGCGCTGCCCCAGAGCATCGGCTCGCGGTCGCGCGGCCAATAGCCCAGTCCGCCGGAACTGGTCTGCATGGAGAACAGCCGCGTCACGCCGGCGCGAATGGCTTGGTCGATCTCCGACGGGCACTGGCGCAGAAAACGCGCGGCAGGCGAATGGCGAAGGACAATCCACGGCAGCAGGCTCGAACTGGTCTGCTCCACGCATCCGTAGGGATAGTGCAGCAATTGCGATGCGGCTTCGCCCAACTCGCTCAAGCGTGTGTTCGCCACGACGACGGTGACGCGGCCTTCGCCTTCGAGAAGCTGCGGGTTGGCGTGCGCGAGCAGGTTGGTTTCCGTGGTGGTGACGCGGCCCAGAAGAATCTCGCGCAACAGCGGCGCAACGTGGCCGACCTCGATCGTGCTTTGGACGGAGTCGGTGAAGAAGGGTTTCGGGTTTCGAGTTCCGAGTTTCGAGTCGGAGGCGTCGGCGAAGCGGGCGCGCCAGATCCATTTCGCGGGGCCGGTGGCGGTGAAGGCGAGCGGGAACTCAATGGCGGCAGAGCCGTGGGCGGCAACCGAGACGGTGCGGGAAAGGAGGTCGGTTGCGTTTTCCCTCGCTTGCCCGTCGTGCCGTCTGCCCATGAACTGCGCTGGTGGGGCGAGCGTCCCCGCGAGCCGTCGAGGATCGCGCCCGCCCCGGCTCGCGGGTACGCTCGCCCCACCGGCTTCGTCTCTATCCGCAGAAAAAGGATCAGGCCCCGCTTTGCCATCCAGCTCCAGCGTCACGAGCGCGTAGCCCGGTTCCGCCGTCTGGTTGTGGACAACCGCGCGAGCGAGGACGCGGTCGGTCACGTTGGCGAAGCGCGGCAGGGCCGGTTCGAGCATGAGCGGCTTGCTGATCTCGAAGCCCGACTGGCCGCGCCCGAACTGGTTCCGCGCGGTGTGCGCGACGGCAATGATGCGATAGCGCGTGAGGCTGTCCGGCGCGGTGAACTGGACGGAGATTCGTCCGTCCTGATCCGTACGCAGTGCCGCGAACCACGCGGCACACGGAAGGAAATTCTTCTGCAGGCGCTCGCGGCCGCCATCGCCGATGAGGTAGCCCTTGTTGCGGAAATTCTGTTGTTCTGGGTCTTCGTTCAGCAGGAACGGCAACGAGATGCCGCTCCACACCGCGAGCCGCCGGGCCTCGAAGAACACCGCGTGCGGGTCCGGCACCGCGTACTCCGTCAGGCTGAGGACGCCTTCATCGACGGCCCAGAGTGTGACTTCAGCTTCGGCAGCGGGCGCGCCCGTGGAGTCCTTCACGACGGCCGCGATACGCACTTCGGCGCCGGGGAGGTAGTTTGTGGCCGCCGGCTCGACGCGGACGACGAGTTGACTGCGCGGGTCGTCCACCGTGAGCTGGCAATAGCCGACGCGGTATTCCGGCATCTTGAATTCCTTCGGGCTGTCGCTCGCGCCGCGGATGGGAATGACGCTCACGAAGACGTTGGGCGCGTCGCCGGCCTCGACCGGTACGCGGACGAGCGGCGCGTTGCCTTCCAAATGCACGATGAACGACCGCCGCACCGACTCGCGCTCGACCGTGACGAGCGCGTCGCCTCCGAGGGGCGTCTTGACCAGAATCTCCGCCGTCTGGCCAGCTTGGTAAGTCGTCTGATTGGGCACGAGGTCGATCTGCGCTTCGTTGCGGTAGTCCCAGGCCAGGCTCGTGGTTTCTGAGACATAGAATCGCGCGGAGGCCAAGACCGCGCGGCCTGCTGGGTCCGTGGCGCGGACTTCGACGACGTAGGCGCCGGCGTTCGTGGCGAGGAGATCGGAGATCGTGGTGCCGACGACGGTTTCCTCCGGAGAATCTGACCGGCGGATCGTGGCCGGCTTCACGACGATGTCTCGTTCGAGAAGGTTGGTGAGCGTCGGTTCGCTTCGGTAGGCGCGCCGGTGAGCCGCGCCTTCAAGTCGCACCGTGTTCCAATCCACCCGCTGGAGCCGGAGCGTGGCCTTGACCGGTTCGGGCCACGGCTGGCCGTTTGCGCGCACGGCGACGAGTTCAAGGGGCAACGGCTGGCCCGCGACGGTCACGGTTTCAGTCGCGCGCCAGCCGAGGTAGAACTCCGAGGCGTGCAGCGTGAACTCCGCGGCACGGGAAATGGTCTGCTGGTTCAGATCGGTTACCTCGGCGAGCAATTCCACTTTGCGCGGCTGCGGGGTCAGCGCGTTGACCGTGAGATCGGGCGCGAGGACGAGGCCCGTCTTGTCGGTCAACACCGCCTCGCCCTGCAATGACTGCGAGGACGGGCCGCGCTCTGGATGGCTTTCGAGAAACACCGCGCCGAAAGTGAATTCGCTGAAACCCGCCGGCCGGAACTCGGCATCCTCCGCCTGCGCCGACCAGCGGACCTGGGCGCGCGAAAGGTCCTTCCCGAAAAAGTAGCGGGCGGAAACCGGGACTTCGATGCGGTCGCCAGCGAAGTAGTTCGGCCGGGCCTTGAGCGCGACTTCGAAGGCGTTGGCCTGGAATTCCTGCACCAGGAACGAGTGCCAGTACTCGTGGCCGGCCACGTTGAGCAGCGCGGTGTAAAGGCCAAGTGGGCCTTGCGGCAGCGCCAGTGAAATGTCCCACGACCCCAGCGCGCTCAGGGCCAGGTTCGTCTCGAAGAACTCGCGTCCGCGCGCGTCGGTGCAGCGGAGGGTGCCGGTCCGGTTCGTTGGAATCATCAAGCGGTCGTCGCGCCATTCGCGCGCGATGGCTTTGAGATGCAACGTCTCGCCGGGGCGGTACACGGCGCGGTCGCTGAAGAGGATCATCTTGCGTTCCGGTTCCGCGTCACGGTCCCAGGCGACCGGCAGGTGAAACGAGTAGAGCGGGATGTTGTGTCGATGCAGCGGCACGGCGTGGAAATCCTCGCCGCGTTGCGCGACCAGCCAGTGCGCGTTGGTGGGTGCGGGCAGCGTGGCCAGGCCGTGGGCGTCGGTCTGGGCCGCGTCGGCGAGGAACTCGTTCTCATCGGAAGCCAGACGCAGGGCGACGCCGGGCAGCGGTTTGCCGCTGCTGTGCGAGAACACGTAGGCGGTGACGTGGCTTGCGGCGCTTTTCCAAACCACGCCCAAGTCGGTGAGCTGCATCAGCGCCTGCGTGCCCAGACGCGGCTCGCGACCGCTTTCGTGGCGGGCGCGCTCGGCTTCGAGGAACACTACGCCCGCCCGGCGGCCGGCGAGCAGATCATCCCAATCGAGCGCGAGCACCGAGGCCGCGTCGGTGTCTGCGGTGATTGGGAATTCCTTTTCAAAAATCGTACGCCCCGGCACGAGGTTGAAATCGACGCCCTGGTACGGCTCCATGGAAATCCAGCCGGGTGCAGACTTGAAGTAGCCCGCGTAGCCGCGCAGCGCATGAATGAGCGTGGGCAGTTCCAGCAGCTTGGCGCGCACGCGCACGTGAGGGACGTTGACCGTGATCAACCGGAACTCGCGGCTGCCCTCGGCCAACTGTTCGCCGGAGAACTCCGGGAAGTAGAGCCGCGGCGGCACCGGCTCGAACTGGAGTTGGTTCGTGTAGCCTCGCTCCAGCATGAACGGCTCCTCGGCCGGCAGGCCGGCGCGGACGACGAGTGTGTAGTTCGTGCCGAGATGAAACCCGCCGCGCAGTTCCACTCTGCTGCCGCTCAATTCCAGCGACAGGTTGGCCGGTCGCGGCGTGACGGTGATCCATTCGCCCAGCGTGTCGATCAGCTCGGACGAAACCGGCTTGGAGAACCAGAGGTCGAGGCGCTTGCCGTCGTGAAGCTGGTTGTGCGCGGCCGACGCGGTCACCAGGAAGGGCGTGACGTCGCCGATGGGCACCGCAAACGCCGCGCGCAGGCGCAGCGAGCCTTGGTTGGCGGGCAAGCCGCGCGACAGGACCAGCCGCCAGCCCTGGCCCACGGACAGCGGCTTTCGCGGTGTGACGAGGAGAAGGTTCGGCACTGGATTGGTTCCTTCCGTGGAGCGGACTTGGCGACGGCGCGCGTGGAAGAACTCGCCGCGCCACGTCTCCAATGACGGAGCCCCGCCCAGTTCATACTGCAACGGGCGCTCTTCCTCAGTGCCCTGGCGGACTTCGGCCTCCATCGTGCGGCCCGTGGCGTTACGGAAGACGGCGTAGGCGTGGGCCGCTGCCGCGCTGACGGGGGCGTTGAAGAGGAGTTTCACCTCCGGTGTGGCGCCTGCGTTCGGACTCGCCTCGCGCGGCAGCGACGCCGTGACGCGGAACGGCGGCGTGCGTAACGTTTGCTGCAACTGCGCGCGCGAGGGCTGACCGTCGGCGCGGCGCAATCCGGCGCGGAGCGTGAGGCGGTAAGCGGTGTTGAGCGTGGGCGGCTCGTCTGGTGTGAACACGCCGCTGCGCTGGCTCAACCAAGTGAAGCGGCCGTGAAGGTCCGGCGACACCACCAACGGCGACTCCGCCGCCTCGACGCCGATTTCCTGCGGGCGGACCATGACGTCGTCGAAGCGCAACTCGAACGTCGTGGTCGGCCCCACCTCTGGCGCGGTGAAGACGAGTTGCACGCCGCTGGAAATGTCTGGTCGTGACCCGCAGGCGGAGAGGAACGTCGTGAGGAGAGCGAGCCAAAGCGCCAGAGGAGCGCGAGGCCACCGCTTGGCGCGGGGTGTCCGTCCCGTCGCGCCGCCGCCGGGGCGGACGGGCCCAGAAGGGGTTTGGCGGGAGGAGCAACGCTCCAGGGTGTTGCCGAGAAATGATGCGATGCGAGCAAGCCGTTTCATATCTTCAATTCCGACTAGAGGCTGAAACGGCCAGGAAGAGAGTCAACGCGATTCCCGGTGGTGTTATTCAGAGGTTGTTCACACGGCGAAGGGCTGGCCACACCACTGGCCCGCGAAGAAAACGGCCGCCGCCTTGAGCGTCAACATCGCCCAGGTCTGTCTGGCCCGGCATCGCGTCATGGCGCTGGTCAAGAAGGGGGCGCGGCGCTTGGAGAAAGCAGGAGGTTGAGCGATACCCGTAAAAAACCGCTGGTAAAAAAGCGAAAAACCTCTTGTTGCGGGCTGGCGTTTCTGGTATCCAACGCCATCTCCTTTCGTCGGCTTCAGGCCGGGCGGTTTGGAGTCGAGGAGGCGCAGGTGAGGTGTCTCGCCTGCAATAACACTTAGGTAAGAAAAGACTCGCGTAACTCGACGGCCAGCGACCGCCGGGTCCCGCGAGCAAACCACAACAGGAATCATGAAGAAGAGAACCAGTCGGAAGGTGCCCTCGTTTGTCTTCACAGTGCTGGCAGGAGCAGTTCTCGTCACCGCTGCCTCGGCCGCGCAACTCACCTCGGAACAACTGGCCGCGTTGCGAGCCAGGGCCAAAGAAGGCAACAAACATCTGGAGGAAATCACGGAGAAGCTGAAAGCGGCGGTCGCCGCCCGGGCGGCGACACGCCCGCCGGTTGATCCCATCACGGCCCAGCGAGCCGCCGAAGCAGCAACCTGGCGCGCGAGCCGCAAGCAGGGAACCTATTATTCGATGCAGCTCACGAATCCGCCGCCGATGCCATTCAACCCGTTTCCCGAACGGCCTCTCTATGACATCGGTGGCGGGAAGTTCGTGTACGACGACCGGGGCATGGACTACGCGAAGATGCACGCCGAAGCCCAAGCGTGGGAAGAGGCCAACCGCCCGGCCACTCAGGACACCGGTGGCACGACGATGTCACTGCTGACCTATGAGGGGCTGTCGCTTGGGATCATCTACGACCCGCCCAGTGGATTCTTGTTGGACGTGTTCAACATGACTCCCGGCGCGGTGTATGGGATCGGCGCCAAAGACTTCGTGGACCCCGATCCGTTTAATACGTGGACGCTGGTGGATGTCTTTCAAGCGGAAGCGGCCAACGAAGAGTTTGAAGGAACGGCCACAGCGCCGACGCGCTTCTACACGGTCGTGAACCTGGATGAGTACGTCGGGCCGACGGTGTCGATTGAGTCGCCTGCGCCAGGAGCCACCGTGAATGGCGATGTGCCGCTGCAAATCCGAGTCACGGACATTCTGCCGCTGACAAGTGTGAAGGTTTACGTGGGCGGAGTGCTGGTCGGGGTGATCCAGGCCGGACAAAACGGCCTGGCGACCCTCCCGACGTCTTGGTTTCCCAATGGCCAGCATGAAATCTGGGTCGCGGTGGTGAACGAGGGCGTGCCCGTGGACACCGACGGCGACTCCGTCACGGACGACGTTGCGCCGTATCAAGGCGGGGCGAGTGTCACTCTGAATTTCGCCAACGACGTGTCCATGCAAAACTATTCGCCGCTCTATTCCGCGGCTGGCTCCCTCACGCTTCAGTACAGCACGACCAGCCCGCAGAGCTACACGTTTGAGGTTTTCAGGCTCGATGGCGAACTCCTGCACACGGCCAGCGGACAGTCGGTCAACGGGAGTATCAGCCGCCAATGGAATTTCACCGACCTGTCGGGGCAGCACGTGGACGACGCTGGCTACGTGTTCTCGCTGACGCCCTCTGCCGGGCGGAAAATTCTCACCACGAACTTCGTGGATCACGGCGTGACCGTGGGGAAATATGTGATCTCGTATGGTGAGTGTCCGAACAGCAGCTACAACAACGGATTGGCGAACATGAACGCATATGTTTCGGTTCTCGTGAACTGGGCGGCCTACTTGAACGACGACATCATCGGGTCTGGCCGCGAGGCGTACAACACGGTCCACGCTGACTTCAGCAGTGATCCGTTCCCGATCAGGCAAGCGACACAAATCAACGATCTCTTGGCCCTGACTAACGCGCTCAAGAATCCGATAACTGGCTCATGGCTCTTCGATGGCCACAGCAGCCCGAACGATATGATCCCTGGTACCGACCATTATCTCACTGTTCGATTGAGGACCAAGGAGATTGCCGCTCTCCTTGGCAATGCATACGGATTTGTTGGGACCACGTATTCCGTGAAGTATGGACGGCGCCTGTTTTCAACCATGATCACCGGGTGCAATGCGGCAATGACCTCCAGCGAATTCCCCGATGCAACGGGAACGCCCTCCGGCGTTGATCAATTCAACAACTCGCAGATCAAAAAGACCGCCTTTGTTGGATTCGCCAAGGCGTCTTACGGAGGCCCAACGAAGCATGGATGGATCGACCGTCTTCATTACGAGTGGATTGATGGCGAGGCCTACGACACTGAGATTACTACCGCAGTGTGGAGGGCGGGTATCGCTTACCCGGAAGCGCAGAGTTGGGAACCAACGGTATTCGGGTACGGCCTCCTAGCGTACAATGCAGACGAGAGCCGCTGATCTCATGAGGCACAAAGGAGTCATCGTAGCAGTGGTTGTCATTGTGATTGTTGCCGTGTGTCTGCTTTGGCAGAAGCCCGCCGTGCGAGTGGAGAAGCCGGTGTCTCCTGAGACACCGGCTTCTGCGACAGTTCGGCGTTTGCCAGAGCGCTCGTTCCCGGCACGGACCACAAATCGTCTTGGCGACACCCTAACTGATGCGCAAGACCCTGAGTTCGTGAACAAGGTATTCCCGAAATTTCGCGAGTTCATTGCCACATTAAATCGTCTCGGCGTCAGCCCATTTGAAAGTGATGTGCAGCCGGCGTCGTGCAGCAAGATCCGAATCATTCACATTCCGAACGGCATCATCTGTCCGTTTGTCATCGGGGACGGCTGGACGGCGGAATACACGCAAGCGGGATCGTTCGAAGGCATCACGCACTTCGGACAGCGTGGACCGGACAACCCTTTCCGAGCAATCAGCCGGGCCGACAGAGAAGCTCTGAATCGCCTGTCGCAGCAGGCAATCACGATGCCGGAAGCCGTGGCATGGCCAATTGCCGACCGGATTGCCGACGCCTTTGGGATCGACCGTGCCCGGTTTGAAAAACCGGAAATACACGAAGAGGCGCTGTTTGAATATCGGCTCGGTATGCAGACAATCCGATACCGGGCTAAAGGCAGCGATCCTCTAAACCAACTGAACTACACACGGAGTCTCACCCTCAAGGCCACTTCGCCCACCACGGCAGTGTTGGTCATGTACGCTGACCGGGAGCCGCGCTAGTGGGAAAACAGCGGAGGGTGCTCCTCGCGAAATCGATGCGCCAGCGCTTCCAGCATCCCGGTTTGATCAATGTAGGGTTTGCGGGCAATCCAGAAGACCTGAATTGCGGTGGTGATCGTCTCGAGATGTTCGACACCCTTGAAGAATTGGAAGTCGAGGCCAGGAGTTGCCTGGATGTCGCGATTCTCTTTTCGGCCGGTTGCGATGGCCTGAACGACTTTGTTCACTTCTTCGCCCGTGACGGTAATGCTGAGCCTGTCATAGCTGTTCGTGACGATCACGCGGTCAGCGCCCGCGAGGCGGTGCGCCAGAGTCTTCTGCGGCGAGCAACCGCTCCACGCGACGACCAGCACCAGGAACAGTCCCGCAATGCCTTTGGCGTTTGTTTGCATTTCAACGTGGCGAGATTCTTGTGTCTGGCGTCGGTTTCGTCAACCCTGTGACGCGCTACCTTCTGTGTCGAAGCGGAGATCAACGCCAAGCGGCTGCCCTACAGGACGATCTACGACCAGCAATTTGCCACCAACAATAATGGAGCTGAAGAGACAAAAGACGAAATGGCTGAAGAGACTGAGTTCATGGCTGCTTCGGGTCATGTGCCTGTCTCTTGTTTTGGAGCTTTGCGACATCTGGGCTGCCACCCGGTCGTGGGACACTTGGTTCAGCAAGTGTGCTTTCATCTGCAAGGACGGCGGGACCAGTGGCTATGTCGGCTTTGGGTATTTGCTCTTGTATCACCGAAGCGGCGGTCTTCCCGCCCCGGAGATCGGCCCGGAAATCTGGTACTGGTTTCTGCCTTTTACGATCTGTGACACCAACGAAAAGACTGGGATTTCCTGGGTCTGGTCGCGGCGGCAAAACGATTTGTGGTTCTTTTTTGGAAATGCTCCGTGGTTTGATTTCTGAAGGGCCGCTTCGTTCCTAACAGCCGCTCTGCTTGGCTACGCCTTCAGCGCATGAAAGCCTCTGACTTGCCGATTCGGAACCTCGCCACCGCCGCACTCGTTGTGGCCTGTTCGATCATCACCGCCGGGTGCGGTGGTCGCAGGATGACCCAAGACCAAGCCAACCTCTTCACGGAGCGCGTAGCGCCCGAACTGGAGCGGGTGCTTCGTGTGCTGGACGCGACCAATGCAGCGCCGGTGAGAGTCGGTCGCCCGTTCCAGCCAAGTGATGTGGTCTGCGCACCCGTTTCGATGGACGGCAGCTTGTGGGTCGTTCATCGCGACCGGGTGGCCTACACGCTGGAATGGCGGCCGCCGGCGGCCGTTCATCTCTTGTCGATGCAGGTGGACGATCCCCAGGTTCATCAGGCGGTGGCCAAGCTACAACAGCGCTTCTGCTCCTCCCGGCTTCCCGCTTGACGGCTTGGGGCCTTGTCCAGACACTCCGCCCACATCGACTCAGAAAGACATCGAAAGACTATGCGTATCGTCCCAAGATGCTTCGTTCTCTTCTTCAGTCTGGCCGGCCTGGAAGCCGGCTGGGCTGCGACGCCGAAGCCTCCGTCCAACAGCGACTGCCTGGAATGCCACAGCGACAAGACCCTGGCCAAGACCAACGAGGCCAAGCAGGTCACGTCCCTCTTCGTGGACCAGGCCCGCTACGCCAACTCCGTCCATCGCACCAACGCCTGCGTAAGTTGTCACGCCGATGTCACGGCCAAGCACCCGGATGACAACCTCACCCCCAAGCAAGTGGACTGCGCGAAGTGCCACGCGGCCCAGTCGGAGAGCTACAAGGGCAGCGTCCATGCCGTGGCCTTGCTCTACGGCAAGAGCGGCGCGCCGGCGTGCGTGGACTGCCACAGTAAGCACGACATCGTCTCCCACTACCTGCCGGACTCGCCGCTGCATTTTACGAAGCTGACCAAGACCTGCGGCGAATGCCACCCGGAAGTGGCCAATGAGGTCAAGCAGAGCGTCCACGGCAAATCCGTCGCCCAGGGCCATCGCGACGCCGCCACCTGCATCGACTGCCATTCCGAGCACAAGATCGAGGACTTGCGCAAGGCGTCGCCGATCAAGATTTCCGAGCAGGTCTGCAGCAAGTGCCACGCGTCCGAGCGCATCCGTTCCAAGTACCGCCTGCCGCCCGACCGGGTGAAGACATTCATGGAGAGCTACCACGGCCTCGCGTCGCAGTACGGCTCGACCCGCGCGGCCAATTGCGCGAGTTGCCACGGCGTCCACCTGATTCTGGCCTCCAGCGATGCCCGCTCCATGATTCACACGAACAATCTGGTGAAGACCTGCGGCAAGTGCCATCCGGGCGCAACCGAAAACTTCGCCGTGGCCAAGATCCATACCAACGGCGAGCCAGGCAAAGAACTGGGCAGCCAGGTCAATTTCTGGGTCCGCCGTCTCTACCTCGTGCTGATCTTTGGCACCATCGGCGGGATGCTGGCCCACAACCTCCTCTCCTGGCGCCGCAAGATCATGGCCTCCTTGCACGCCTCGCGGACGGTGGTGCGCATGGACCTCTCGCAACGGATGCAGCATCTGCTGCTGGCCACGAGTTTCATCGTCCTCGGCGTGACCGGCTTCGCCTTGAAGTTCCCGGATTCCTGGCTGGCGCGGCTGCTCGGCTCGGACGAAACGTTCCGTCGCATGAGCCACCGCGTGGCCGGCGTGGTGATGCTGGTGCTGGGGGCTTACCACTTGCTCTACGTGGTCCGCAGCCCGCAAGGCCGCCAGCTCCTGAAGGACTTCCTGCCGTGCAAGAAGGACCTCGACGACTTCAAGACCAACACCGTCCACCTGCTTTCACGCGGCCAGCCGCGGGCGAAGTTTGCCCGCTTCGGCTACCCGGAGAAGGCCGAGTATTGGGCGGTGGTGTGGGGCACCGTCATCATGGGGGTCACCGGCTTCATGCTCTGGTTCCCCGTGAGTGTCACCCAGTTCCTGCCGCGCTGGGCGGTCGATGTGGCCACCACCATCCATTACTACGAAGCCATCCTGGCGTGTCTGGCGATCGTCGTCTGGCATTTCTACCATGTGATGTTCGATCCCGAAGTCTATCCCCTGAACTGGGCCTGCTGGGACGGCCGGGTGTCCGAGGAATGGTACCGCCACGAGCACCCGCTGGACACCAAGGCGACAGCGTTTGGCGAACAAAAGAAGGACGGCGGAAAACCGGTCAAGCCGGACTCTTCAGCCTGAAATTCCCAATGGGAGAGGCAATTTCAGAACTCGGTAGCAGCCGACGTGAGGAAGCTCAAACTTCAAGGGAAACAGAGCCTCCTCACGTCGGCTGCTACGGTTTTGAAAAAGGCTCGGGAGTCACGCCAAGCCGCCAAGCCGCCAGCGCATTCGGAATCTAACGCGACGCGCCCATGGCCGTCGCGGAAGGTTCCTCGCAGACCACGCGGAAGCCGACGTTGAACACGCGCTGCCAGGACGGATACGCGAGCCGGAAACTGGACGTGCAGCGCTGCGGACGGTCATACCAGGAACCGCCGCGCACGACACGCTCGCGGTCGGCGTTGGCAGTGTCGTTGCGTCCGTCGTCGTCGCGATACGGATACGGGCGACAAGCCGATCGGGTCCATTCCCAGGCGTTGCCGAGCGTGTCGTGAAGGCCCCACGGATTGGGCCGGTACTTGCCCACCGGCTCGGTAACAAATCCGCCGTCGTCGAAACGGTCATCGCGCGGAATCCAGTCGTCGTAGCGGCTGGGATTCACCATGGGCCGCGCGTCGGAGTAGTTGTCGAGCGCGGTATCGGCAGCAAACTCGGCCAGCATCTTGTCGCCGAGGTTGGCGAAAGGAGAGAAGTCCGCGTCGTGATCGCCGAACCAAAACGGTGTCGCCGTTCCGGCGCGGCAGGCCCATTCCCACTGCGCTTCGGTAGGCAGCGTGATCGTGAGGCCGGACTTCTGCGACAGCCAGCGGCAGAAGGCCATCGCCTCCTCCCACGACACGCGCACAGCGGGCTGATTGGGCTGGTCCTGATCGTAGCCCAGCCGGCCAAACTGGTAGCCATGCCGGTCCTCGGTGCGGCTTTCGTGCTCCGGGTGGAACTGCTTGAACTGCCGGTTGGCCGTCTCGAACCGCGCCATCCAGAACGGCTTCACTTCGACGACCGCTGGCGGAGTCTCATTGGACGCGCCGTTCGTTGATCCCATCACAAAGCGTCCGCCGGGAAGCCGCACCAGTTCCAACGTCACGCCGTCGCCAAGAGCGAGCGTGCGCGTCGTCTGACCGCCGATAGCCGCCGTTTTCTGTTTGGCGACGGCGGCAGCGGTGTCGAACGGCCAGCCCGGCGCTGAGATTTCAAATTTCAAATTTGAGATTTCAGAAGAGCCTCTTTCAAAACCGTAGCCGCCGACGTGAGGAGGCTCTGTTTCCTTTAGTTGATCTCTGATCTCTGACCTCTGACCTCTGAATAGAGCCTCCTCACGTCGGCTGCTACCGAGTTTTGAAATTGGCTCAGAAGGCTTCTCTGGCGTGGTGTCGAACCTTGGCGTTTCGGGAACAGCGTCGTAATTGGGATGCGGCCCCATCGGCACGTACTGGCGGCGCAGTTCCTCCGCGCGGGCGTTCACTTTGGCGAGCTTCGCGGCGCCGTTCGGCTCTTGGCAGAACTGCGGGATTTCGCCCCAGGTGCCGTAAAAGGGCGCGTTGAGGTCCGCCCATGCGGCCAGACGCTCCCAAGCTTCGGCGTCCTGCGCGACGCCATGATGGCCCTGGCGGAGAATCTGCCCCAGCTCGGTCGTGCTGAAATGAAACTCCAACGGCGTGAACATCCGGCGGTCGCCCTCGATGCCGGGCCGGCGCACGAAACGCTGAAGCTCGAAGTAGGACTTGGTGAACTTCCCGCCGCCGCCCCAGTGGCCGGCCAGTTGCGTCTGCCAATCCGTCAGCCATTCTCCGCCTCGGAAGCTAGGCGGGTTCGTTTTCGAGCCGTCGTGGCAACTGACGCAGTATTTGTCGAGCACCGGCTGCACTTCGCGCACGAAGCTGAACCCGCGCGCCGGCCCGTGCCACGGCTCGATAGGCTCCGGCCCGCGCCGCGCCGCCAGCGACGGCTTGTTGAGCGAAACTTCGTTCTGCGGCTCGTGGCAGCCGGCGCACGAAACCACTTCACCCGGCATGCCGACGAACCAACTGCGCATGAGTTGCAGCGCCTGGCCCCGTTCGTCGAGCGGCTGCAGCGAGAGCGGGGAATTGGCGGGCACTTTGAAATGCACCGAGCCGTCCGCTTCCACCGGCACTGTCCCGAGGATGCGCTTCACGTCCCACGGCCCGTCGAGGCCCAGCGTACCGTAGAGTCCGCCAAAGCCGCGCCGCGAAAAGTAGTACTCGATCACGCGCAGCTTCTTCACCATGCCGCGCGGCACGCCTTTCAGGCCGGGGCCGGAGTAGATGTCGGTGATGAAGACCGTGGACTGATCGCTCGCGAGGTTCACACGGTCGGGGATGACCGGCGGCTTCTCTGTTCTTTGGAGCGCGATGGGCCAAAGCAACGCCGCGCCTTCGACCTCCTTGAGGAGCGTCACGTTGTCGAACACGTCCACCAAGTAAACGCCCCAGAGCGCGTCGGGCCGGAGCTTGGCGGCGACGATGTGATACTTGGCACTGAGCGGCCACGGCATGAGAAACTGCGGCCAGACGCCGTCCACCAGACGGTCGCGCACGATGGGTTCGACCTTCTTCCCACGCCCCGGAATCTCCTGGACAATGCCCTCGCCGTCGCGCCGGCCTTCGCTCACGTCAAAGACCAGCAGCCGTCCCGAACGCGGCGTGCCGTGATGTCCGGTGGCAATGCCGATGACCTGGTTCGGCTCGCCGGGGATGGCCCGCGCGTAAAAGAACGAGCCGGGAAACCAAGAGCCGCTCCCGCGGAATTCGCGCTGGTCCGTGCCGTCGGGGTTCATGTGGAACAGCATCCGCGAGTTTGCGTGCGACTGATCGGTGTATTCCCAACGTTGGTAGAGCACGCGGCCGTTGGGCAGCATCGTCGGGCACCAATCGCTGTCTTGCTCAAAGGTGAGTTGGCGGATGCTCGGCGTTCTCGGATCCAGCAGGTAAAGACACGTCATCGCCTGCGCGCCGAACTCGCAAGGCAGCCCTTGATAGACCGCCGTGGAAGCGAAGACAATCCGGCCGTCCGGCAAGTAGCACGGATCGAAGTGGCCCACGTCCGCGCCGTCGTCGGGGGTGACTTGGCGCAAACTGGAGGAGGAACCGGCGGCCACGTCTGGCGCGTCTCCCTCTCCCATCGGATGGGAGAGGGCCGGGGTGATGGCAATCTCCAGCTTCAACTCAAAAAGCCGCCAGTTGTTCTCCTGCGCACCGCGTTTGGCGAAGAGGATTCGGTCCGCCTCGAAGTGCAGCGCCGGATCGATCAGCGTCTCGTTCGTTTCGGGCCGGTAAAGTGTGGTGAGCTTCGGCTCGCCGCGCAGATGGGAGAGCACGGCCAGTTCGTCGTCCCAATGGCCTTGGCGCGGCGTGTCGTCGCTCGTGTGAGCGTTGAGCGTGCCGACGCCGAGCGCGCCGCCCATTGCGTGACGGGCGGCCTCCGGTTTGGGGAAACCGCGCTTCAGCACGAGCAGCTTGTCAAAGTCCAGCAGCGGGTTGGCCAACAAAGCTTCGCGTTGCAGCACGACGAGGTTCGACTTCGCCTGCGAGGCGGGGCCGGGATTCTTCAGCGCCATCTCCACTTGATCGAGCCGCTTCAGGAACTCCGGTCCTTGGGCATAGCGCGATCCGAACGCGGCGATCAGGTCGGCGATGGCCAGGCGCAACGCGACCGGGCTAACTTGGTTGTCGAAGGGCTTCTCCGCGGTCGCCGGCGTCGCGCGAACAAGCTTGCGGGCCTTGGGCCGGTTCACCACGAAGTCTGGTGGAATGGCCGGTGACTCGAACCGCAAACTCACGACATGCGGGAAAGCGTCATTCCGCTGAAGGCGGACGGTGTGCTGGCCGGCGGTGAGCGTGAGCCGGGCCGACGATTCCCATTTCGCGCCGCCGGTGTTCCACGAGCCGTTGGCGGTGCGGCAGACCTCGCCGGCAGGCTGGCCGTCCAGGAGCAGCTTGACCGGCCTGGCCTCGCTGGCCGCGTAGCAAAGGCTCAGCGCGTAGTCGCCCGCGACCGGGAAGTCGATGTCGTATTCCAAGAAGATCGGCGAGCGTCCGCCGTAGGCGACCATCGGTCCGGCATCGGCCCATTGCTCCGTGAAGACCCGCACGTTGCCGCGATCGAAGGCCCAGGCGGGGATGGTGAAGGAGTTGGATTGGGCAAGAGCGGCGCAGGAAGACAGGAGAAGAATGGGGAGCCAAGGCAATCTGATCGGCAAAAATTTCATTCTCTCACACTCCCTTCTGCTGCTTTGCCAGCGGCACGTCTGCCATCGGCGCCAGTTTGTACCGGCGCATTTCTTTGATCTTGATGTTGTCGGGATGGGCCGCAGGGCTGAATTCCAATAGGACCACGGAGCCGTCGCTCATCTCCTGGACTCCGACAGGCCGCAGGATCAACTGGGGATACCGCTCACGCGCAAAGTCGATCATTTGAGCGATCTGGGTCTTGCTCAGACTCTCGCTGGCGCACTTGGCCTCGACCGGGACCACGAACTGCCTGCCGTTGAGATCCAGCCCCACGTAGAGGTCATCGATCTCGCATTGTCCCTTGTGCTTGATCGACGTGCGCCAATGGTTCTGGAGGTGGTAGCACGTAATCTGCAAGAAGATGTCCAGCATCCGGTTGTAGTGAACCTTGGCAAGAAGCCCTTGTTCGTCGCTGCCCGCGTACTCCAAAACGATTTCCGGTGTGGCGTCTGGAAGGAGGATTGTGAGCAGATCGTCTTGAATCTTAATTTCGGGAGCGGCGGAGAGTTTCACGAACGCGTAGCGAGCCTTGCCGCGCCCGACGATCATCCACGGGCCATGCTTGGCGATGGATTCCGGCAGCGGGCGGCGCCCAGAGGTGTACTGGTAGCGCACGTCGGCCACGTTGTTCTCCTGGTAGCCCGGCCGCAAACGGGCGACCGCCGCGATGGCGTCACGGATGTCGTCCATCGTAAACGGGACTTCATCGGCCCCAGCAACGTGGTTCTTCTCGAAGACGCGCTGCATGACCTCATCGCGGTTGCGCGACACCTCACCGTGGTTCCCAGTTTGCGCTCTCTGCTTCATGGTTCTGCTTTCTCCAACAGGAGGACTTCCTCACGCACTCGGACGGTTTTTTCGTTGGTCGGCGAGTTCCGAACCTTGGTTCCAACCCGCTCCCGCCAAAGTTCGCAGCCGATGGTGCGGTAGCCTTCTGCTTCTGCGACCTCGGCTAGCAGCTTTGAAGTCGCCACCGGCACCATCAGAAAGGAAAGCTGGTCGCCGACCACGTAGGCCAGTTTTGCGCCCGGCCGCAGCTTGGGGCGCAACGCCCGCAAATGGCGCCTCATCCCGCCAAAATAGTGACTGACCACCTTGTGATAGAGCCGCTCGAAACCGCTGTCTTTGCCCAACTCAACGCGCCGCCGCTCGATGGCTCGGCAGACGCTCTGGATGGAAGGGAACTCCTCAACTTCTCCGGAGTCCGTGTCGTTCACGAAGACATTGCGGGTGTTCGAGCGCAAGAGCGACTCCTTGACACCGCGCAGGCTGGCTTTGTCTGTCAGCAGCCGGAGCAGGATGGATTCGACACGAGTGGTGCGGGTGTAGTCTTTTTCGTTCGGGTACGGTGGCGAGGTAATGACCGCAGCAATGTTTCCAGGAACTTCCGTGAGTTCGCGCGCGTCGTCGCAGAGGACTTGCGCGGGAGTCGCGGCGAGGCCTCGGGCTTGGGCGGCGGCCAGTTCACCGATCATCAGGTCCGCGTGGCGGGCAAAGTGGCCCAAGACGTCGTAGTCAGGCTTGGGCTTGGTGCGGTAAATCTCCGGACCGAAGGCGAAATTGCCGGCGCCGTTGGCGATGACATGAGCCAGGGCCAAGAGCAAAAATTCGTGGATCGCCTGCGGCGTTTCCGCGGTCTGTCGTTCGATCTCGTCCCGCAATATCAGCAGGCGCTGCAAGGGGCGCTGACTCAGGAAGCCGGCAGGCAGGAGTTTCTCTTCCTCCTCCGTAAGTTGAAAGCCGTTGGGCTGCGGGGCCGGCGCCTCCTGGAGCATGAGGGCGGTAAACGAAAGTTCGCCCAGACCGTGTGTGGAACTCACCCGGCTCGCGCGCCGAAGAATGTTCTTCAGAGTCGTCCGCAAAAGGTCCGCGCTTAGATTCCAGGTCGTTTTGACCCGCGACGCCAACGCGGCGAAGGGATGGGCGTCGCAGCCGACGCTGGGAATTCCCAGTTTCTTTGCTTCCACCAGAGTGGTACCCGTCCCACAAAATGGATCCAGCACAAGGTCGCTCGGCCCGACCTTGAAGCCTGAAAGGTACTGCCGGACGAGATGCGGCGGATAGGACAACACGAACCGATACCAGCCATGAATCGGAGTGTCTTCCTTCTGCACGGCGTTGATACTGCCGTTGCGTGGCGGTCGCGGTATTGCTGTCGTGGCTTGCATGGGCCTGGGGAGGATTCTCCACAGTTTCAGCACTCACGCAACAGGTTTGGGCCTCTGGCCATCGCGCTGCGTTCAATTCAGCTTGCCCAAGCAGGAGCGGTCCACGTCCGCAGGTTTGCCGCCGGGCATGTCGAGGCGCGGGCGGACGCGGAGCATCGCGGTGATCGGCTCGAAAGTTTTCAGGATGGCTTGGTAGTCGGGATCGGTGGCGTCCTGGAAAACCGGTTTGCCGCACGCCCCGCTGCCGCCGGCTTCCTTCGCCAGAGGAGCCAGGAGGAAGTTGTTCCGATGCGGGTTCACGATGCGCGTCCAGAACTGGCGCGGGAACTTCCCGCCGTCGTGACAGCCGGCACAGCGACGCTGGCCCACGTCGGCGAGTGTCTTGTCGAGATCGTCCGGAAGGAGTTGGCGGCAGCCGCGCTTCTCCGGATACGCCGTTTCGCTCGTGCCATAGTAGGGGACGTTGAGATCGATCCAAGCGAGCACGCGGCGGATTTCGCGGGCTTCCATTTTCAGTCGCGGCGCGCCGTTGGTTTCAGGATGGCCGCTGAGGAGCACGTCGGCGAGCTTGCTGCGCGGGGAACCCCAAGCCTTGGGTGTGACTTCGAGAATGTTTTGCTCCATGCCGTTGTAGGTGGGAATCCAGTTCACGTACGGGCTGTCCCACTCGGCTTCGCCGCTGCGCTTGCGTCCGCGCGCGAGGAACTCGTAGCTCACGTTGAAGAAGTCGGTGGCATCGCCGCACAGGTCCACGCGGGCCGCCGGGGTGACGCCGCTGTGGCACTTCCCGCAATGCGCGTCGAGCACCGGCTGGACGACGCGGGCGTAGTCGAAGCCCACGGCGTCACCCCATTCCGGCGGGCGGAGTTGCGCCGGGGTGATAGCCGCGAGTTCGGAGGCAGGCGGGGACGCCCGTCCCACGGCGTTGGCTTGCTGGCGCGGCTCGTGGCAGCCGACGCAGCCTTGAATCTCGCCTGGCATCATGTGCGTGAACGTCCTCATGCGCTGCACGGCACGGCCCTGAGCGTCGAGGGCCATGAAGTAAACCGGCCGGCCCGCCGGCACCTGGAAACAGGCCGAGCCGTCCGGCGCGACGGGCGCGTAGCCCCAGACTCGTTTCGCCGCATAGGTCGCGCCGCAAGAGATGACCGGGAACTGGAACCCGAAGTGGCGGCTGGCTACGTCAGTGCGGACGACTTTGTGCATTTCCTCGACCACGCAAATCTCCTTCACCTCGCCGCGCTTCACCTGCGGTTCGAGGCCGCGATAGACATCTTGGAGGACGACCGTGGCCCATTCGACTTTAGAAGTGGGACGGGCGTCGCGCCCGTCTCTGGAATCGCTTGAGAGAATGGAGACAGGCGTGACGCCTGTCCCACTCGCCAGCACCGGCGGTTTCGTTCGCGGGCGGAGCGGTTGCGGGCTGTAGAAGCCAAGGCCGTCTTTCGGGCGGAGAACCGTCGCAGTCTGCGTGCCCGCGTAATTGCGGACGAGCACCGTGCCGCGCTTGGAGACGAGAAAATAGTCGCGGTCCAGCGGGTACGGGCTTTCGTACGGGCCGCGGATGTTGTTGCCATCGCCTTTGTCCACACGCCCGATGTTCACCTCCGGGGTGAGGTTTTCGATCCCGGCTTGGGCGTTGTTGCCGAACGAGGTGTCGATGGTACCGATGGCGCCGCGGCAGGGGCCGTTGTGGCTCGTCAAGACGCAGAGCACTTTCGAACTGCCCGGAATCGAGCGCGCCTCCATGAACGTGGCCGGGCTGAGCACGCGGTTGCCGAAGAAACCCGCGAGGCCCGTGCCGTCCGGGTGAATGGTCCAGAGGCTCTGGACAGGGATGGCCGGTTTGTCCACGTATTCCCAGCGCGAGTAGATCAGGCGGCCGTCGGCGAGGACGCTGGGGGTGAAGTCGTTGACGATGTTGGCGGAAAGCTGGGTGACGCCCGAGCCGTCGCGCTCCATGCGATGCAGGATGCCGACGGGCGAGATCCAGCAGTAGGCGAAACGCGCTGCGCGGGTGCTAAGGAAGGCGATGCCGCCGTCCGGCAACCAGCAGGCGTTGTAGTTGTGGTGCGGGCCGTCGGTGAGTTGTTCCAGGCCGGAACCGTCGGCGTTGATGACGAAGACCTGGTAGCCTTCGTGCTGAGTCTTGCGCCAACTGAACAGGATTTCCTTCGTGTCGTAGCTGAGGTCGCAGTCGAGAATCTGCCCGTCGGGGGAAGCGACGAGTTGGCGGAGCGACGGCGCGGAAATAGCCGATAGCCGATCGCAAATCGCCAAGCCGCCGCCCGCGCCAAAGCCTTCGACGTGGTAGGTATAGACGTGCGACGGATTCAGTTCGCGGCGCTGGATGAGGAGGAGCTTGTTGAAATCGAGTTTCCCTTCGGCCAGCTTGGCGGCGAGTTCCAACGACTCTTTGATTTCGTCATCAATCAACTCTGGGCGGCCCTTGGGCAAAGGACGGAACTTCGCGAGCGCATTCTCCGACGGGCTGGTGGCGAAGACCTGGATTTCCGAAGCGCCCGGATTCAAGCCGCCGTAGGAACTGGTGAACTTGAGCGTGAGCTTTCGCGTTGTCACCGGCGTCGAGAGCCGAATGCGCTGCGGGCCGTGGCCCATTTGGAATTGGCCTTGGGCGAGCGGACTTGTCCCGCTGGAAACACCTCCGCTCCACAACTCGTAGTCCTTCCAGCATTCTTCGGCAAACCACGCGGTCCGGCCCCAGTACACGACTTCGGCCACCGTGACGGCGCTGGTCCACTCCAGCGTGAAGTCCGCGCCGTGGCGGTGCGTGTTCCCTTGCACGCACCAGGCGCGATCCGTGTCTTCCTGGCTGCCGGCGGACGGAACCTTGCCATCGATGGCGAACCGGGCGCGGTAGCTGCCGTTGTGTTCGGAACTGGCCGTGGCCTTGGCTTTGAGAGCGAGGTTCTCTGGGAGCGGCGGAGAGGCCGTTTCCAAAGCCAGCATCCGGCCTCCCGTCAAAACCAGCACGGCGAGCGAGAGCCGGAATTTCATAAGGGAAGTAACGCCCGGCTACGTCTTCGGACTCGCGGGCGCGAGGGCATCCATTTCGAGTTCGAACAGCAACTCGTCGCGGCAAATGTCGGCGACGGTGTTGATGACCGGCCAGTTTTCCAAGCCGTAGCCCTTGCGCCAGGCGTCGAAGAACCGCACGTCTTGCGGGCGCTTGAAATAGGCGGTCACGCGCGAGCCGTCGGCAAAATCCAGGCCGCGGGACACCAGGATCGCGCGGATGACTTCCATCGTGAGGTCGATCTGCGCTTCCACGTCGCCGCCGCACACGCTCTGGCCGCCCGGTTCGATGCTGGCCGTGCCGGACACCATCACGCGGCAGAGGGCCGGCGTGCCCAACTCCACTGCGCGGCTGAAAGAACTGCCGTAGCAGGTGGCCTCGCACTGCTTGGGCGACGTGACTTCGCGCATGGTGAACGCGCCGTTCAGCGGCTCTGCCGCCCACGTGCCCGCGGCCAGCGCCGCCCCGGCGGGATTGCAGCCGCTCACGCCGGTGCTGGCCGGGACCATCCGGTCGAAGACGCCGCGGGGCCGATAGAAGTCCGTGCGCACAGTGTTAAGCGGGCCGTACCAGGAAAGGATGTCATCGAGGAACAGCCAGGTGCGCGCGACGTTGGCGAAGGTCATGCCGGCTTGCTGCAACACGGCTTCCATGTTCTCGAAAGTCTGCCGGGCTTGGTCCGGCTTCGGCAGCGAAGTGTCGGTGGAGCGCACGTCGCTGAGGAGGACATGGCGCACCCACTTGTCACTGAAGCTGCGCCCGATGGGCCTTCCGCCGAAAGCGATCGTCTCCACGGGAGCGCCGGCCACGGCCAGCACGTGGGTCCCCGCCAGCGGGCCAGGGCCGCAACTCCCGCCCTGGACGTAGGTGACCGGCCAGTCCACCGCGCCCAACTCGCGCTGCATGGTCTGCATCACTTCGCCATGCGCCGCCAGCGAGCCGAAGAATTCCTGCCGGACCACCGCCGCGTCGTTTTCCTTCAACACCGCCGCCAGCCGCCGCACGGTGTCCGCGGGCGTTTCGCCGGGCAACGGGCGCACGGTGATGTGCAGTTCGCGCAGGCCGCGGTATTCGGTCCTGGTCAGGTCAAGTTCCGCGCTGCGATGCTGGGTGAGCGTCGCGCGCGCGCTAGAGGCTGCGGTTACAGCGGAGGTCATGGTCGATCCGGCTACAAGGATTAGTCGTCACAACGACAGGATGTATTCAGCCAGATCGTCGATTTGCTGAGGCGTGAGGTGCGAGGTCTTGCCGTGCAAGTCGCCTTTGTTGGAGGTTGTCAGCACGTCGCGCATGGTGGCGGCGGAGCCGTCGTGGAGGTACGGGGCCGTGCGCCAGCACTCAAGCACCGTGGGCGTGTCGTATTTCTCGCCCGGCTTGTCGAAGCGGCCTTTGGTGCCCACGTCGTACGATTTCATGTCGGTGAAGGCCCCCCCCGGATGGCAGGTCGCGCAGCCGACTTTGGCGTCCTTGAAGAGCTTCTCGCCGCGCTTCGCCGCCTCGGACAACTTGCCCTTGACCAGCCGCGGGCTGGGAACGGGTTTGAGCCGCATGAGGTAGTCGTCGATGGCCGTGGGGATTTCCTCCGGCTGCACCGTGAAGAGAATGTGTTTGATGCCGGAGCGCACCGCCATCTGCGCCGTCTCGCGCACGCCCATGCTCATGGCCGGCGGGGTCTTGTGGGCGTAGAGGAGGCTCTTGTTGTTTTTCGGATTGCCGATGCCGTCGTTCAACAGGTCCCAGTTCAGGGCGTCCACGCGGGCGTCACCGGGATGGCAACTCGAACAACTTTGCCAGCCCTGGAAGCAAATGCTGGCGTCGTGGAAATGGAGTTCGCCCTGGCGCGCTTTCGTCATCGGCTGCTTCGGGCCGAGCGGGAACGACTCCCATTTCGGATACTGGGAAGTGAAATCCACCGCGCTGAGCGTATCCGAGAAATAGTTCGCCATGTAAGCCTTGTTGCCGATCACCACGACGCCGCGCGGGCCGCGTTCGGCTTCCGGCAGGCGGATACGACGGCGCACGCCCACCAAGAAGGACAGATCGTTCGGCACGTCGGCCTGGATGCGCGAGGCGGCGTTGTAGTCGTAAGGCTTGCCTTCCTCCAGCTTCGCCGGGAGTTTCGCCAGCTTGGCCAGCAAGCCCGGAAGCTCGGTCACGCTGATCTCGTGCGTGCCGGAAAGCGCCACCACGATGGTCTTGCTGTCCGCGCTCCAGGCGATGCCCCACGGGTTGGCCGCGCCGCTATCGACGTTGTCCAGCAGGACGGTGTTGATGATTTCCATCTTCGCCAAGTCAATGAGCGTCTTGGCGTTGGTGTTCATCCAGCCGCGCTCCAGTTGCGTGGTGGGCAGGTGAAAGCGGCTCAAGAGGTGGGTCACGACCGCATACTTGCCGTCGGGCGACACGCGAATGTCGTTCAACGAACCGGAGCCGTTCGGGAGTTGAAGTTCCTTCACGACTTTGCCCGCGGCGACGTCGATCACGCTCACGACCGACGCCACGTTGTCCGCGTCGCCCCGCGTGGTGTGAAGCAGATTGGCCACGAGGAGGAACTTCCCGTCCGCCGTCACCGCGGCGGCCACCGGCTCGCGCTGGACTCGGACGCGGCGGAGTTCCTTCTTTGAGGCAAGGTCGATGACGCTGACATCGTCATTGAAGCGATTGCAGACGAAGAGTGTTTTGCCATCGGGACTGAGCACCGGCCCTTGCGCGCTGTGTCCGGCGGCCAGCTTCTCGGCGATTTTGCCCGACGCGGTGTCGATCACGCAAACCTGGCTGGCGGGCGAGGCGCACGTCACGTAGAGCCGTGCGCCGTCTGCCGAGAGTGCCAGGCCGGTGGGCCTGTCCGGCATGGCGATGGTGCGCGTGATCTTCCCGCCGGCGACATCAAACACCGCCACGCGGTGGCCGGTCAGGCAGGCGACGAAGATCGTCTTGCCGTCCGGGGAGACCGCCAGCGCTTCGGGCGAGAGGTAGGTGGGTTCGGCGGCGCGCGTCTGAGTGACGGCGAGGAGAATTCCTCCAAGAGCCAAGACGGCAAGGAGTCGCTTCACGTAGAATTTCATATTCGGCTTTGACGGCAGGGATTTCGTCAGATTCGGCTTTTTTTCGCAAAGGGTTTTTACCGGAATGATGCGGGATGGCTTCAGCACCACCTCCTACCACGCGAGCCGCTCCGCGCTCTGAAGTAGAGTTTTTCGGGTCGCCACCTCTGGGTACTTCGCGGCCAGTGACCTGATTTCCCGCGCGCTGGCCGGATCGCCAAGCTGTCCCAACGCCTCGGCGGCGGCGTGGCGGGTGTCGGGCGCGTTGCGCAGATCGGCGACGACTTGGAGCAAAGCCGGCCCGGCGCGTCGGTCGCCCACGCGGCCCAGCGCCCACGCCGCAGCCGCCCGCCAGCACGGCGTGAGATCGTTGTGCAAGAACAGCACGCCCGGTCCCAGCGGATCGGGGTGGCCCAGCGCCGATTCGGGAGGTGACTGCGTCAGCGCGGCCAAGAGCGAATCCACCGACTGCGGCTGCCGCAGGTTCCCCAGCGCGCGGGCCAGGAAGAAGCAGACCCAGTGCTTCACCGGCAGTTGGGTCACGACGGGAATGCCGGTGTCGAAGACGCGCGGGATGTCATTCGATTTCGCACGGTAGCGGTCAAAGGCGGCGCGGAGGCGCGGCTCGCACTTCGGATCGCGGCAGGTCAGCGAGAGGATTTGCGCCGCGCGGTTCTCCGGGTCCGGCTTGCCGCCCCAGGCTTGATGCGTCGTGGCGATGGCTTTCTGGATTTCCGCCGAGCGCTTCGCCTGAGTATCGCCCAGGATCGAGAGACACGTTTCGACCACGGCAGATTCTGCGCCAGCATGACGGAGGACGCGGCCCGTGAGCGTTTCGTAATCGTCGTTGTGTGGAAACAGCGCGCGGTCGGGATCGGTGGGCACGGCGCGGATGAGATGGGCCACCAGCCCTGCCCCGCGCGTGGAGGCCATCGCATCCAGCGCTTCGATCACGAAGTAGTGCGGCGGCGAAGCGTGGCAGGCGATCAAGGCATCGTGGTCGCCGTACCAGCGGGTGTAGTCGAGATATTCCCGGAACGCGACGAAAGTGTTCGTGAGCGCGGCCTCGGCGTCCGGCGTGGCGATGCGGCCCAGGCTCTCGACCGCGGCTTCGGTGAGAAAAAGGTTCGCCGTTTCAGGGTCGAGGTTGCCACGGATGATCTCGGTCAGGAGCGGAACAGCGGCGGCGTCTTTGAGATAACCGAGCGCGCGGACGGCGGCTTGCAGCGTCCGCGGATTCACGGCGGCCAGTGAATTGAACCGCGCGCCATCGCCACGGTGGCCGTGGTCTTTGCGCCATTCCGGGAACGGATTGTGGATCCGCTGGCGAGCGACGTACTCGCGCAAAGCCGTCCGCGCCGCGTTGCCCCCGATGCGGCCCAGCGCCACGGCGGCGCGGCGGACCACGTCGCGGTCGGTGTTCTGAAGCCGCAGCACCAGTTCGTGCTCGATCCTGTCCCAGCTCGTTTTGTGGAACCAGTCGTCCCAAGCCTTGGCCTGCGGAGCGCGCTCGCTGGCTGCGCCGAAAGCCTCGAACGCTTCCGCGTGGCCAGTCAGGTTCTCGAGCGCCACGACGGCTGCCTGGGCGACGAGCGGTTCCGCATCGCTCAAGCTCGCCAGCAGTGGCGTGACGGATTCCCGTCCACCGCACGTCGCTAGCGCCAGCGCCGACGCGACACGGACTTCGCGGCTGCCGTCGCGCAAGGCAGCAGCGAGCGCCCCGGCAGCGCGCAGGTCGCGGAAGATCGACAAGCGTTGCGCCGCGGAAATCCGTTTGCCTTCGTCACGCCCCTTGAGTTCTTGGATGAGCGCCGTCACTTCCTCCGCCCCGGTGGCCAAGGACGCTTCGGTTTCACTGTGCCGGTTGAGTCCGGCCACTTCACGGTAGCGGTCGAACTGCAACTCCATTTGGCCGGTCACCGCCGCGTTGTTGCCCCGGAAGCGATGCGGTTGGCCCTGGCCGAGCAACCGTAGCGGGCGCGAGCGCAGCGCCTGCATCTCGGGCCGGGCCGCCGGCGGCGACACCTGCCGGGGCTGATGGCAGCCCACACAGCCGCGCGTTTCCCCGGGGCGCACATAAATCCACGACATCTCGTTCAGTTCGCTCCGGCCTTCGGCATCCACCGCCTGGAACGCGATGGCTGTGTCCGCCGGCACTTCCACCGCAAACGATCCGTCCGGCGCCAGCGGGACGGTGCCCAGTTCGGTCACGTCGCTGCCGGCGTGGACGATGTAAGAATGCGACGAGCGCACCATGAGGCCCTTGCCAGCGAGCACGCGAATGGCGCGGACGTGCGGCCAGCCCGCCGTCGTGTTTTTGGTGAAGCGCGCGTCCTGGCAAAAGAGAATTCCCGTGGCCCGCACGTCGTCCGCCTGGCGCGGGCTGACCTTTTCCGCCAACACCGGCGGGAGCATTCGCGGGCCGAGATAGACCGGCGAATGAATCGGTTCGTCCGTCGAGTCGAAGAGGATTACCGCGCCGTCACGCCGGCCCTGCGGATCGACGAGGCCCAGTTTCTCGTAAGTGTAGTCGGGCACGATGCGCGTCTTGCGGCGCACTGTTTTTATGACAGGCGTTACGCGTGGCACTGTGCAAAGCAGTCGTCCGTCCGGCAGCGCGGCCACGTCGCCCGCCTCGACGCGCAAGTGCTGCATCTCCCGCGCCGCGCAGCCGGGCCGGCCCAGTTCGATGCCGCTCCCGCCGACGTAGGCCACGCGGCCATCGGGCATCGGCGCAGGGCTGCCGACGTTGAAGGCGCGCAGCCGGCCGCCGTAATCCGGGCCGATGTCCAGGCCGAATTCCGTGTAGCCTTCCGTGCCGTCGGGATGCACCGCGTGCAAGAGCGTCTCGACCTTGCCGCGATCGAAGAAGTTGTCCGAGCGAATGAAGAGGATGCGCCCGTCGGCCAGCACTTCCGGCTCGTTGTCGAAGATGAACGTGTAGGTCAGCGGGCGAATGTCACGCCCGTCGGCCTGCATGACGAAGAGCGAGCGCGAGGGCGGATTGTGGTATTCCTCGAACGTGCCGATGCGCGTGGAGGTGAAGACGATTCTGCCGTCGGGCAGTTCCGCCGGATCGATGTCGTGAAACGGCCCGTCGGTCAGCCGCTGGGGCTTTCCGCCTTCGGCCGGCAGACGGTGAATGTGGAAGAAGGATTCGCCCTCCGTCACCATCGATACGTAAATCCACCGGCCATCGAACGAAACGCTGGGCGAGCCGATGGCGCCGGCGCCGGCGTCGCACAAGACGCGCGGCTGGACGCCGGGCCGGGCCGGCTTCAACGCGAGGAGCTTGTGCCCCACTTTCATCGGCGCCGGCAGGTCATGCTCCGGGAACGAGCGCGAGTGGCGCGGGTTGAAAATGGTGACGTTGAGGCTGTCGTAGCTGGTGCCCGTGAGAATCGTCGGGCGGTACAGGCTGCAATCCTCGCTCACGAAAGCCACCGCGTCCGGCCACGGATAATCGGCGGGCGGGGTGAGCTCCACGAAGCGCGGGCCGGGAATGCCGCCACGCCGCGCGGTGTCCTTGTGGTCCTCGAGGGCCTGGCGGACCGCTTGGCGCGCGTTGTCCAACGGGCGGCCCGCGCGTTCGAGCGCCGCCCGCACCGCGACCCGGCCCCACGGCCCCACGCCAAACGTGCCGATGACGTGCGCCGCCGGCCAGCGTTTATCGTCGAAGCCGGGTTCAGTCCAGTTCGGGACTTCGTTGTCGCTGCACTTCCAGTTTTCATCGCTGACCAACGTGACCATCTGACCGTCGGCAGCGTTCACGATGAGCTTTACGATCAAGCCCGCCGGGCCGGGCACCGTGTTCACCGCTTCCACGGCGAGCACGTTGCGGCCGGGCGCCAGCAGACCGGCGACGTCGAAGCGTTTGGGCTGGCTCCAGGCGTTCGGGTCGGGATGGCCTTCGCCGGCCAGCTTGCCGTTGAGGTGGAACGAAAAGAGATTGTCCGCCGTCACGATCATCTCGGCGGATTTGATGGGGACTCCGGCCGGCACGGTGAACGCGGCGCGGAAGAAGTTCACGCCGCCGGGAAAGCTCTGCGAAATGGGCATCGGCTCGCGCGAGAACCAAATCCATTTCGCGTCGTCGAAACCAAGCGGCGCAGCCTGGGCCAACCCCAGCGAGCCGACAGCGGGAAACAACGTCAGCAGAACATTGAACTTCCACAAGCGCGGTAGCGTTCGGAAAATCATGCGAACTTGGACCGACGCGGCCGGGGATTTCTTCATGGAGAGAACTTCCTGGTTTGGCGCGCGGCTGTCTCAGCCGCAGCGACCCCGAACGCAGCGCGCATGCATGAAGGCAAGAAACCGCCTGAGAGCACGTCCGAGGACTCGGTTTGGAGTTCCGGCTTCAGCCGGTCAGGCGCCCGGACCGCCTGAAGGCGGGACTCCGAACACTGCCGCCAAAGCGTGCCCCCGTGGAGACAGGCGTAAGCGTCTTCATGCATACGCGCTGCCCCGAACGACAGAGCGGCTCGTGAAGAGGTTTGAGCCGGGGGTTCCGAGCGTGGCTGCGGCTGAGACAGCCGCGCGCCGAGCAGCCCCAGACCGAGCTTGAGGCAGCCCCGCGGAGGCTCCGTCTTCTCAAATTCGCGATTGCTTCCACGATGGAAGAGAAGCTATAAGTCCTCGTCTTTCATGTTCTTTGAAGCAAACTGCTTTGCGTAGCTTTTGGCTACGGATTGCATTCCAAAAACGACCAAAACCATTTCCTTCCCTCGGAACCATGCCGGGTACGCGCCAAACGGGCGCGCACCTGGGCGTGTTCCTTCGAGGGAAGGGCGCTTGGTCGTGCCTGGAATGCGAGGAGTGCGTCGGGTGACGCGCCTCTTTCGC
The DNA here is from genome assembly GCA_016219875.1 of Verrucomicrobiota bacterium. Classification (GTDB taxonomy): domain Bacteria; phylum Verrucomicrobiota; class Verrucomicrobiia; order Limisphaerales; family JACRJZ01; genus JACRJZ01. Next base: position 107,774 of record JACRJZ010000148.1, on the reverse strand, counting down.
ATCAGGCATTGATGACCAGGCAAACCCGAAACAACAGAAACGCCATGAAGTCCAACTATCCTAACCTGTTAGCCGCCGCCGTCTTGACGGTTTCGGCCCTCCCGTGTTTCGCGATCCAAAATCTCCGCGTCGCCGTCCAAGGCACCAATGCAGTGTTGTCCTGGCCGAGTCGAGCGGGAGAAACCTACCTCGTCCAATACCGCGCCACGCTGGAGCCGAGCAGTCCGTGGGTGACGCTCACCAACAATCTTCCACCAGCAGCGGGCACGAACTGGACGAGCTTCATCCACCGCGGCATTGTCGAGCCGGGCCAGAGCGGCAGCGGTGGAGGCGGCGGCAGCGGCGATCCTCCGGCCCCTGGCGGTGACTCGATGATGACGCAGTCCACGACGGGTTGGGCGGCCATGACCGCGGAGCAGCGCACGGCTTGGCGCGCGGAGCAGGCGCGACGAAGCAAGGCGGCCATCGAGTATCTGACCGCGACGCTCCACGCTGCCGTCGTCAAAGCCCAGGCCGAGCGAGAGCAGTGGATTCGAGAGGGCAAGCCACCAAGGCGCAGTCTCGCGCAAGCTAGTACCCAAATCATGGAAACCGAAAGCGATTCCAGCCAGTCGGCGCCTTGCGTCGGTTTTTATCGAGTCGTGAAGACCGGCGTTTCCTTCTTCGGTGTCACGAACGGCACGGTACTGAGCGGGAGGGTGACGCTGCCAGTGGAAATCGGTTTCACTTCCGGACTGACGCTTGCCGCCCTCTACGCCACTTCCGGCAGCGACCCCGCCCAGAGGCATTCCCGTGCAAGGCCTGGAGTTCGTGGGACTGGAGAGCGGCCAGCCGCAAGCCGTCTGGGACACGACTCAGGTTCCGAATGGGACCCTTCAAGTGAACTTGGGCGCGGTCCTCGGTGAAAGCGTGTACATGCCGGGATCGTCCGTCTCAGTCGTGGTTTCCAATCAAATCTGGTTCCCGGACCCGTACAACTGGGCCGGCTTCTTCATCGACGTGCAAGCGCAGTCCGTCCACGCCAACGGGCACTACCACGTGGAAATCTACGACGACACCGGATACGACGTGTTCGATCTCGACGGCCCGACCGACGCGCAGGGCTACTTGATGGACGAGGGCCATCGCGGCTTCCGAGTTCGGAACTACGACGAAGTGACGTACGAGCAATACCCCAGCCAATATTACCGGATCGTGGTGGCTACCGGACCCGGCAGTTCGGGGCCAACTCCCGCCGTCGCCACCAACTTCATCTGGGTGGAAACGGCGTGGCCGAAGAACGAGAGCATTTTTCCCTACACCCAGTTCGGCATCGGCTACATGCCGGTCTTCGGGAACCCGGCCAACGGCGGCATTTCGGCCGTGACACTCCAAAGCTTGATTCAAGTGGTTTACACCGCGGCTGAAGCGCGGGAAGGTGGTCTGGGCGCAGTACCGGGAGACTCGCAGAACCCGTTTGAACTGGGGTCGCAGATGGACTTCAGCCAACTCTTGTACATCTTGAGACACGATGAGGTCCGTAATTTCTATTACTTCGGGCACGGCAACGCGAAGAACATCGGACAAAAGGGCTTGGGCAAGTACCTGGATATTTCGGACTTCAATACGGCCCTCCACAACTGGGGCGACCCGATGCGGCCATGGACTCAAACCAATGCTCCCCATCCGTTTCGTTTCGTCTTCTTGGACGGCTGCAAGACGGCCGACGGCAACCTGTGCAATGCGTTTGGCATCCCAAAAATCCAGAACATGTCCTCGAATGTTTTCTATGCGAAAGGAGTCCGTTACCGTGCGTTCATGGGCTGGAACAGCGCGGTAGTGCAGGATTTCGTTGGGGCAATCAACCAAAGGCATGTCCAGTTTATCGGCGAGTTTTTCGACAAGTGGCTCACCCACCGCATTCAAGGGAATCCAGTTGGCATCAGACAAGCGATAGACGCAACGTCGGCGTGGAGCGAAAGAAACCACCTCATTATCTATGGCTACGAAGGACTCTTGTTCAACGACACCGTGCCGTAAGGCGGGGACTCTCGCTGGTCTGGCTTGCGTGGTCGCCGCCCTGGCACTCCCGGCGGCGACGCGCGACACGGACTTCCAGCGGCAGCAACTGCTGCAAGACGCACACCAGGATCCCGCTGCGACGTCGCCGCGCGCGGCGCGGCTTCGGTACGTGCCGACCAACACCCTCGCCTTCCGGGACTACGCGCTCAGCGTCATGCTCACGCAGGCCAACCACCTCAACCGGCAGTGGCAGTTGGGCATCGCACCGCAAATCGCGACGGAGCACATCACTCGGCTGGACGCCACCCCGATGGTGGCTGGGATCGCTGGCGGGATCACAGTCAGCAACCGCTTCCGCTTCGCGTTCACGGAAGGCAAGTTCGTTCTCTATCAGGACGGTCTGCTCTGTTGGCAAGACACGGAGCGCGACATCTCCCAATTGAAAGCGCTGTCCAAGCAGCGCAGTCTGCTTTCCTTGAGGCAAGCCACTGAAATCGCCAAGCAAGCTCTTCGAGGCCTGGGACTCACGCCAGCCCAGTTCCGTCTCATGGAAACGCCGGTGACTCAGCAGTACTCTTACACGTCAGTCGACGAGAAGGCCCACCCGGTGCCGGTGTTCCTGGTGCAGTGGAAGCCGACGCCCAAGGCGCAATTCAACACCATCCGCATCGAGGTTTCCGGCCTGACGAAAACGGTGGTCGCCTACGAGAACTACCTCGCTCCGCCCCTACCGCTGCCGACGAATTATTTCCAGATGCTCGGCATTTCTCCGGATCGCGGGAAATGGGGCGCGCAGTTCGGCTACGATCCGCATCACACGGCGGCGTTTGAGCACTTTGCCCGCGCTTACGCCGTCGCGCAGATGAACCACCTGGTGCAAGCCTGGCAACTGGATTATCCGCGCCTGCTCACGACCAACGACATCGCTTGGTTCTACGCCAAACCCGGCACCAACGCCCCCTTCGTCTGCGCGGGTTTCACCAACCGCTTCTACCTGCAAATGATGGAGGGTTTTGTCGACCTCTTTGAGGACCGCGCCCACAATCAATCACTCTTCAGCGAAGACCCCTCCAAGCTCCACTCCCGGGCCGTGATGAGCCGGAAGCTCGACGAGAAAACGGCCATCCAGTTGGCGCGTGACACGCTGCACCGGCTGGGCCTGGACGAAAAGCAATTGCGTTTGCGTGAACCGCCCACGGTCACCCAGGTCGATTTCCCGGGCGACAAAGAGGACGAAACCGTCCTGCTGCCTCTCTACACTGTCGCGTGGCATTTTCCGCCGGGGCTGGAACGGAAGTTCGGTGAGATGAAAGCGCTGGGCGTGCAAGTGTCCGCCGTCACCAAGCGCGCGGTCATGTTCGCCAATAACTGTCCCTGGACCCCGAAACTCCCTTTGCCCACCAACTATCTTGAAATCATCGGGGTGACCAACGCGCCGAGTGAGGCCGGTTCGAAGCCCGCTTCCAAGTGAGATCCCCACTGTCAGGCCCCGGCATGAGAGCGCGTCTGACTATCGTCGTGTCGTTGTTGGTCCCGCTCCTGGTTCACGCGAATCCGGTCAAGATCGACGGGCAGTCGGCGCTCGCGTTTGGGATCGTCGCGTTTTGGGCGCTGGTGATTGAATCCGGCCTCGCGACCCTGACCTTGGTGTCCACGGGAATCTTGATCGTGCCTTCGTTTGGCACCCTCATTATCGCCAACATCGGTCTCTTCCTGTTCGCCTTCCTGCCGCTCACCAGTCGGGTATCGCTTTGGCTGCTGGAGCCGGGTGTGGTGTTGGTCGATGCGGTGCTCGTCAAGCTGGTGGCGTCCGCGCCCTTTGTTCAGGGGAGCGAGTTTGTCGGCGTCAGTTGGAAGCGCGCTTTGGTCGCCTCGCTGCTCGGCAATGCGGCGTCCTATTTTGTCGGCGAGATCGCGAGTCATTCGCCTTGGATTGCGCATGAGCCTGGAAGGTTCGAATGACGCCTGACGTGGACGACCGGCTTTCCACTCCACCGCCCTTCGTTCACGCCCCGACCTGTTTCCGGATCGCGTCGCAGATCGTGCCGGTCCACTTGTCGAGGGTGGCGCGGTCGCGGCCTTCGATGAGGAGGCGGGCTTTCGGCTCGGTGCCGGAGTAGCGCAGCATGACGCGTCCGCCTTCCGCGGCGACGGCGGCCTCGGCTTGGCTGACGAGGTTCAGGATGCCGTCAAGTTGCTCGAACGGCTTCTTCTCGCGCACCAGGACGTTGGTGACGAGCTGCGGATAGCGCGTCCAGCAATGGGCGAGTTCGGAGAGCCGCCGGCTGCGCGATTTCATGATGCTCAGCACCTGCAGGGCCGCGACCAGGCCGTCGCCGGTCGTGCTGTGATCGCGGAAAATGATGTGGCCGCTTTGCTCGCCGCCCAGGTTGAAGCCGTGCTTGAGCATCTCGTCGATCACGTTCTTGTCGCCGACCGGCGTGCGCACCACGGCGCCGCCCGCCTCTTTGATCGCAGGCTCGAAGCCGGCGTTAGTCATCACGGTGGTGACGATGGTCTTGTTGGCCAGCGTGCCCTGGCGCAGCATGTCCAGCGCGGCGATGGCGAGGATGTCGTCGCCATCGATCAGATGCCCCTTCTCGTCGCACAGGAGGACGCGGTCGGCGTCGCCATCGTGGGCGATGCCAAAATCCGCGCGGCGCTCGCGGACCAGTTCGCACAGGGCCTGCGGATGCATGGAGCCGCAGTCTTTGTTGATGTTGGTGCCGTCGGGCTGGTTGCCGAGCACGATGACCTCCGCGCCCAGTTCCCGCAGGACACAAGGCGTCGATTTGTAGGCCGCCCCGTGGGCACAGTCCACCACGATGCGGAAGCCTTCCAGCGTCAGCCCGCGCGGGAAGGAGGCCTTGGCGTATTCGATGTAGCGGCCCAGGGCGTCGTCGATGCGGACGGCCTTGCCGATTTCGTGGGCGGTGGGGCGGATGTTCTCGATCTCACCGCTGAAGACCAGTTGCTCGATGCGGCCTTCGATCTGGTCGTCGAGCTTGTAGCCATCCGGGCGGAAAAATTTGATGCCGTTGTCGTCGTACGGATTGTGGGAAGCCGTGATGACGATGCCGGCGTCGGCGCGCAAGCTGCGGGTGACGTAGGCCACGCCGGGCGTGGGCAGCGGGCCGATGAAGAGCACATCGACGCCCATTGAGAGCACGCCGGCGGAGATGGCGTTCTCCACCATGTAGCCGGACAGGCGCGTGTCCTTGCCGAGGACGATGCGGTGCTTGCCGGGGCCGCGGGAGGAATCGAGCGTCTTGAAGACGTGGGCCACGGCGCGGCCCAGTTTGAGCGCAGTCTCGGCGGTGACGGGTTCGATGTTGGCCCGGCCGCGCACGCCGTCGGTGCCGAAGATTTTCTTGGGGGCTTTCATGGGGAGGGCGGAGGCGCATTGGTCTGCGTGACGAACGGCAGGAAGGACCCGCCGGCATCGCGCCGGATAAAGAGGTGGATCGATTCCCAGACCAGCACCGCCAGCACCAGCGAGAACAGCTTGAGCTGGAAGTTATGCAGGATCAGATCGCGCAGTTTCATGGGGTTTGGGGCCGTTGCGGGTCAACACGGCCGGGCCAGGCTTGGAGCGGTCCGCGGCCAGCGAGCGGAACCACTCGAGGGGGTTGCGGGGCTTGACCGACTCGGCCACCAGCACGGTGGTCAGGAAGGCGCGGAGTTCCTCCGCCGAAACCCCGCGCACCAATTGGCCCTTGTAGGCGTAGGACACCGCGCCGGTTTCCTCCGACACCACCACCACCAGCGCGTCGGTTTCCTCGCTCAACCCCAGGGCCGCGCGGTGCCGCGTGCCGAGCGACTTGTTCAAGTCTTGCCGCCGCGACAGCGGAAAGATGCAGGCCGCGAACTTGATCCGCCCGTCTTTGAGGATGACGCCGCCGTCGTGGATGGCGTTGTTCGGAAAGAAAATGCACTCGAGCATCTCCGGCGTCGCTTCGCAGTCCACGACGACGCCGGACTCGACGGTTTCCTCCAGGTTCGCCGTCTGCTCGATGGCCAGCAACATGCCGATCTTCACGTCGGCCAGGCGCTCGACGGTCTGGATGATGACTTCGATGTCTTCCCGCTGTTCCCGCGTGGAGGCGAAGAACTGCACGTTGCCCAACTGGGCCAACATGCGGCGCAACTCCGGCTGAAAAATCACCACGACCGCGATGGCAAAAAACGGGGTCAGCAGACTGAGGACCCATTTCAACACCTGCAAATTGAGGAGGTGAGTGACCATCACCAGAACCAGCAGCACCACCAGGAACCCCGTGAACACAGCGGCGCCGCGGGTGCCGCGGACGAACGTGGCCACGTAATAGATGCCCACGGCCATGAGGAGAATCTCCAGCATGGGCCGCCAAAGGCTCTGGATGAGTTCGATCATTCTGTTCTGTGCGCCTGAATGGCCGCGGTCACGGCCAGCGCCTGCCGCGTGGCGGCCACGTCATGCACCCGCACGATCTGCGCCCCGGCCTGCGCTGCCCAGCAGGCCGCCGCCAATGAACCGGGCAGCCGCTCGCGCACGCCGCCGCCGGCCACCGCGCTGAGAAACGATTTCCGCGACGCGCCCACCAGCAAGGGACGCTGGAACGTTCTAAACTCTCCCAGCGCCGCCAACAACCGCAAATTGTGCGCCACCGTTTTTCCGAAGCCAATCCCCACGTCGAGGATGACCTGCTCCGCGCGCACGCCGAGGGAGGAGAGCCGGTCAAGCCGCTCCCGAAAGAACTCGCCCACTTCGCGCGCCACGTCGTCGTACTGCGGATGGACTTGCATGGTCTGCGGCGTGCCTTGCGTATGCATGACCACGTAGCCCGCGCCGGAGTGCGCGACGAGGCGCCACATCTCGTCCGTCATGCGGCTGGCGGCCACGTCGTTCACGAGAGACGCCCCGAGGTCCAGCGCCACGCGGGCGACGGCGGGTTTCATGGTGTCGATGGAGACGGGAACCTTCAGCCGTCCGGCCAGCTTTTTCAGCACCGGCGCCACGCGGCGGAGTTCTTCCTCCTCCGGCACCGGCACGGCGTTGGGCCGCGTCGATTCGCCGCCCACGTCGAGCAGGTCCGCGCCCTCGGCCTCCAACTGGAGCGCCTGATCGACGGCGGCGTCCGCGTCGAGGAACAGCCCGCCGTCGGAGAAGGAGTCCGGCGTCACGTTCAGGATGCCCATGATCAGGGGCGGCCGGGGGAAGCGGATTTCGAACGTGCGTGCGCGGAGGACGAAGTCTGAAGGTCCAGGCGGGGTGGCGCCGGAGGCAATGGCGGCTGGCGGTGTGGTGTTCAAGGCTCGACGAGACAGCGTGTCCACTGGGTTTGTCGGGCTTTCCGTGGAGCTTGTAAAGCTTTCGCTGCAAGGCTGCATCAAGCTCGGTTCGGGAGCGCTCGTAGCGCAGACTTTCCAGTCTATCAGTATCTCCCGGAATCGTCGCAGGCCGCGACGATTTCCTCAGAAGGGAGCCGGGCGGCACTTTCGCAGCGCAGGTTTTCCAACCTGCAGACCGTCCCCGGCAGGAAGCCGTTGAGGACGTTCAAAGGCGGTCGGGACATCGTCCGGCCAGCCGACTGAAAGTCGGCGATACGGCAGGCTGGAAAGCCTGCGCTACCCGGTGCGCCGGGCGGGAGCTTGCTGCAGCCTTGCTTTCGCTGGGGCAACCCCGGACGCATCTTGACACTGCCGCCGTCGTGGCGCAGGCGACTTCGCTCGCGAGAGTCGGGCGGGCGACTCGCCCGTCGTGCCGCCCGGAGACCCCTTCGTTGAAGCCGGCGCTCCGGCCCCGCCTTCACTGGGAGTCTTCCGCCTTCTCCATGCCCAGTGTCACGGGACCTCGCAACCCCGACTCCAGCAGTCGCGAGTCTTTCTTGAACGGGTTCCAGGTGGTCGAAGTCAGCCGCTGGTCCGGCGGCAGCGACTGGTCGCCGATCAGCCGGTTGGGCCACAGGTTCGCCACGAGGATTTCCAACTGGTTGTCCTTCTCCCTGACGGCTGCGGTGATGTCCACGCGCCACGGGGCGCACCAGACGATACCGAGGTCGCGCCCATTGAGGCGGACGCGCGCGAGGTTCTTCACGCTGCCCAAATCCAAATAGAGCCGGCTGGCCGCTGGCCGCTGGCCGCTGACGTCTGCTCCGGCAAAGTCGAAGGTCTTCCGATACGTGGCCATGCAGGAGTAGAACTTGATTCCGGTTTCCGGTCGCTGGCTCCAGTCTTCGAGCGCCTGGAAAGTGACGCTCTGCGGACCGCCCCACTTCGGATCGAACGAGACTTCCCACGGGCCGGACAACTCCGCCATCTTCATCACGTCCTGAAAATTCCGGCCGGCCACGTTCGCGGCCGTCACGGCTGGGCGGAAGACGACGAAGAACGACTGCGTCGGTTCGAAGCGCAGCGGCACCGTGGTGCGCCCGTTCGTCGAAGTGAAGTCCGGCAAGCGGCGTCGCCCGCCCGTCAGCGGGTCCCACAGTTCCGGCGTCTTGCCGGAAACGCGGAAGGTGCAGGCCGCGTCCACCGAGCGGTCCTCGCGGTTGGCGACGAAGTAGATGTCGCCGTCGCCGACGCGGCGGTGCGCGTAACGCAACGGCCCGTCGGACTCGAAGTCTGGCGTCACCCCCATCTCGTTCAGCACCCCCGCGACAATGGCGAAGTCGCCGTACTGCTCCGGTTCCGAAGCTGACTTGCCACGCCGATTCCAAGGTGCCATGCCGGGCGCACCAAGTTCCATCGCCGCGCTCCAAGCCGCGGTGGGCGCGGTGTCAGTGGTCCAATCGGCTGCCGGGGTTTGCGCGGCCTGCCAACTCCGATCCGTGGGCACTTCGAGCACGCGACCATCGCGGAACTTGACGATCAGCGATCCGATCAGGCCCGCCGGATTGGGCGTATCACCGCCGTTCTCCGCTTCGACGGCCAGCACGTTCGCGCCCGGCTTGAGCAGCGGCGTGATGTCGAGCGCGTACGTTTCATGGAAGTTGTCTCCGCGGCCGGCGCGATGGCCGTTGACGAAGAGTTCAAACGAGTTGTCCGCCGTCATGAACACGCGGGCCGACTCGATGCTCGCACTTCCGCCCAGCGCCACCACGCGACGGAAGAATCGCTTGCCGGCGGGCGCGCTGGCGGCTGGCTTTCCTTCCGCGCGCCAAATCCACTTCGCCTGCTCCAGTGGATTTCTGGGTTCTGGGGCCGGGGCAGAGGGCGTGCCGGGCGCCCACACCACGCGGCCGTTGCCGACAGCACGTTGGAGTGTCGGAGTGCTGGAGTGTTGGAGTGTTGAGTCAGCGGCAGCGGCCTTGCTTGGTCCATCCTTCCGTTCCTGTTTGCCCCACAACTCGTCCGCCAGCTTCTTCACCTCCTCGTCGCACTGCGGATAGCGGCTCAGGCTCGGCGATTTCAGCGGGCGCGGGCCGATGACCGTGGCGCCGGCTTGGACGAGTTCCTTCACCTTGCGCAACAGCGTTGGGGTCATCGTGTCGCGCTCGGGCAGGACCAGCGCGCGGTAGCTCAGGCCGTGGGGCAGCACCAGTTTTCCCTCCTGCACCGTCATGCGTGCCAGCAGCGTCTCCGGCGCGATGCCATCGAAGTTATAGCCGAGGCGCTCCGGTGGATGGCCGCGAGTGGCCGAAGTCGGCGGGCGAAACACGTGCGGCGCGCCTTCCGCCACGAGGTAGCACACATCCGCCACCGGCAATCCCTGCCGCAACAAGAACTGGCAGCGCGCCAGGTAAGCGTGATACGCGGGCACCAGGTCCCACCAAGTTTGGGTGCGCTCCCAGTGGACGCCGTACGGCCCCATCGTCATGCCAGGCCGGCGATCAAGCTGCGGCTGGTGCTGCGAGCGGTGGAAGACGATGCGGTTCACGCCCGCGCTGAACGCCCAATCGCCGAGCGCTTTCATCGACGCCGGATGCGCCTGCCACCGCTCAGCATCGGTGGAGGTGAACGATTCCGCCGCCACAATGGGCCGCCCGCCGGTGTGTGCAATCGACGCGGCCTCGAGAACGCTGAACGTCGAGTTGAAACCGTAGAGCCAGAACTCACACATGGGCACGTCCGCGACCCCGCCGAGGCTCATGTCAGAACACGGATTCATGTCGTAAGGCTCGATGGACAATCCAAAGCCGTGCCGGCGGCCAAGTTCCTTGAGATGCTGGGCGTGGTTCTCGATGGTCAACTCCTGCGCGGTCTGCCGCAGGTCCCACAGAAAGCGTTCGGAGACTTCGAGGCTCTCCACCACGCGCCCCGTCACCGCGGGCAAGTAGCGCACCGGGTCGTAGCCGCGACGACGACGAAACTCGTCACGGAAGGCGGCGGTCCAGTTCTGCGCGCCCATTTCCCAACTGTCGATGTGCAACATGTTCCAGCCTCGGTCGGGCGATGGCCGGCGCGGCCCGATCTCGCGGAGCAATGCGCCGACGAAGGCGTCGAAATGAGCGTCCAGGGCGGCCTGGTCGAACTTGTCGCATTCGAGACCCAGGCCGGGCGCGGGCGCGGGCCGCGTGTTCGCGCCGGTGCTGGTGCGGCCGAAGCGCAGGATTGTCCAGTCGCCCGCCGGTACGCTCCATGTCAACCGGCCATCGGCGCTGAGTTTCCCCGTCAGGTCGATCACTCGATCCGCCGAAATCACCGCGTCCGCGGGCAGCGCGGGATAATTCGCCGGCGCGGGCAAGAACGGCTTCGTGCCCGGACGCGACGAGTAAGGATGCCGGAGGTAGAGCGCCTTCTCGTCGATGTCCGCGATGCGTTGCGTTTCGCTGGTCTTGGGCACCGCCAGCACCGCCACGTCCACGTAGAACTCATCTTTGGCCTTCAGCATGGCCTGCGGCAGTCCGGCATTGCCGAAGTAGGGCGGGCGCGGTGATGGACGCGAGAGCGTCGCATTGAAGTTCGTCGGCCCCACGACCTCGACCGCGCTGGCCACGACATGCTGCATGGATTGCTCAGGCTTCACCCACGGTCCGCCGCTGCCGGTCCAGCCCGGCCCGGCGTTGAGGGTGATTTGCAGGCCCAGCCGCTCTGCCTCGGCGACGGCGTGTTTGAAGGCTTGGCGCCACTCGGCGCTCATGAACTTCACCGGCCCGCGCGGGATGCCCGCGTCCACCTCCATGATGATCATGCCGCCGAGGCCCGCGCGCTGCAGCGCCTCGAAGTCCGCCGTGATGCCCTCGCGGCTGAGGTTGCCGTCCATGATGAAGTAATAGACCCACGGTCGGGCTGAGTCGGGCGGACGAAGGAAACCTGTCTCCAGGTCGGCAGCCACGTCTGCGGCAGAGGCTTGGCTAAGGAATGTGATTGCGGCAAGCGCGAGCGGCACCGCGCGTTGGCAGAGAGGTTTGAAGAAAGAGATCATGGGAGTTTCGTCGTGTGAATTCTGGCTATCAGAGAATTTTTCGGGAACCAAGGCAGGCCAGAGCGTGTGGGTGGCGTCAGGTTTCCAATCAACGTTTCCCCAACCCTCACCCTGGCCCTCTCCCGTCCGACGGGAGAGGGAACACACTGCACGCGCTCGACGAAAGCCGACGTCTGTCTCGTCACAACGCGTGACTCGGTCCTCCCTCTCCCATCGGATGGGAGAGGGAACACACTGCGCGCGCTCGACGAAAGCCGGTGCCTGTCTCGTCACGACGCGTGACTCGGTCCTCCCTCTCCCATCGGATGGGAGAGGGCTGGGGTGAGGGTTTCTGGCTCTTCCCAGAAACGTCTGACGCATCTGATCCTTCGAGGGTTGACCAGTCATGACTCATTCCTTGCTCGCCGCCGTGTATTCCTCCAGCAAGCGGAGATAGCATCGGTATTGCTCCAGCGACACGCCCGGCGGCGTCTGGTGATCGACGCTGGGGATGAAGCCGCCAGTTTTCATCAGCGGCACCAGGCGCTCGAACTCCGCGCGCATGGCGGCTTCGCCGCGGTTCATCGTCATCTTGTCGAAGTGGCCCACCATGCTCAGCTTCGGAAATTGCTGGCGCAGTTTCAGTCCATCCACGCCCGCCTGGCGCTCGAGCGGCAGCACACCGGTGATGCCGACTTCGTTCAGCCAGGGCACCAGTAGCGTCACGTCGCCGTCAGTATCCACGAAGGGTATGATGTTCAGCTCCTGCAAGCGCGGGATCAACTGCCGGTAGTAGGGCGCCATGAACTCGTCGAAGGTCTTCTTCGCGATCATCGGCCCGTGGTTGTAGCTCACGTCCTCCGCGAAGGTCATGAACGTCGGCACGCACACGCGGGTCATCTCGTCGAAGAGGCGCAGGTTGAACTCCAGCAAATCCTGGTTGATCCGGTGCAGCAGTTCGGGCTGATCGTAAAACGCAAAACTCACCTGCTCGAACCCCATCAGCGTGCGCGGAAACCAGAAGAAACCCTCGAAGGTACACCACACCACCGCGTCGCCGCGCCGCTGGCGCTCGGCCCAGGCCCGCATAGAGGCGATGGCCGCCGCGTGGCTGGGAAACATGCGCGGGCGCAGGCGCAGATAGTCGTCCATGTTCGCGACCGTGCCTTCGACGTGGTGCTGCGTGGCCTCGATGGTCGGCTCGGTGGTGCTGAACCAGAACTGCTGGTAGGGGTCGAGGCCGAACTGCTGCGCGATCTCGATCACCTGGCTGAACTTCAGGTTGCGCGACAGTCCTTCGCCGTGCCAGCGCGCGATCGTCTGGTCCCACCACATGGCCCATTCCCAGCGCGGCAGACGGTCCACCGGCTGGAAGTTCATGACGGCGCGGAAGCGTTCAACGTGGTTCATGGGGAAATGACAGGCGGAGAGCGCGTAACGCACAAGAAAATGTGCTAAGCTCTCAGGACCGATGACACTTTGGCGGCTTGCATGCCTCCGTGAATCTTCGCCCGCTACCGCAGCCGCGCCGTGAAACCAGCCTGCTCAAAATGGTGGTCACCCGTGAGGGCTTCGGTCATGCCCTCATCCTTCATCACCACGAAGGAGATGCAATCCGTCAAAGACCATTCCTTGTCGGGTCGCTGATCATACAGAGCCAGCCCCCGGTGAAACAGCTCTTGATTCGCGGGGACGATGCGTGTGGCCGAATCGGCTTCCAGCGAGGCGATGAACGCCGCCATCCGGCGGCGGCTGGCCGAAGCAGCAAAAGCATCCGCCACCTCGGTGAGCACCCAGGCGGTGGTGACAAGCGGCCCCTGCACCGCCTGCGCACCGGCCACCGCGGCTTTGTGGTTGGCATCCGCCCGGTTGAGGTAGGCCAGGAAGTAGAATGTGTCGGCAAAGACCGCGCTCATTTCTTGGGATGCCCGTGGAGATAATGATCGTGGTTCTCGGCCAAGTCCGCCGGCAGGTCGTCCGCCATGCCGGCAAAGGCCGCCAGTCTGTCATGCAGGGACGGCTTCAGACTCTGATCGGGGATGTTCAGGGCCAATTCCATTCCGTCGGGCAGAGTGATGCCTGGCGGCAGAAGAATGGTACCCTTCGATACTTTTCCAATGCACGTCATAACTGGCCAGACCGTGCCGCCGCCGGGCTTTGTTGGCAATGCTTTCCTGTGCTCCACTTGAGTTCGGGACAGCCCTTCGACGTGCCAGCGCGCGATGGTCTGGTTCCGTCATACGGCCCATTCCCAGCGCGGCAGGCGGTCCACCGGCTGGAAGTTCATCACGGCGCGGAAACGTTCAACGTGGTTCATGGGGTGGGCATGGCATTGAGGGAGGCAAGCAATCGGTGCTGACAGGGAGATGGCGCGTGCTCTGAGCTTGCGAATTCACGGTTCTACTCTGAACGGAGGAGCCCAGTTGGGTTGAGGCGGACTTGTTAACCATTGCCTGAAAATGGCGTGATGATACCGAGTGAATCCTTTGGGGCATTCGTCTTGGGATCCGACTCCAGGAAACGAATTAATATCTGGTCGCCAACCTTGATACCCCGATAGCTGCTCTCCGTCCCGACGTGTCTGCCAGTTACAACCCGTCCACCCGAATCAAGAAACTCGAAATCAATCTGCATCGGGCAGTCACCGAATCCGGCGTCCTTCACAAACGCCTTCGCCGTGATATGGCCGACCGCATCGGCTTTCGAGCACCTAAGCGCTGCTGAGTGGTCAATGAAACGGGTAAAGAGGCTCATGGTTAACAGTGAGTTTATCGAACTTTGACCCTCTCCCCCGCCTGAATCGTCACCGGTCCCAGCAGACCCGCCGGCATCAATGGATCGTTCTGCCTGACCGATGGCGTTGCCAGAAACGTGAGCCGTTTGTCGGCCGCCAGCTTGGCGTCGCCCACCAGGCGGTTGTTCCACGGGTTCACGACTTCCACTTCCAGCACGTTGCTGCCCGCGCGCACGGCGGAGGTGATGTCCAGTCGCCACGGCGCCAGCCAGAGCGTGCCGAGTGTCTGCCCGTTCAATCGCACCGTGGCCAGATCGCGAACCTTGCCGAGATCGAGCACCACCGGCGCTTTCCCCTTCTCTGTGGGCCTCGTAGCAGCCGACGTTAGGAGGCTCTGATTTGCAGTGCCCGATGAAGAATGAGCCTCCTTACGTCGGCTACCGTTCAGCGGGTCGAGGGAGCGCGAGCGCGAAGCGCTTGCGTCCACTGATTCATCAGCAGCGGGTCGTCCGGCGGCGGGCTTCCAGTCGAAGGCGATCCGATAGGTGGCCTTGCCGGAATAGAACTTGATGCCGTCGCTGGGATGCTGCGCCCAATCCTCCAGTTTCTCAAAGGTCACTTTCTCCGGAGCGCCCCAACCGGGAGTGAAGTTCACCTCCCAAGGTCCGGCCAGTTCCAGAGGCTTGGCACCCGGCGTCGCGTCGAGGCTGCGAGTCTTGCGATCCGCCGAGCGCAACTCGTAATGCCCCGGCTGCCAGACCGTCGCTTCCACGCCGCCGTCCGGGCTGCGAACAATCTGAATCGCGCTCGCCGCCTGGACGCCACCGGGACGCGGCATGGACTTCGCCAAGCCGGCGATTTCGCCATCCGTCAAGGCGCGCGGGAATTGCTCCAGCGAACCCAGTTCTCCCCGAAACGGCGAGCCGCCGCCGCCCGCGCCGGGATGCACGGTGAAGGTGCTCTTCAGTCCCTGATGCGCCAGGACGCCGTTCACGTAGAGATGCGGCTGGCCCTCGCGATAGACCACGGCCAGGTGCGTCCAGTCCGGCAGCGCCACTGGATGCACCAGCACCGGCGCGAAGTAATTGCCCGCGTGCTCGAACACCACCACGCCGTTGCAGCCCACCGCCAGCCCGCTGCCAGCGTGGCCCGTGTCGCCGAACGTGTTTCCATGCGGCGGAAAGATCACGTCGTTGCGCGGCTCGCTCATGCCGCTGACGCCTTTGTTGGCCTCGCGAACGAGCGTGGTATCGGCGGCGGGCCTGGCCCAAACGGCCAGCGTGAAGTTGTTGGCGATGTCGGTGACGCCCGTGCTTGCGGTAGATGAGCGCGGCGCAGTCCACTTCGTGTCGATCACCGGCTGGCCATCGCGCGTCACGGCGACGATGGGACTGGCCGCGCCCGTCCTCTCGCGGAACACGACGAACACCGAGCCTTGCGGCCCCAGATGAAGAGGGAGACGGATGGTTCCGTCCGCCGCCTCAAACACAGCCGGTCGTTCGATGCGGCCTGAGTCCGGCCACCACCACTCCGGCGCTTTGCCGGTAACCCGAAAGGCCGCCACGGTTGTAATCTCCTGTGCCTGCGGATTGGCGACGAAGTAAATGTCCGTAGCGCCATCGCGCCGATGCGTGAAGCGCAGCTTGGTGGCGCTCTGGAAATCAAGCCCGGTTCCCAACTCGGCCAAAACTGCGCTCAGGCTCTGGCCCGTGATCACGCGGCCTTTGCCGAAGCGACGCGCGACCGCACCCTCACCCCGGCCCTCTCCCGTCGGACGGGAGAGGGTGCCCGAAGGGCGGGTGAGGGCTTCACCCCACACTTCCGCCGCCAACTTCTTCACCTCTTCATCGCGCTTGGGGAAGTTCTCCAAGCTCGGCGAGCGCGAGGGCGGCGGGCCAATGATGGTGGCGCCAGCGTTCACGAGATCGCGGATTTTGCGGAGCACGGCGGGGCGCATCGTCGCGAGTTCCGGCAACACCAGCACGCGGTAGGTCGTGCCGTGCGGCAACGTGAGCAGACCGTTCTTCACGCTGAGTTTTACCAGGATAACCTCGGCGTTGATGTAATCGAAGTCGCAACCAACCGGCAGTTCGGGCTGGCGCAGGCCGGTCATTTTCGGCGCGTCTTCGCCGATGAAGTAGGCCACGTCGGCGACGCGCGTGCCCTGTTGCAGCAGGAAGCAACTCCGCCGCAGATAATCAATCCACGCCTGGCCGGACTCGAACCAGGTGTTGTGGCGGTTGAACTCCGTGCCGAACCAGGCGTTGATGCCCGGCTTCCGGTCTTCCCACGGCTGCTGAATATAGACGTGCAGGACGAAGTGATTGATGCCCTCGCAAAACGCCCAGTCGCCGCGCGCCTTCATCGTCGAAGGCACGGTTTGAAACGCCGGACCGCCGGTGAACGCTTCGGCCGACACGATGGGCTTGCCGTAGGTGTTCGCGCAGGAAGACGCGGCGCGACACTCGATGGAGCCCAGATCGCCTGTGACCCAGAACTCACCGCCAATGCGGTCGGATTGGTTGCCGTATTGCAGAAACTCCGCCGGGAAACCCCAGTGGCCGTAGTTCTCCAGCCACAACTGCAGGCCGTGCGGATGGCACAGGTCGCGCAAGCCGCCGACGTAATCCGTTGCGATATGATCCGCCACCAGGCGCCGCAAGTCCCAGAGGAACCGATCCGATTGATCCGCGCTGCCGACGACGCGACCGGTCAGTGTGGGCAGCCACGGCTTCGGGTCGTAGCCGTAGCGCTGGCGAAACGTGGCCGCGAAACCATCGGTCCAGTTCTGCGAACCCATCTCGTAGCTGTCGGCCACGACGTGCTTGAACGCCTTGCGGTCGGACGCCGGCATCCGCTTCAGCACCTGCCCGATGAAGGCGTCGAAGTGATGCTTCGCGAGGTCGCGATTCATCTTGTCCACTTCCAACCCCTGTCCTTCCGGCGAAGCGGGCGCATTGCGGGTGCCGGTCGGCGTCATGCCGGTGCGGAGGATGATCCAGTCGCCCGCCGGTGCATCCCAACGCAGCGTGCCGTCTGGAGAGAGCTTGGCGGTGAGATCGACCACGCTCTGTGGCGGCACGGCGAGCCGAGCGGAGTCGAGTTCCGCTTGAGCGGGCCAGAGGTAAGTGTCCCACATCGGCAGCGGCGTGGGATGCATCTTGCCGAGTTGTTTCTCGACAAACGATTCCACACGCGCGGCGGCGGAGAGATTCAGTTCCGCCAACGCCGCCTTGCCTGAAACGCTGGTGAACAACACGCGAAAGCGGCGGCCGGTGGCGGCTGGAAAGGTGGCCGTGACCGGCCCGCGCGGCAGCGGTCCGACGCCAATGGCCATGTTGGAGCGGTCAAACTTGAAGGACTTCACAGAGCGGAACGGCCCGTCCGCATCCGCCACATGCAGCTCGCACTTGGCCGCCCAACTGGAATCCGCCGGTGTCAGCGCCAGGCTGCGCGCGGTGAATGGCTGCGCGGTTTCCAGTTCGATGGTGAAAGGCGTTTTGCCCGCGCCGGCGCCGGTGGGGAACTTGAGCGCTGTTTCCGACTTGCCGTCGATCAGGCTCTCCGCGCCTTGAGCTACGGGCGTGCATGTCACGCGCGGCGCGCGTGCCGCCACGGAGTCCGCGTCAGCTTGCGGTGCGGGAAACGCCAGCAACGCCACGTCCTGGAACTGATCTTTCGGCTGGGCGAGTTTCCGCTCGAACTTGAGCGGCCCCCGGACGCGAGTCTCGGACGACACGAGATAGCGCATGGACTGCTCCGGTTTGATCCACGGCCCGCCGGACTGACTCCAGCCGGGGCAATTGAACATGCCAATGTTGACGCCCGTGCGCCCGCCTTCGCGGATGGCGTGCTCGACGAGCTTCCACCATTCCTCGGTGAGCACCTTGGTTTTGCCGGCGGGAATGTCGTCGAGAAAGATGTTCCCGATGAGCGCCTCGCCGATGCCGACCCGCGCCATCGCTTCAAGGTCACGGCTGATGCCTTCCTTGGAGATGTTGTCGCTGATCCAATACCAGTAACACCACGGCTTGGTGGAATCGGGCGGCTGCTGGAAGCCCCGCTCCAGCTCTGTGCTCCCGCCAAAGGCTGGCCATGCCAGCGCCAGGGCCGTCGTCAATATCGCGATTAGTTGTTTCATGGTTGCACTCTTTCGTCTTGTTGCCTCGGTAAGACGCCTAGCGCCGGTGTGCGCTCGGGATGTTTCACGAGGTTCGCCCACAGGTGCGGTTGGTCCGCCTCTCACAGCGAACCATGATGCGCGCCGACGATCACACTCTCGATCCCCAGCAGGTCGGCCAGTTGCCGGATGGTTTGCGCGTGATGGCCGATGCCCAGGGCAAAATGGTGCGTCGGCCCTTCGGCCACCCAGCGTTTCAGAAACGTCCGCACGTCGGGCTGAAAGCGCCCGTGCGTGTTCGTGTTGCCGGTTGGCGGGATGGGGCCTCGGAGTGACTCACCTTCCGCGATCACGAACTTGAACCGGCCCTGCGCGGTGACGCCGATGCTCAGCATCGTGATTGGGCCGGTCTTGAGGCTGAATTCGACACTCGCGCCGGAGCCGGGTTTGCCGTGGTATTTCTTCAGGCTGCGCAGGACCGGCCGGCCGTCGGCGATGTTCAGGTGATGCGGCCCGTCATGGCCGACGAGCACCGTGCCGCGCACGAAATCCACCGGATGGAACTCGGCAAAGCTGCCGCCAATGTCCAACCGGTCCATGATGAGCATGGCCAGGCAGGTCTTGAGGTCGTATTCACCGCACATCGGGAAGCCGGCGGCGGTCAGCAACGAATTGCCAACGATGAAGCTGCTGATCAGCTTGCGGAGTTCCGAGTCCGGCTCGCCTTCGTAGTAATAGGCCAGGCCGTGGAGTTGCTTGGCGTCGATGAACCGGTCCAGCGCCACCGCCGCGCGCGCAGCCAGGTCGAGGTCGGCTTCCGTCAACCGCGTCGTCACCGGATCGCTCTTGGGATCGGGCGTGTCGAAGAAGGAGAGAATCAACTCGCGCTTGGCCTTCACCGCCGGGTCATTGGCCGCGATCTGCCGGAAGTGGAACATCACCTCGTCCGCTTCCGCCTGGACGACATGACAGCCAAAGGCAGCCGTGACGGCGGTGGGATCGGTGTGCATGTCGAGCATGGATTCGAGCACGTGGCCCAGGTGCCCGAGGCGCGCCCGGCGCAGATCGTGCAGCACCTTGGCGATCTGGCACCAGCCGGCCAGTTCGCGGTCGGCGACTGGATCGTTCTCCAGCGTGCCCAGCACCACGGGCGGCACGCGGCGGCCCATACGGGCGGCCACGCCAGTGAACTCCGGCACCGAGCAGAAATCGTCGTTGCACAGTTGCATGTAGGTCGAGCCGTTCGCGTAGTCCATGGCCGCCATCGGCTGGAGTGCGACCAGCACGACCGGCACGCTGAGGTTCCGCACCAGTACGCCCCACGTCGATGACGTGGCGTAGGTCACCATGTCGCAGAAGACCAGGTCCAGATCGGCGGCCTGCAATTTCGGCAACAGGTCGTAGGCGCCTTGCGCCTTGTCCACCAGGCCGAAGTCCAGCACTTCAACGCCGGAGCGTTTCAACTTTTCCGCCAGCTTCCGTTGCTTCGCCTGCATCTCATCGAGCAAGCCGGGAAACTGTTCCCAGTAGGTGTGGTGCCCGACGCCAAACACGCCGACCCGCGCGGTCAGCGGCTTGCGACGGGGAATCTGCAATCGGTTCTCTTGAGGTTTCTTTTTCATCGCGTTGATCCTTCGGAAAACTGTGCGGGGGCTGGAACGGTGTTTCTCCCGTCCGGGGTTCTGCTCCCGACGGTCAGCAGCAGCACCACGAACGCCAGCGGATACATCAAGCCGGACGCCAGCCAGACGGGCCCGTAGGAGAAATGGTCCACCACCCAGCCGATCGCCGTGTTGGCCAGCATCCCGCCCACCGCGCCCACCGCTCCGGCGAACCCCATCACCGTGCCGACCGCGCCTTTGGGGAAGCGCTCGCTGATGACGGTCACGTAATTGGTCACCCAGAAACCGTGGGCCAGCATCAGCAGCGACATCATGGTCAGCGCCATCGCCACGGTTTGCATCCGTCCGGCAAAGCTGGAAGCGATCGTCAACGCCGCCGCCGCAGCCATGATGAGTCGCCGCGCGGTCAGCGCCGGCAAGCCGCTGCGGATCATCCGATCCGAGGTCCAGCCGCCCGCGACATTCGAGAGGCCCAGCGCCAGGAATGGAATCCAGGTCAGTTCCCCGATCTGCTGCAACGACACGCCCCGTTCGTGGTTGAGGTATTTCGGAATCCAAAACATGTAAAAGTAAAACACTGGGTCCACGATGAACCGGACCAGGGCCAAGCCCCACACATCCAACCGGCAGAGCAGCGCGGCCAGCGTGGGACGATCTTCGCGTGGACCTGCGGCAGTTTGTTGCTCCTCAGTCCTTGTTCCCGACAACTCCGCCGCCACGGCTGGCAAGCGCGCAACCTCGCGGGACAACGCCCACCAAACCACAACCCACGCGACCCCCATCAACCCCGTCACCGCGAACACGCCGCGCCAGCCTGCAATCTCCGCCAGCCACACGGTCAGTGGCGGCGCCACGACGGCGCCCAGACTCGCGCCGCCGATGGCAATGCCCATCGCCAAGGCGCGTTCGCGCTGGGGAAACCATTCCGCGACGCCCTTGGCTGCGCCGGGAAAGCACCCGCCTTCACCCGCGCCGAGCAAGAACCGGCAGGCGCCCAGTTGAAACGCATTCTGCACCAGCGCATGGACCGCGCTGGCCACCGACCACAGACCCACCGACAAGGCCATCCCCAGCCGCGTGCCTAGTCGGTCCAGTAGCCATCCGCCTACGAGGAACATCACGGCGTAGCTCACCAGGAACGCCGTGGTGACGCGCGAATACTCGACGTTGTTCATCCCCAACTGCTCCGTGATGACCGGAGCCAGCACCGACAACACTTGCCGGTCGAGAAAGCTCAGCGCCGTGGCGGCGAACAGCAAACCGCACAGCCACCACCGGAGTTGTCGGACAGGAACGAGCAGGCTCAAGATGGCGGCGAGGGTAGAAGCACTTGTTGGCAGTGACAAGCATACGTCGGCGGGGTCAGGTTGCTGCTGTGATTGCTGATGGGTAGTTTTGTCGAACTATCACAGGCTGCCCCAAGCTTGACACTCTCTTGGGCAGGTGTAGTGAAGTGCCATGCAAAGTATCCGGTATGTTTTCTGGCAGGACGAAGACATGTGGCTGGGGTATCTGGAGGACTACCCGGACTACATGACGCAAGGCACTTCCTTGCAGGATTTGGAGGAGCATCTGCGCGACTTGCACCACGACCTGACGAGTGGCGTCATTCCGTGCGTGCGCAGACGGGCCGAACTGCAAGTGGCATGAAACGGGTGGAACTCCTCCAGCGCCTCAATCGGATGGGATGTGTGTTCATCCGGCCTGGCGGGAAGCATGATTGGTATCAAAACCCGCGCACCAAAATGTGCCAGCCCATCCCCCGGCATCGGGAGATCAAGGATCATCTCGCGCGCGCCATTCTTCGCCACCTGGGTGATGAAATCTGACAAGAGTGGCCTGTCCCGGTTGGGTTCTTTTCACCGCGCTACCGCACTTGCACTCGTTCCGCCGACACCAGCGTCACCGGCCCGATCAATCCAGATTCCACCAAAGGCGAGTCCTTCCTCCACAGCCGCCAACTGGTGAACGTGTAGCGGCCCGTCGGGCTGGGTTTACCGTCCTGCACCCACTGCGGCCAGGACTTGAGCGTGCCGTTCGGATTGCGATCGCTGTCGTCGGGCAACTGCTCGTCGCCGATCTGGCGGTTGATCCAAAGGTTGACCACTTTCACCTCGAGCGCGTTGTCGCCGGGCTTCAGCGCGTCCGTCACGTCCACGCGGAAGGGCGGCTTCCAGAGGATGCCGAGGTCTTTGCCGTTCAGCTTCACTTCGGCCATCACCGCGACTTTGCCGAAGTCCAACGAGATTTGAGATCTCAGATTTGAGATTTCAGATCTCGCGAACGCGAACGTCTTCCGGTAAACCGCGGTGCCGGAGTAATAGCGGACGCCCTCTTCGGAACGCTTCACCCAGTCCTCAAGTTTCTCGAAGGCGACCGGCTTCTCCGGCCCACCCCACTTCGGATCGAAACTCACTTCCCACGGGCCGGTGATTTCGCACGTCGGCGCCACGGCGGCGACTTTGAACTGGCGGCTTTGGCCTTGGGCGGTTTTCAGAACGTACGTGCCGGGCTGTGAGACTTGGGTCTGAATAGCCCCTGTGGCATCTCGCGCCAGAGTAATCGACGCCGACGGTTGGCGGCTTACCGGACGCGGCATGGACTGCACCAACTGCGCGACTTCGCCATCGCTCAGCGCGCGCTCGAACAACTCGAACTCGCCCAAATCGCCTTTGAACGGCGCCACGCCGCGACCGTGCTTCACGCCGACACCGGGATGGACCGTCATCGGTCCCTTGAGGCCCTTGCGGACAAACTTGCCGTCAAGAAACAGGCTTGGCTCGCCGTCGCGATAAGCCACAGCGACGTGCGTCCAATTCGTCAGTCGCGCGGCAAAGACCAGCACGGGACCGAAGTATTCCGAGCCGTGCTCAAACACCACAACTCCGTTGCGCCCCGCGGCCAGACCCGCGCCCGCCTGGCCGTCGTCAGGATAGACTTCGTGGCCGGGCGGCGGGAAGAGCGCGTCGTTGCGTCCTCCGCCATAGCCCACCACGCCGGCGTTGGTTTCACGCGGCAGTTCGGTGTCCGCGTCGGGTCTCACCCGCGCGGCCATCGTGAAGGTGTTTGTGATGCCGGCGTTGTTGTCAGTGCGCGGCTCCTTCTGCGCTTTCCACGACGTGTCGAGGACCGGTTCGCCGTTGCGGGCCACAGCCACGATGCGGTCGCGCTCCGGCTTGGCGCCGCGGAATACGACGAAGACCGAACCGCTCGGCTCGAAGTGGATTGGCACGCGCGTCACGCCGTCCGCCTCGTCATACACGGCCGCGCGCTCGGTGCGGCCACTGTCCGGCCACCAGAGTTCTGGACGCTTGCCGGTCACGCGAAAGGCGCATACGGCGTCCTCCGGTTGGGGATTCTTGTTGGCGACGAAATAGACGTCCGCGTCGCCGATGCGCTTGTGGATGTAGCGCAGACTAGTTGAGGGCTGAGAGTTGAGGGTTGGGGGGCCGGAGCGCGACTGCACGGCGAAATCCGGCGGCACGCCCATCTTCGCGAGCATCCGGCAAAGGATGGCGATGTCGGGAGTCGGATCAGACGAGGCCACCGCGCTCTCGATGTCGCCCCAAGGCTCCATGCCGAGCGCACCCAGGTCCAGGGCAGCGGCCCAGCCGTCGCTGGACTTCGCGTCGGTGGTCCAGTTGCCCTTCGCTGCGGCGGTAGCTTCCCAGGTGCCGTCCGTGAGAACCTCCTGTTTGCGACGGTCGCGGTAGCTGATGACGAGCGAGCCGATCAGGCCGGCTGGACTAGGGCTGTCGGTGGCGTTCACGGCAGCCACTGCGATCAGGTTCGTGCCCGGCTTAAGCGCCGACGCGACGTTCATCGGGTAGCCGCGGTGGAAATCGTCTCCGGCCCCGACGCGCCTGCCGTTGACCCAGCACTCGAAGGAATTGTCCGCCGTCATCGTGAGCCGCGCCGAAGCGATGCCGCTCGCCGAGTCCACCGTGACGATCTTGCGGAAGTAGCGTTTGCCCGGCGGCGCGCTGCGGGCGGGGTTGCCTTCCTTGCGCCAAATCCATTTGGCGCCACGCAAGGAATCGGACTGGTCGGAGGAGTCGGACCAATCAGGGCGAATCCCTCCGCTCCAGATTACGCGGCCTTTGCCGAAACGACGTTCGGTGTAATCCCCGCCCGCCCCCTCACTTCGACCCTCTCCCCCGATAAGGGCGCGGGAGTCACCCCACAACTCCGCCGCCAGCTTCTTCACTTCCTGATCACACTGCGGATACCCGCTCAGGCTGGGCGATCTCACCGGCGGCGCGCCGACCACCGTGGCGCCGTCTTTGACGAGATCGCGAATCTTGCTCAACAGCCGCGGCGTCATCGTCGGCACTTGCGGCAGGACGAGCATCCGGTAGCTCATGCCGTCGGGCAGGACGAGACGACCGTCCTTGACCTTCATGCGCGTGAGCACGACTTCGGGCGGGCAGCCGTCGAAGTTGTAGCCGGGGCGGTCGTGGCCGGACTTCACCGGCGACTTGAAGCGTTGCGGAGAATTCTCCGGCGCGAGGAAACAGAGGTCCGCCACGAACAGACCCTGTTGCAGCACGGACTGGCAGCGCGCCAGATACTCGTGCCAGGCGCGCGACTGCTCCCACCACGTCTGCGTGCGCTCATAGTGCAGGCCCCACGGTCCCATGCTCATGCCAGGGCGCGCGTCAGTCCACGGCTGAAGCGCGTAACGGTGGAAGACGAAACGGTTGACGCCCTCGCAGAACGCCCAGTCGCCCATCGCCTTGATCGAGCCGGGATGCGCCTGCCATTTCTCGGCGTCGGTGGCGGTGAACGCTTCCGCGCCGAGGATGCGCTTGCCATACACGTGCGCGGCGGACGCCATCTCCGTACACCAGTGCGCTCCTGAGTAGGGGGCGTACGACCACCATTCGCCCATCGGCTCGTCGCAGCGGCCCGCGTAGCTCATGTCGTCGGAAGGGCCGTCGTAGGCTTCGATGCTGAGGCGCATCCCGTGCCGACGCGCCATCGTGCGGAAATGGCCGGCGTAGTTTTCGAGCAACAGATCGTTCACGGTCATGCGCGCGTCCCAGAGGAAGCGCTCGGAGATTTCGAGGCTCTCCACGACGCGGCCCGCGAAGACCGGCAGGTAGAGCATCGGATCGTAGCCGCGCAAGCGCTGAAACTCCTCACGGAACTTGGGCGTCCAGTTCTGCGAACCCACTTCCCAGCTATCAATGTGCGTCGCGACGAGCGTGCGCTTCTCGCCGACGAGCTTTTTGTTGTCGGCGATGAGCTTGCCCATGAGGCCGTCGAAGTGGACTTGCGCCGCCGCCTTGCTGAGCTTGTCGCATTCGAGGCCACGGCCATCAATCGGCGCGGGGTGATTGTCCTTGCCGGTGGTAGTGTGGCCGAGACGGAGCAACGTCCATTTGCCCGCCGGCACTTCCCATTTGAGCCGGCCGTCTTTTCCGAGATCGCTGGTGATATTGAAGAGGAGCGATCCAGGAATCACCGCCTCGGACGTGAGCGCGGGAAAGGCGGCGCGCAGCGGAATCTCCTCCCGCGTGTTGGCCGACTTGCCGCGCAGGTGTGGAATGACGTAGTTGCTCGCCGGCGTGGAGAAGGCGAACACGGCGATATCCCGATAGAAGTCCTTCGTCGCCTTCGGCTGCGGCAACACCGCGTCAAAGCGCGCCGGGCCGCTCACGTTCGTCTCCGCCCACACGACGCGCTGCATGGACAACTCCGGCGTGATCCACGGTCCGCCGCTGCCGCACCAACCGGCGTCGTTGTTCATGTTCACTTCGAGGCCAAGACGGTTCGCTTTGGCGCAGATGTGCTTGAAAAGATCGCGCCACAGCGGCCCGCCGAACTTGGCCGGCCCGCGCGGCGCGCCCTGGTCCGTCTCCATGTAGAGCACCCCGCCGATGCCGACGCGCTTCATCGCCTCCAGGTCGAGCGTGATGCCATTGCTGGTGATGTTGCCGTCGAGCGGGAACCAATAGACCCACGGGCGGGCGGACTCGGGCGGGTGCGTGAATCCTCGCTCTAACGAGGCGCTGCCTCCGGCTGCGTGCAGTTCGGCCACCAGGCCGGCGATCAAGAAGCCGCTCAAAGTGTGGAGCAAAGTCCGGCGGGTAAACGTGCTATGTGGCCTATTCATGGCCCGGAGGTTCCCAGTTTCCGCCAGGACAGTAAAGCCGGCAAAAATGGCAAGTCTAAGGAGCCTCTTTCAAAACCGTAGCAGCCAACGTGAGGAGGCTCCGTTTCCCTTGAAGTTTGAGCCTCCTCACGTCGGCTGCGACGGAGTTTTGAAATCGCCTCCAAGGCCTGACCGTCGCGCCCGCTTCACCGTTGCATCCCCCCGGTCTTTGTGCATACTCCGCCCGTGCGAAGCCCGGACGGGCCTCGCCATCGACCACGCAACTTGGATCAAATGTTGATCGTTCAGAAATTCGGCGGCACTTCGGTGGCCAACACCGACCGCATCAAGAACGTTGCCCGCCGCGTCGCGAAGTGTCGCGCCGAGGGGCACAAACTCGTCGTCGTCGTCTCAGCCATGAGCGGGGTCACCGACGGCCTCATCAAGCTCGCCAAGGAAATCACCCCGCTGCCCAGCGAGCGCGAGATGGACATGCTCCTGGCCACCGGCGAGCAACAGACCATCGCGTTGGCCGCCATCGCGCTCCAGACCGCCGGCGTGCCTGCCGTCTCGCTCACGGGCGCCCAGGCGGGCATCGTCACCGACGGCGTCCACACCAAGGCCAAGATCCAGAACATCACGCCCCGGCAGGTCCACCATCTTCTCGATGACGGCCAGGTCGTGATCGTGGCCGGCTTCCAAGGTCAGACCGAGGAAGGCCAGATCACGACGCTGGGCCGCGGCGGTTCGGACCTCACAGCCATCGCGCTGGCCGCCGCCCTCAATGCCGACCTCTGCCAGATTTACACCGACGTGGACGGCGTCTATACCGCCGACCCGCGGATCGTGCCTTCCGCGCAAAAGCTGGCCGAGATTTCCTACGACGAAATGCTCGAACTGGCCGGCACCGGCGCGAAGGTCATGCAGCTCCGCTCGGTCGAATTTGCCAAGAAGTTCAAAGTGGTTTTTGAAGTGCGCTCCAGCCTCAACGACAACCCCGGTACCCTTGTGAAAGAAGAAACCCACAGCATGGAAAGCGTCGTCATCCGTGGCGTCGCCCTCGACAAGAACCAGGCCAAGATCACCCTCGTCCACGTGCCGCACAAACCCGGCGTGGCCGCCCGCATCTTCAAGGCCATCGGCGACGCCGCGATCAACGTGGACATGATCGTCCAGACGGCCGCCGTCGGCGCGGCCGAGGGCACCGACATTTCCTTCACCATCGACAAGCCCGATCTCGCCAAGGCGCAGAAGCTCCTGGAGTCGATCCAGACGGACATCGGCTTCAAGCAGGCCGTGGCGGCGGAGAACATCTGCAAGCTCTCGATTGTGGGCGTCGGGATGCGCAGTCATTCCGGCGTGGCCGCCAAGATGTTCGAGTCGCTGGCCAACGCCGGCGTGAACATCGACATGATCTCCACCAGTGAAATCAAGATCTCCGTGGTGATCGATCTCGCCAAAGGCGACACGGCGATGAAGGCCGTGCATACGGCCTTCCTGGGCTGAAGCCCGGCCTGCCCAATCCCCTCCCTGAACCGGAGTTCATCGACCGGCGGCTCGTCTGCTGGACGGATGAAATGTTCCGTACGGGGCGAATTCAAAACCTCGTAGCATCCGACGTGAGGAGGCTCCATTCAGAGGCCAGAGGTCAGAAATCAGAAGAACGTCAGAGCCTCCTCACGCTGGCTGCCTCCGTTCGGCGCGGCGGCGGCGAAGTCACCGGGCACGGGTCACTGCCGCCGGCCCGATCGTTCAGCCAGTGAGACCTGCGGCCCCTTCACGCTTGGAAATGAGGGAATTTGCCGAAAGAGCCAAGCATGATGAGGGCGGTAAGAGATCGCCATCAGATTGACAAATTGGGGCTAGACAAGCCTCGCCCGGCCAGTGTAAACGCCCTCTCGATCAGCCGGTCGAGCGTCTCAGGGCGTTTGTCAGGATGGGGCTTTGCCAACCCAAAGCGACCCGAACGGAACGCCCCCGAGGCCCGACCAGCCCGCGCGACGCCAGCGGCGCCGCCAGGTTGGAACTCCGTTCCCGCCGATCAGAAACCGAAACCGACTATGACAAACAATGCGATCAAGACCGCCATCGCCACGATGGCACTGACAGTGGGCCTGGGTGTGGCGCACGCCCAAATCGGAGCTTTGCCCCCGCCGCCGCCCAAACCGCCGGCGCCCGGCCAGCCCGCGCCGAAACTCACCCCCACCGAACAGTGGATCAAGGACGTGAAGAACCCGGCTCCCTGGGTGAGTTGGGGTGCCGATGTCCGGGTGCGCAACGAGTACGGCGACAACCTCGTCTCGCTGACGCCCAACCCAGCCTTGGGAGGCGTGCAAGCTCCTTTACACGAACAGGACTTTATTCGCTTCCGGGAGCGGGTGTGGGTCACGCTCGCCCCGGTGAAGAACTTCGAGTTCAACACTCGGGTCACGGCGGAACCGCGCCAGTGGATGAAACCGGCCTTCACCAGCGCCTATGCCCAGACGCCGGAGTCTGGTACGTGGCGCGGCAAAACCGGCTGGGATTGGACCGAAGGCATCATCGACATCCTGAACTTCAAATGGAAGCAAGTGCTCGGCGCGCCCCTGACCCTGACGGTGGGCCGACAGGACATCCTGATGGGCGACTTCTATGATTGGTGGCTGGTGTCCGACGGCACGCCGCTGGACGGCTCACGGACGTTCTTCCTGGACGCCGCCCGCGTCACGCTCGATCTGAAGGAGCAGAAGACCACCATTGACGCGATGGGGATCATCCAGCACGCCCGGAACGATTCCTGGCTGCCGCCGCTCAACGGCCTGGAGAAATTCGTCACCGAACAGAACGAGAGTGGCGCCATTCTGTATGTCTCCAACAAGTCGATCAAGAAGACCCAGATCGACGCCTACTTCATCTACAAGAATGACATCGCCAAAGTGGCGCCGGGCGGGGACAGCGCGGATATTTACACGTTTGGCTCCAAGATCACCGGCGACATCACCGACCATTTGCGCTACTCGGTGGAAGGCGCGTACCAGTTTGGCTGGAAGCGTTATCCACTCGCCGCTGGTCCCTTCCCCGTCGTTCCCAGCCAGGACATCAGTGCGTTCGGCGTCAAGAACCGCCTCACCTATTCCCTGAAAGACGAGTTGAACAACCAGTTCCGCTTCACGCACGAGTTCCTCTCCGGCGACGATCCTTCCACCTCCGGCCGCAACGAGGGTTTCGACCCGCTCTGGGGCCGCTGGCCGCGCTGGAGTGAACTCTACATCTACTCCATGCCGGCGGAAGCGCGCGGACGCGTGGCCCAGATTTCCAACCTCCACCGCTTCGGCCCGGGCTGGACGATTACGCCCACCAAGCGCATGGCCTTCAGTCTGGACTACAACGCGCTGTTCTCTGACGAGCGGAGCCGCAACGCGGCTTTGGACGGTGGCAGCGCAGCCTTCGGCGGCGGCAACTTCCGCGGGCACTATGTGCAGGCCGTCTTGAAGTACAAGTTCTCGCAACGCCTGAGCGGGCACCTCTGGAACGAGTTTGTCTTCCCCGGCAACTTCTACGCGGACAGCAAGACCTTTAGCTTCATCCGCGCGGAACTGCTCTTCACGTTCTAACGACGCATCGGTTCCTCCGGCGACGTTCAAGGGCTTCGGCTGGCGCTGGCTGGCTGAAGCCCTTGTTTTTTGACGAGCTTCAACCGCCGGCCCGTCACCGCGGTCCCCGGAGCCGCTCGGCTTGTTCCAGGTACTGCTGCGCTTTCGCGTGCGCGGGTTCGAGCCGCAGGACTTCGCGGAATTGGACGACGGCCTCCTCGAAGCGCCGCTCCTGCGCCAGCGCCACGCCGAGATTGAACCGCGCTTCCGCGAAGTCCGGCTGCAGCTTGACCGCTTCGGCGAACTGCTCGCGCGCTTCCCGGCTGCGGCCCGACCGCGCGAGTTCCTGCCCCAGATTGCAGCGGGCCTCCACGAAATCCGGCCGCAGCCGCACCGCCGCGGCATAATGCTCGGTGGCCTCGGGGCCGTGGCCCAGCGCGGCCAGCGCGTTGCCGAGGTTGAAGTGGGCCACGGCCTGGTCCGGCTTCAAGCGCAGCGCCTCGCGGTAATGCTGCGCGGCCTCTTCTTTCCGGCCCAGCCCCGACAGCAACTTGCCCAGGTTGATGTGGGCGGCGACGCAGTTCGTGTCCTGCCGCAGCGCGGATTCATACTGGACGCGCGCGTCCTCGACACGACCGAGGCCCGCCAGCACCTGGCCCAGATTCACGCGCGCCTCGACGAACCTGGGCTTGATCGACAGCGCCTTCTCGAACTGCCCGATCGCCTCCGCGTGCCGGCCTCGCGCGGAGAGCAACAAGCCGAGGCCGTTGAGGACCTCCACCGCGTCGGGCTTCCGCTTCAGGGCTTCGCGGAAATAGTCTTCCACGTCCACGCCCGTCGCCGCCTGCGCGAGGTTGCCCAGATGGAAGAACGCCTCCGCCTCGTGCGGAACCAGGCGGAGCACCTCGCGCCATTCCGTCGCCGCGGAGGCGTTGTCGCCGGCGGCTTCGAGCAGCTTGGCCAGATTGCGCCGCAGCCGCCAGTCGGCGGGATGAGACTTCACGGCCGCTCGCGCCAGTTCGCTGGCCTGCTTCAAACCGTCCGGCGTCACGCTCTGCTTCAGCCGCTCAATCGCCCCGCGCCAGCGCTGGTCGCGCTCCTTCGTGCCCCACTGGTTGGTGAACGGCGGCTGTTGCAGGCGGCGGCGGACTTCCTCCGCGATCTCCAGCCGGTTCCAGTCCGTGAACGCCAGCCATTGCGCGCACTCGTCTTTCGTCAGCCACGGCGCTGAGTTCGCCGCGGTTCGCTTTACCCAGTCCGGCAACGCCGCCGCCACTTCGTCCGCCAGGGCGCGGGCAAGCACATAGTTGCCGTCGAAGTTGAAATGAACGTGCTCGAACAGGAACTCCTCGCCCGGCAAGCCACCCGGACTCTGGCGCTCGAACACGCGCTCGGCATCGACGAGCCGCACGCCGGGCCGGGCGGCGGCGCTGTCACGGATGACCTGATTGATGCGCGTGTCGGGCCGAAAGCGCAGCGTGTCGAGATCGCGCGCGCGGAGCAGGGCCGGGCGCGCCTCGTTGGTCTGGCCGAGCGCGAGCAGGCACTGGCCGAGCCGGAACGACAGTTCCGCGTGATGGTCGTCCAGCGCGGCCGCCGCACGAAAGCTTTGGAGGGCTTCGGTGAACTTCCGCTCCGCCAACAACTGGCTGCCACGCGCCTGATGCTCCTTCCACCGGGCCTGGTCCGCCGTGCTCAACTCCGGTTTGTTCAGCGACGCAAACGGCGGGCAGTCCTTCACGTTGCCAACCATCGTGCTCACGACCACTTGCGCGCCGGACTGCGCGCCCAGCCGGAGGATGTCGTCCAGGTTCCGGCGGAAATAGCCATAGGCCGTCTGCAGTTTCGTGTCGTCCGCGCGGACCTGTTGCCGCAAGAACATCTCCATCCCTTCCCACTCGGCGGGCGCGCGCTCGCGGCGGCCCAGACCCGCCAGCCACTGGCCCAGCCGCGTGGCCTTGAGCGCAATGCTGGCCCGGATGACGGGCCGCCCCGGCACTTGCGACGTGAACACCGTGCCCGCGCCAAACGGTCCCACGACTTCGTTGTTCCCGAGATACACGATCCACACGTCCGCGCGCAACGGGCGGCAGTCTTTGGCGATTTCACGGACGACGTGCGAGTTGATCGCCGTCATCGCCGCGTTCACCACCTCGAACTCCACGCCCGGATACCGCGCGCGCAGCAGCGCCTCCAGCACGCGCGCCACGCCGAAGTCCGGCTCCGGATCGCCCATCGCCGCCGACTCGCCCAAGACCACGATGCGGACGGCGTTCGTCGGCTTCTCCACGGGAATCACCGCCGGCTCCGGCGTCCGGGCAATGGCCGGCGGGAAGAAGCGCCAGCCGAATTTCTGGTTCTCAATCCAAACTTCGCGCCGCGAATTCGGCCCGCGCGTCGCATCGCCGCCTTGATGGGTCTTGAGAAAGAAAGGCGTCGGATAGCCGCAGCCGGCGAGGCGAAGACCCAGCTCCACCACGACCAGCGCGAGGACCGGGAGCAGGAGGGCAATCAGCCGGAACAACCACCGCCGCCGCGGACTGGCTTTCGGGACTGCATCTGGCGACACCGCCGAAACGCCCGCGCCCGAAGAGGACCGGGCGGACTGACCGTGCTCGCGTTGCGCTTTCTGCTGCTTCAACGCGGCGGAAGCTAGCACAGGCCAAGTCGGCGACGCGACGGGAAAGCGGATGGGAGGTCTTGAGACGGCCCTTCTCTCCCATCGGATTCAGGGAGGAATTGGATTGAATCATCCAATTCCTCCCTGAATCCGATGGCACCCCGGCCCTCAACCGGCGCTCGGTCCCGCCGGCTTCAGATGCACCACCGTGGCGCCCGTTCCGCCGTAGTGTTCGCCGGCGAGGGTGAACGACTCCACCCAAGGCAACTTGGCCAGGACCGCGTGGACGGTCTGCCGAAGTTGCCCGAGGCCTTTGCCGTGGACCACGCGCACTTCCAGAAGGCCCTGCGTGCGGCACGCCTCCAGATACTCCATCACCACCGCCTTCACGTCTTGCGGACGGAAGGTGTGCAGGTCCAACTCGCCGGTGACAGGAAGCGCCATCGGCAGCTCGGGCAGATTGGCTGGCTCGTCAGTCATGCTTGCACTCGCGGCGCCGCGGGAAGTGTGCCCAGCGGGCCGGTTCCACCACAATCCAGGAATCAATTCCTGACCGTCGCCGCCCGGACGATCCGGTCCCGGATCAATCCGGCGAACTCACTCGCTCCGGCGTAGTACCAACCCAGATGCGTGCGGCAGCGGTCGCACACGCAGTAAGACCACGCGTGCCCCGGGAACCACGTGTGCTCCAAAGTCGGCACGCCGTTCTGCCGGCAGCCGAGGGTCCGCGAGAAGGTGACGATGTGGAACCGGAGGCCTTGCGGATTCTTGAACGAGAACTCGCTTTCGCCCTCGAAGGAAAACCGGTCGGCTTCATGGGCCACGCGATGGAGACACCAAGCACAAAGCCAGTCGTGGGCCGGATCGCTCTGACTCGGACGCGAGCGGGTTCGGAGTTCAGGCTCCGCTATCTCCACAGCGCCCAGTTGGGTGCCGGTCATCGTTTGGACCAGCCAAGTCATGGCCATCAGTCTGCCAGAAATTCCACCCAAGTCCATGAGGCGCACCTTGGCCTTGCCGCCGTAGCGCAGAATGTCTGCCGTCGCGCAGGCTTTCCAGCCTGCGGGGCGGGCGAGCGATTCGGATGTCCGCATCGTGGCGGACGGCCTGCCGACAAGAATGTCGGCGCTACGGCAGGCTGGAAAGCCTGCGCTACGGTGGCGGTGTCCGGTTGCGCCCGCTTTCCCCGTCAAACCGGTTGACACCTCACGACCGCTCCGTATCTTGTCGCGCGATTCAGGACCGATTTGGTCCTGTTTGAACCATGCAAGTCACACGAGCCGGAGAATATGGTGTGCTGGGGCTGTTGCACCTGGCGCGCCGCGGCGCGGGGCAGGTGGTGATGATCGACGAAGTCAGCCGGGAAGAACGGATTCCCAAGAGCTTTCTCGCGAAAATCTTCCAAAGCCTGGCCCGGGCCGGCCTCGTGCGCTCGAATCGCGGCATCGGCGGCGGCTTCGCGCTCGCCAAGGAACCAGCCGAGATCACCACGCTCGACGTGATCGAGGCGATTGAGGGGCCGATTGCTTTTCAGCGGTGCCTGGAAGCACCGACCGAGTGCCCGCACACGGGCGGCTGTCCGCTGTGCGGCTTGTTCGAGCAGGCCCAGACCCAGGTGCGCGACGTGTTTTCGCGCACCACCCTGGCGGACTTGATGAAGTCCCGCGTGCCGGCCGCCGCGCCGGCGACAAGTCTGAAGCCCCGCGCGCCGACGCCGGCCAGAGCGGCAGTTTGAATTGCGACAGAGAAACGGAACATGCGTATGAGCGACAACTACACGCTTTACAACCAAACGGTCATGGACCACTTCCTGAACCCGCGCAACCTGGGCGATCTCAAGGACGCTGACGGCGTGGGCGAGGTCGGCGCGGCGGCGTGCGGCGACATCATGAAGATCAGCCTCAAGATCGAAGACGGGAAGATCAAGGACGCCCGGTTCAAGACGTTTGGCTGCGGATCGGCCATCGCCAGTTCGAGCATGGCCACGGAGTTGATCAAGGGCCGCAGCATCGAGGAGGCGATGAGCTTCTCCAATCAGGAAGTGGTGAGCGCGCTCGGCGGCTTGCCGCCGGTGAAGATCCATTGTTCGGTCCTGGCCGAAGAGGCGCTCAAAGCGGCCTTGGAAGATTATTTGAAGAAGCATCCAGAAATGGCGGCGCGCGTGCAGCCGAAAGCCGAAGCGCCCCCAGCCTGAAGCCTTGCGATGCGCCAGGTCTATCTCGATCACCAGTCCGCAACGCCGCTGCTGCCGGAGGCGCTGGACGCCATGCGGCCGTTTCTGACGGAGGCGTTCGGCAATCCTTCCTCGCTGCACCAACTTGGCTTGCGCGCCCGCGAGGCCATGCACCACGCCCGCGTCCAGATCGCCGCGCTCCTCAACGCCGAGTCACCCGAGGACATCTTCTTCACGTCGGACGGGCAAGAGTCGGCCAACCTCGCCGTCAAGGGCGTGGCCTACGCCAACCAGCGCAAGGGCCATCACATCGTGTGCAGCGAGACGGAGCATCCCGCCGTGCTGAACTCCATCGAGTTCCTGGAGAAGCAGGGATTTACTTGCACGAAGGTCAAGGTGGACCGCCAGGGCTTCGTGAATCCTGACGAGGTGCGCGCCGTCATCACCGACCAGACCATCCTCGTGGCGGTGCATCACGTGAACCACGACATCGGCGCCATTGAACCGGTGAAAGCGATTGGCCGCATCGCCGCCGAGAGGGGCGTGCCCTTCTACGTGGATGCGGAGGCCAGCGCGGGCTGGCTGCCGATCGACGTGCAAGCCTTCGGAGCGAACCTGCTGTCCTTCTCGCCGCACAAACTGTATGGGCCGAAGGGCGTAGGCGTGCTCTATCGCAACAAGAAAGCCCGCCTGGTCAGCATCCTTCACGGCGGCGTGCAGGAGGGCGGACGGCGCGCTGGGATCGAAAACGTCCCGGCCATCGTCGGCGCCGGCGTGGCGGCAGAACTGGCCCTGCGCGACATGCCGCAGCGCATTGCGCACACGGCCCGCTTGCAGCGGAAGCTCTGGGAGCAACTCCAGGCCCGCGTGCCCTACCTCCAACTGAACGGCCCGGAGCCAGGCCCGCATCGGATTTCGACCAACCTCAACATCAGCACTGAGTTCATCGAGGGCGAAGGCCAGTTGCTGCGGTGCGATGTCCACGGCATCGCGGTGGCCAGCGGTTCGAGTTGCGTGAGCAAGTCGCTCAAGATTTCCCACGTGCTTGCGGCCATCGGACTCAATCACGCCCTGGCCCAAGGCAACCTCATCATGTCCCTCGGCAAGGACAACACGGACGAAGACATCGACTACGTGGTGGAGACGTTCGCCGAGAAAGTCGTGGCCCCGCTGCGCGCCATGTCGCCGATGTGGGACGAGTTCGAGCGCGGCCTGATCGACTCCGCCATCCACCCGCGCGGGCAGGGGAAATCCTTCGCCGCGCACGCCGCGACGATTTCCGGGAAGCACTGACGCCGATCGTTGGCTGGACGTTTCACCCGAGGCAATTGCAGAACCCCGTAGCAGCCGACGTGAGGAGGCTCAAACTTCAATGAAAACAGAGCCTCCTCATGTCGGCTGCTACAGTTTTGCAGGGAGCTCGCCCTAAATGCGCTGTTCTTCCAGGTCATAGACGTCGAAGAACACGTACACAGGCCGGTTGCGCGGGACGAACTTGGGGATGTAGTCCTCCATGTATTCCTGGACGCTGTCGGGCAGTTCGCTGAGCCGCTTGCCGCGCAGCTCGTTGTTCCAGCGGATGATCTCGATGCGCGGACGCGGCTTGGCCGTCTTCTGAATCCAGTCGGCGATCTCGGCATCTGTCGCTCCCGTCGCCACGAACTCGCGGAACTGTTCGTAGGGAATCCCCACGAAATCCAGGAACATGGCGTCCACCGGGCAGCCCGAATGGTATTCGCCTCCCGTGCCGGCCAGGACGGCCCGGCACTTGTCCACCGCGCGCGCGGCAATGACGTAGCCGGCCATCGTCTCGCGCGGACTGCGCGGGAACTCCCGGGTCAGGTTCTTCGCCAGCAATTTGAGTTTGTCTTGAGCATTCATGGTGATCGTTCGTGAACTGTTTCGGTCAGGCGGCGAAGCCGCCGTCAATGGTCAGACACGCGCCGGTGACGAATCCGGCCTCGGGACTGGCGAGGTAGGCAACCATGCCGGCGATTTCGTCACCGTGGGCGTAACGCGGGAGTGCCATCAGGGCCTTCAGGCTTTCGGCAAACGGCCCGGTCGCTGGGTTCAAGTCCGTGTCCACCGGGCCGGGCTGGACGTTGTTGACCGTAATGCCGCGCGGGCCGAGATCGCGGGCCAGTCCGCGCGTGAGGCCGGCGACCGCCGCCTTGGTCATGGCATAAACGCTGCCGCCCGCAAAGGGCATACGGTCGGCGTTGACGCTGCCGATGTGGATGACGCGGCCGCCTTCGCCCATGTGGCGCACGGCCGCCTGCGTTGCGACGAACAGGCCCTTGATGTTGACCGCCACGCTGCGATCGAACTCGTCGAGGGAGAAAGCGTCCACAGGCTTGATGATGGCGATGCCGGCGTTGTTCACGAGGATGTCCAGCCGACCGAACGTCTGCACCGTCTGGGCGACGGCGGCTTGCACGGCCGCGGCGTCGCCCGCGTCGGCGCAGACCGCCAGGGCTTTGCCCCCGGCGGCCTGAATAGCGCGCACGACCTCGTCAGCCTTCGGCTGCGCGCTGGCGTAAGTGAGGGCCACGTTGGCGCCATCTCGGGCCAGACGCTTGGCAATGGCCGCGCCGATGCCGCGTGAGCCGCCGGTGACGAGCGCCACTTTGCCGGCCAAGGTTTTCGTAATTGTATTCATGGTGTTTCGTTCGTTCACGGCCTGTGTTTGTTCCAGATCGAGCAGAGGGAACTGCGCCCCGGGGCTGTCATGGCCCGCGAGGCTTCCGTCCAATGCTCTGTTCTTTTGGCCTTCATGCCTTTCGCTTCTCATCCTAGCACACCTGGAACTCCGGCATCGGCGCAATTTCATGATCGTGGCGGAGGCGGCAGAGGCGCGAGACCTGGACGGGCCTGGCGCTCCTTGGCCAGGCTGGCGTGGAGGCGGGGCGAAGCGGGGAAATGAGCGCGGCTCAGGGCTTCGCGTGTTGCTGGAAGAACTTGACGATGACGGCCGGAGCGTCGGCCGGAAATTCGTGCGCGCCCGGATGAATGAAGGTCACAACCGGAGCGCCGGTTTTCGACGGATAGAGCGTGCAACTCTGCTCCCACGGCTGGCCCGTGTCGCATTGGTTGACCCGGCGGAGCGCCGCCATCGCGAGCGTCTGCCAGGCGAACTTGACGAGCGGATCGTTTTCGCCGGCCACGTGCAGGACGGGCTTGGGCTGGAGCCGCGGAGAGAGAACTCGACTCCGCAATCCTGCCCTCTCCTCGGCCGAGGAAGAGAGAGGGAACACGGCGGCGGACGGGGCGAAGGCGGCGAAACTGTCGCCCCGCGTCGCCCAGAGTAGATACGTAAACGCGCCGCCGTTCGAGTGGCCAGTGGCGTAAAGACGCTTCTCGTCCACGCGATAGTCCCGCTTGAGGCTGGCCAGCATGGCATCGAAGAACTTCAGGTCACGGTCGCCCTGGTCGCCGCGGGCGTGCTGCCAGCCGGGTTTCCGGCCTTCGGGATCGGTCAGCCGTCCCGGCGTGTTCAGACCCTGCGGATAGACGACCAGCGCTTCCGGCCAGCGCGCGTGGTAGGCGAAGGTGCGGGCGGCGTGGTGCATCGTCCCGCCGTGTCCATGAAACGCAAAGACGACCGGCACGGCTCCGGTTGCGCCCTTGGGCGGAGCGTAAACCAGCGCGGCACGGACGACGCCGTCCACCGTCCATTCGCGCCGCGCCAACGTCTCCGCCGCGCGCACGTGGTTCAGGGCGGCGAGCCCGAGGCCGAGCACAAACAAAAAGTGGTGCGCCACTGGGGCGTGGACGGACGCGGGACGATGAGGTTGTCGTCCGCTGGCGCCGGGCTTGACCGATTCCAGATTCATGGCGGGGATGCTTTTAGCGCCTCTTGCCCTGCGCCTCAATACAAAGACCGAGCACCCTAGGCATCACTTGCATTTTTCTGTTCCATGCCCGCGCCTCCCTTGTTACAGTCCGCCCGTGCGACCGCGAAGGACATTGGGACGTGCTGCACGAGGCTTCTCATTGCTGGAGATGCTGGTGGCGATCTTCATGATTGGCCTCCTCCTGACCCTGTTGCTGCCCGTGCTGGAGAAAGGGCGGCAGCGGGGCGTCATGGCCCGATGTTGGGGCACGCTCCGCCAGGTCGGCGTGGGCTACAACCTCTTCGCCCAGGACCACAACGACCATTTTCCCATGGAGATTTCCGTCGGTGCGGGCGGCACGAAGGAATTCAATCGCCCGCCCGCCGTCGCCGACGCGGAGTTCGGCGACGCCTTCCGCCATTTCCAAGTGTTGTCCAACGAACTGGCCACGCCGCGGATTCTCGTTTGCCGCGCGGACAAGCGCGAACCGGCGGTCACCTTCGCCGCGCTCCAGAATTCCAACGTGAGTTACTTCGTGGCCACAGAGGCCGCGTTCGCCCGCCCGCTTTCCCTGCTGGCCGGCGACCGCAACCTGATGGTGTCCGGCACCATGTCGGACCAGGTCGGCTTGATCCAGGCGGGCAACGAAGTGTTCTGGACGAGCGAACTCCACGGCTATCGGGGCAATCTGCTGTACGCCGATGCCAGCGTCCGCGGCGTGAACAACCCCGGCCTGCGCGAGGCCCTGCACCAGTCGCTCACCAACACGATCATCATCCTGCCACCGGCCAAATTGGCGATGACAGTGGAGGGGGTGGAGGAAGCCCCGGCGCCAGTGGCCGGCCAGACTTCCTTCAAAGAAGCATCGAGCCACCCGAGCACGAACACCGCTCCCTTGGCCCGGTTGACCGATCCCGCGGTTCGGACTGCGGAACGCGGCGGCTCGATCCGGCAGCCGTCCTCGGCCCCGGTCTCGCCCGCTGGCGAGCCGACAGCTCTGGCGCAAGAAGCCAAACCGGCATCCTCCAAAACCACCCCGTCCGTCTCTCGCGTTCCAACGAACCATGTGGCGAGCGGCCCTGACCTGTTTTCCGCCGCCTCGCCGAACCGCCTGCGGGAGATCTTTCACCGATGCGGCAACTACGCGGCATTGCTTCTTCTGCTGCTTCTGCTGGCCGTGATGATGGCGCTCGAAGTGCAGAGGCACCGCCACCGTAAGAGGCGAGCGATGCGTGCGGAGGCGCCACAGGGGTGAAGACCCCAGGGGCGCTGGGAGGCGGGTTGGGTGCAGTCTGCAAAGAGGAAAACCGCTTGCCCGCCGCGCAGATCCTGCCTGCCTTCCCGCCATGAGCAAAGTGCAAGCCATCGAATACGATCTGCAGAGGCTCTCACCGGCCGACCTCGGCTCATACTTACCGCCGGCTCCCGCCAATTGGTGGAACGCGGTTTTCAACCGGCCTTGCCTCCAAGCCGGCTGCAAACCGGTGCTCCAGCCTGTCGGCGTTTCGTGCATGTGGTGAAAACGTGAGCTGGAGGACCGACACCTTCGCGGTTTCCGGAGACGATAGAATCTGATCCCAGCATTGATCGAGTTCGTTGCCTGTTGGCGCAGCCCGGTGAGAACTGGCGGGTTGGTAACCGCCAGCCAATCTGTGTCGGTGAGGCTGGCCACCGAGACGAGAGTGTAATCCAGCGCCGTCGCGGGCCAAGAGAGGATCACGCTCGTGCCGCTCTGCTCCACTTGGAATTGGGCGGGACGACCTGGTAAAACCGCATGGCCCCGAGCGTGACCGTCGCATTGGTTGAAGTGCTGCCGAGCAGGCCGAAGAAAGACTCGCCGTTCTGCCCGGCCCAGCGCGGATACTCTCACCTGAACTCTTGGCGGCTGAACAATTCTCGACCTCAGTCCTGTCTCCTCAGGCGATAGAATCGGCTCCCGCCGCCCACGTCATTGGTGACCATGTTCAGGAAGTCCACCACGGCAGGCGCGTTCGTGACCGTTGTCCACACGGCGTTGGTTTCGCTCAAGGCTTCCGTGCTCTCCAACACGAAGCCCGAGGCTGACGCCAGCCAGCGAACCAAGCACTGACCGCCGGCCAGGACCATCGACAACGCCGGCGGAGGCAAAACCGAGAAACGAATATTTTCCACCGTGACGGAGCAATTGGTGGAAGTCCCGCCCAGCAGCCCGAAGAACAACTCCACATTGCTCCCGGCGTAGGCCGACACGTCGATCAGACTGCTGCTTGTTGGCACGGCTTCGGCCAGCAGTTTCGTCTGAAGCGTGAAGACGTTGGTGCCATTCACCCCGCAGACCACCGAGTCGTCTTGGCCGTCGCCAGAGACGGTGAATTCAAACGTCAGAAAGACCGCATGGAGCGGCACCTCGACTTCCATCCACGCGCAGGCCGGCGTGTTTGTATCCCCCAAGGAGGTCTTGGCCCGGTCCAAGAGGTTGGCGCCCCCGCCCGACGGCGGCTGAGAGCGCAATCCCAGCCTGACCAGCGGATGACTCACAAACTCCCACACGTCGCCGCCGGCTGTTCCCACCCAATCGACCCCGGCCTCAATCCCGCTGACGGTGGCATCTCTCGTTTCGACCAAGATGTCGCCGTAGATGCTCACCGCTTGCTTCGTGCCTTCCACGAAGGAGTCTTTCCAATTCAGCCCCCACCGCTTCAGCCATTCCTGTTGGGCTTGGGTCCAGTCATCATCAGACACGACCCTGAGCGGATAGGGGTCGCCGAGCGACGAACCGGCCT
Source organism: Verrucomicrobiota bacterium (assembly GCA_016219875.1). Classification (GTDB taxonomy): domain Bacteria; phylum Verrucomicrobiota; class Verrucomicrobiia; order Limisphaerales; family JACRJZ01; genus JACRJZ01. The sequence goes on along the minus strand of JACRJZ010000148.1, from coordinate 66,915 downwards.
GCATGTAAAGCAAACCGGGCTGGTACGCGGACCCCGCTGGGGGCATTCCGCCCCGCATTTCATACGAACTGGCAAAGCCAAGAAAAGAATGGGACGGGAGCGTGACGGTCCCTTGGTACCACGGGTCCACCGGGTAACGGTGCATCGCGTCGAAATCGAACATGAAGTCCGCCGTGAGTTGCATAGCGACGTTCACCGCCTCCGGGTGATTGATGCCCAGAACGGAAATGTAGTTATCCACCCAGATGAACTGTTTCGGGATGGGATGCCGCCAGTCATTGATGGCTGCGATCGTCCCTCCCAGCGCGCCGGCCGACAGCTCGATCGGCACACCGAATCTGCGCCCGACCGTGGAACCCAGATCCCAACCCACGCGCGTTTGTTGGCCCGTGACCGTGGCCACTTCCGCTTCATCCAGCAGCGTGACATGCGTGCGTGCGGCATCCCACGACTGCGGTGGGTTGTCGCGGGGACGAGGCATGTCTCCGTGCAGGTAATTGGCTGCCGTCGCGTTCACCAGCGTGCCCAGGCTGTGGCCGACGAAATGGACCGGCTGCTGGTAGGCACCACCCAGAGCCTGATGCAGCGCCTGGCCGAGGGCCAAGCCTTGCCCCGGCGTCTTGTCCACCAGCGCGTCCCACAAGTCGCCCGTCGCATCAGCGCGCCAGTCCCAGGCGACGATGTTCGGACGGTCGTTCTGAAGCGTTACCCACATCGCCGCCGCCATGGTGCGCGGCCAGCCGTTGACACCAGAGTCTTCTTCGCCTGAACCTTTGGGCACCCGGCCGTGAGCCAGCACGACCGTCATCTTGTCCGGGTCCACTGTGCCTCCAGTCACCCATCCGGCGTCGGTATAAACCTTCAGTTGCGTGCTGCTCACACGGGGCAAACGCGGTTGTTGCTCCGCTGCGACGGGCCGAGTGGTGGCCTGCGTGGCGGGCGAAGGAGGAATCGGCTGGAGCGTGAAATCCTGTTGGGCGGTGGCCCCGCTCGGCACCAGCAGCCGGGCAGCGGTGGCATAGCCCGAAAGCGCGGCCCGCAACTCATAGCCGCCCGGCGGCAGCGTCGTCAGCAAGTAGTTGCCCACGCTGTCCGTCACGGTTTGCACCCGTAGCACGCCGCTTTGCAGGGCGGACACCGTGGCCCCGGCCAGACCCGCGCCGCTCATGTCCTTCACGGTTCCAGCAATGGAGACGCTGCCCGCTGCCGCCGCTGTCGTATCCACGGTGAACAAGCCGAAGCTGGCCTCGCTCGCGCTGCCGGACAGTCGAGTGTCCACCCGGAAGAAGCCCGACACGGCGGCTCCTTCGCTGAAGCCCCAGCGCGTGTCCGTGGTGAACAGACCAGACACGTCCATACCCTGGTCCGCGCGCAGCGGCAGGCAAAGCAGCGCGAAACACGCCGCCAGGAGGAGCGCCGGATTCCATCCGGCCCGAAGCTGGAGCGCCGGTTTTGAACCGGCCCAGATACGGACGGACGTTGGCTCCATGTCCGGGCCGCTTGAAAAGCGGCGCTCCACTCGCGAACGGAGCGCCAGTTTCCAACTGGCCAATCGCTGGAACGCCGGTTTCCAAACGACCCGACCCAATCGATGGAGCGCCGCTTTGTAAGCGGCCTTCGGGCGGTGTGAGGGCGGTCGCTTCCGGTTCGGGCCGGATGAAATCCGGCGCTCCATCTGAGTTGCATCCCATCTCATCATGTGGGCCTCCCTTCCAGCTTGCCCTTGTGGGCGCTGCTCCAGGGCCACTCCGCCGAATCACGCGCCAGCTTCGCCTTGACCGGATTGTTCTGGAGGTAGCGCCGCGCGCGGACCCGATGCGCTTCGTCGCGGATCAGCGTGTCCCAATACTCGCGTTCCCAGAAATGTCCGCTGCGGTCCAGAAGCCGGTTCGCCTCGCGGCTCGTGTGGCGCTTCCAGCTATGCACCAGTTGTGCCAGCGGCGTCTGCCACACTTCTACCAGCACATGAACGTGATTCGGCATCACCACCCACGAATCGAGCCGGTACCGCTGACCGTCGAAGAAACACAAGGCGTCGCCGACGAGGCGGGCGATCTCCGGCCGGCGCAGCCAGCATTCGCCGAAACCGTGATCCAGGTAGGCTTCGAGTTGCTGACGACGCTCGCGGTCGTCTTCGATGCGGAGCAACGCTTCCCATTCTGCGCGGCGGCTGACGGGCAGCGCGTCGGCGAGGCGGAAGGTGACGAATTGGGTGACGCCGGGGGCGTCGAAGTGCGGCATGTATCCGCGCGCGTGCCAGCCGAGGAAGCCGCGTTCGCGGGCGTCGGCGTCGAGCGGTTCGGACCAGGCGCGTTTGCCGGCGATGAGTTCGCGGAGACCGGGGTTGCGCGGCGGTTTGCCGGCCGGTGGAGCGCCGGATTTCATCCGGCCCGATGGCCGAGGGATGTTCGCTGGTGCTGCGGGCCGGTTGAAAACCGGCGCTCCTACGGTGGGCGGAGTGGCGTTTTCAGACCGCTCGGGCCGCTTGGAAAGCGGCGCTCCAACCGTGGGCGCTCCCCCAGTTGGAGCGCCGGATTGTATCCGGCCCGACGGTGGAGGGACGTTGGTTGGTGGTGCGGGCCGCTTACAAAGCGGCGTTCCGGACGCTGGTGGAGCGCCAGTTTTTAACTGGCCGCTGGGTGTGGGCGAGACGGGGGGCCGCTTGGAAAGCGGCGTTCCAGGCGCTCGTGCTTCCACTGTTGCAACGCCGGATTGTATCCGGCCCGATGGAGGATGAGCGTCCATGGGCAGTTCGGGCCGGTTGGAAACCGGCGCTCCTGATGGAGTGGCGCGTTCGGTCGGTTCGGGCCGCTTGAAAAGCGGCGCTCCACTGTTTTGAGATTCGTTTGGCATAGGCTCCAAACCGGCTCGGTGCAAAAGAGGGGAAGAGCAAAAGTTCAGAAACTAAGCCCCCTCACACACCGAAAGCCAATCGTGCTGACGGAATCACCAGGCTCAAAACCGTTGTTCATGTAGCCCCATCCCGGCAATGAATGAGCATATTTGCGATTCGAAATACGTAGATACCACGATTCACTATTCCACGAACCACCCCGAACAACACGCCTAACGTCTGACGATGGCCCGTGCGGGTCATTGCCTGCGGAGGGATCACCGTAGAAGGTTGAGCCATGCCAATCCCAACACCATTCCCACAGGTTGCCCACCATGTCGAAGAGGCCGTAGCCATTCGCCGCGAACGAGCCAATCGGGCTGGTGTAAGGCTGGCTGCCGGTGCCGTAGGTGGGATGATTTCCGCGCGTGGGACTGACATCGTAGGCGTAGCTGGCACTGCTGTAGTAGTTCGCATTGGAGTGGGTGATGGTGTCGCCCCACGGGAAGCGTTTGCCATTCAGTCCGCCACGCGCGGCTTTTTCCCACTCGGCCTCCGTTGGCAGGCGGTAGCCGCTGGCGCTTACTTTCACATAGGCGTTGATGATAGCGAAGTTCCAGGAGCGATAAACGGTGGTCTGGCTGGCATCGGTGTAGTAGCAGGCGGTGAGGCCTTCCTTTTCCGAGCGCGCGTTGCACCACTTCACCGCGTCGTACCAGTTGATGGTTTGCACCGGATGATTCGCGTCACGGAAAGAACCGCTGTTGTTGAAATTGTACCCGTGCCCCAGCGCCCAAGCATACACGTCCAGCCAGAGTTCCCGGCTGACGAGATTCTTGTCCATGAAGAAGGCGCTGAGATAAACCGTGTGGACGGGGAGTTCGTTGATGTTCCCTTCCATGAAAGAGTCACCCATCTGGAACGGCCCGGCGGGGATGTAGGCCATGCCGGCGGGCGCGGGCGGCGCGGTGCCATCGTCGGCCGTGATGCGCACGCGGCATTGGCTGCTGAAGCGGCCCGGCCAGTCCGTGCCCGCGTTCCAGACGATGTGGCGGTCGGTGCCCGGCGTGACGCCCGGCCCCACCGCGCCGATGAGCGTGAACACGGGCACGTTGTAGCTCGCGCCCGCGTTGTCGGACACGGCCACATAGACCGTGAGCGGGCTGTTCCCGTCGGCATCGGAGACGTTGTAGTAGATGTCGATGAGATGCGTGCCCGCCCGCTGGGAGGCCCGGATGTTCGAAACCACCGGCGGCACGGCGAGGACAGACGTGAATGTGAACAGCAGCAGGACGGAGCCGGAAAGCAGAGTCTGACGGACGAGCCTTGGTGTTTTCATGGTCGGGAGAGTAGCCGGATGCGTGGGGAAAAGTCAACCATGCGGCCCGGCAGAGTTGCGAACCCGCGTGTCCCGTCACTGCGTTGATGGAGCGCCGGTTTGCAACCGGCTTGGGACACTCAGAGGGGCAAGGCTGGTTGGAAACCGGCTTGGGACACTCAGCCGGAACGATGCAGACGAGATGGGGAGCGCGGGCCGTTGGCCGGCGGTGCTCGGCGGCCCGCCGAGCACTTCGTCTCCTCGCTTCTCCCCTCACCGCCCAATGGCTCTCCGGCGCGAGACGGGAAGTCATCGCCGAGCCGGCGACGACGGCACGCGAGCCGCGTGCGGTGCTCCTTCAACTGCATGGTTCCGGCTCAAAGGGCCAAGGCCGGTTGGAAACCGGCGCTCCTACCTGGCGGCGGTTTGTGCGTGTGGTGAAGGATGTGGGCTTAGTGGACCAGAGGCCCATGCTCCGGGCTTCTCAGTTGTGGCGGGTTGTCCGCGGGGTGCGCCGTCTTGACGTTGTGGCCCGGTTCATTCCAGATTGCGCCCGTCCGCCTCCGCGGGCCTTGTGTTGGACAACTTGTTCGCTTTGGCTGAGCAGGCTCCCGCTGTGCAGTCCCTGCTGCGGCGACTGGAGGAAGGGGGAGTGTTGTCGCTTGGCGGCATCGGCTCGCCGGCCCAGGTGTTTCTCGCGGCGCTGCTGCAACGGCTCTCTCCGCAGCACCCGCTCGTGATCGTCACCGACGGCCTCAAGACCCAGGAATCCGTGCAGCAGGACTTGGAGACGTGGCTGGGGGAGAGTCGAGAGCCGAGAGTCGAGGGTCGAGAGCCGGACGCCCGCGGCCTGGCGCTGGATGCGGGTGGCCCTCGACGCTCGCCCCTCGGCCCTCGACCTCTCTTCTATCCGGCATGGGAAGTCCTGCCGCACGAGAGCAAGTTGCCCCACGCCGACGTCATCAGCGAACGGCTTGAGACGTTGGTGGCGTTGAGTGAGGAGTCCACAGAGTCCAAAGTCCAAAGTCCAAAGTCCAAAGTCATCGTCACCGCGGTCACGGCGCTGATGCAGCGGACGTTCGTGCCGGCGGCCTTGCGCGAACGCCTTCGCACGTTGGCGCGCGGGGACCGCCTGAATCCGCTCGACTTGATCGAATGGCTGGAAGAGCAGGGTTACGAGCCGGAAATCCAGGTCAGCAAGAAGGGCGAACTCGCGTTGCGCGGAGGCATTGTCGATGTCTTTCCGCCCACCAGTCCGTGGCCGGTGCGGCTGGAGTTTTTCGGGGACGAACTGGAATCGCTGCGGCAGTTCGATCCGGCGACGCAGCTTTCCCGCGAAGCCATTGAGCGCGTGACGCTGCCGCCCTCCGGCGAACTCGGCTTGCTGAAGCAAATGCGGCAGGCGGCAGGCGGAAGACAGGGCGGAGAACTCGAAACTCGAAACCCGAAACTCGAAACGCCGAACGGCGCGGCGCTCGGCACGCTGCTGGACTATCTGCCGCGCGAAACCGTCTTCCTGCTCTGCGAGCCGGCGTTGCTCGACGAACACGCGGCGAAGTACGCGGCGCAAGTCCCACCGGGCGACCCGTTCTTCGTGGGCTGGGAGACGTTTCAAGATGACATGGCCGCGACGGGAATGACGACGGTGCGGATGCAGGAAGCTGAGACTTCAGAGGCGGTTTCACAATCCCGTCGCAGCCGACGTGAGGAGGCTCTGTTCAGAGGCCAGAGGTCAGAGATCGGAGATCAGCCAAAGGAAACAGAGCCTCCTCACGTCGGCTGCGACGGTTTGGGCATTGGCCCTGAACTCTCAGCTTCGCCCCCCGCCACGACCTCGGAACTCCACTTCACTTCCCTCGAGGCCTTTCGCCCACTGGCCCAACGCGCGCCAGACCTGGCGGTGGCGGAGGCGCAGCGGCGCGAATTCTTCGGGCAGCTTCATCGCTGGCTGCGGCAGGGCTTCGCGGTCCATGTCTTCTGCAACAACGACGGTGAGCGCCAGCGGTTCGGGGAGATTTGGGAGGAGTACGGGTTGAGTGCGGAAAGTCCAAAGCCCAAAGTCCAAAGTCTAAAGTCGGCCGAACGCGCGCCACATTGGACATTGGACATTGGACATTGGACCCACCTTGGCACGCTGTCCCGCGGCTTCCTGTTTGAAGAGGCCAAACTGGTGGTCGTGACCGACGCCGAAATCTTCGGGCGGTATCGCATCCAGCGTCCGCGCCGGCTGAAATCGCCTCATGCCCTCGCCGTCCGCTCCGCGCTGGACATTGACTTCACGGAACTGGAGGAAGGCGATTACGTGGTGCATCTGCAGCACGGCATCGGGCGCTACCAAGGTCTGCAGCCGATGCCGGGCATCGCGAGGTGGAAGCGGGAAAGCGGGGCGGACTCCGGCCCACTGCCGCAAGACGATGGCGAGGAGTGCCTCGTCATCGAATACGCCCCGCGCGAGCCGGACCAGCCGGCGCCGAAACTCTACGTGCCGGTCACGGAGTCGCACCTCGTCAGCAAGTACGTCGGCGCGGGCAAGGCGCGTCCGCCGCTCAACGTGCTTGGCGGCGCGCGCTGGGCCAAGACCAAGCAGCAGGCCGAACGCGCCGTGCGCGACCTCGCCGGCGAGATGTTGGCCATCCAGGCCGCGCGCGAGACGCAAGCAGGCCACGCCTTCCAGGCCGATGCGCCGTGGCAGCGGGAGTTCGAGGGCGCGTTCATCTACGAAGAAACGCCGGACCAGTGGCGCGCCATCGCCGACACCAAAGCCGACATGGAAAGGCCCAAGCCGATGGACCGGCTGATTTGCGGCGACGTGGGCTTCGGCAAGACCGAAGTGGCCATCCGCGCTGCGTTCAAGGCCGTCCTGGACGGACGCCAGGTGGCCGTGCTCGTGCCCACCACCGTCCTGGCCCAGCAGCACTTCAACACCTTCCGCGAGCGCATGGCGGATTATCCGGTGAAGATCGAACTGTTGTCCCGCTTCCGCACCCGCCGCGCTCAACAGGCCGTGGTGCGCGGCTTGGCCGCCGGTTCGGTGGACATCGTCGTCGGCACGCACCGGCTGGTGCAGCGGGACATCGTGTTCAAAGACCTCGGCCTGGTGGTGATCGACGAGGAACAACGGTTCGGCGTGCAGCACAAGGAGAAGTTCAAGCAACTGCGCCGGCTCGTCGATGTGCTCACGCTCAGCGCCACGCCGATCCCGCGCACGCTCTACCTGGCGCTGGTCGGCGCGCGCGACATGAGCACCATCCAGACGCCGCCGCACGACCGGTTGCCGGTGGAAACCATCGTCGCCGAGTACGACGAGCGCGTGATCCGCGACGCCATCATTCATGAATTGAACCGCGGCGGGCAGGTCTTCTTCCTGCACAACCGCGTTCTGACCATCGACCTGATGGCGGACAAACTGCGCGCGTTGGTGCCCGACGCCCGCCTTGTGGTCGGCCACGGCCAGATGCACGCGGACGAGTTGGAGGAAGTGATGACGAAGTTCGTGAACGGCGAAGCGGACGTGCTGCTCTCCACCACGATCATCGAGAGCGGCCTCGACATCCCGAACGCCAACACGATCATCATCGATCGCGCGGACCGCTTCGGGCTGAGCGACCTCTACCAATTGCGCGGGCGGGTGGGCCGCTACAAGCACCAAGCCTACGCCTACCTGCTCATCCCGCGCCACGCCCGCCTGCTCACCGACGCTCGCAAGCGCATCAGCGCCCTCCGCCAGTACTCGTCGCTGGGCAGCGGCTTCAAGATTGCCATGCGCGACTTGGAAATCCGCGGCGCGGGCAACCTGCTCGGCGCGGCGCAAAGCGGCCACATCACGGCAGTGGGGTTCGAGCTGTACTGCCAGTTGCTCAAGCAGAGCGTCGCGGCGCTCAAAGGCGAACGGGTCAAGCCGCGGATTGAGGTCCAGCTCAGGCTGGATTTCCTGGCGATGAATCCGGCGGAAGAGAGTTCAAAGTTCAAAGTTCAAAGTTCAAAGTTGGGCGCGCGCGCGGACCCGCTGGCGGAACTTGACATCGTCGTGCCGCGGGAGACGTGGAGCTACGCGGACGAAGAACCTCCTGACGCGGGAGAAGAGGATTCCGCATTCCGCACTCCGCATTCCGCATTTCCCAAGGCGCCCGCCTACGTGCCCTTCGACTACATCCGGGAGCCGGTCCAGCGGATTGAGGTTTACCGCAAGCTGGCGCAGGCCACGGACAAAGCCACGCTGACGGCGCTGCAAGACGAGTTGCGGGACCGCTTCGGGCCGACGCCGGAGGCGGTCGAACTGCTGCTGGCCGTGACCGAACTCAAACTGCTGGCGGCGGATAAAGCCGTGACGCTCATCGAAACCAAGGACGACAAGCTGATGCTCACGCGGCACAACGACCTGCTGATGGTCGGCGGCAAATTTCCGCGGCTGCTCAAGAAGCAGCCCAAGGCGCGGCTCAACGAGATCAAGAAACTCCTGCTGGCGATGTAGTTCGCACGGCGCACCAGCGGAACCACGACACTCTCGGAACACACCCAAGGCCGCTCTGAACTCCACGACGTCGGTGCGAGCATGGGTGGTTTCCCCTCACCCCAGCCCTCTCCCATCCGATGGGAGAGGGAGGACCAAGTCACGCGGTGTGACGAGACAAGCGCTGGTTTCGTCGAAGACGTGCCGCGCGTTCCCTCTCCCGTCGGACGGGAGAGGGCCAGGATGAGGGTTTCGAAGCACCACTCCGAGTTGAACGTAGCCTTGGACCACTCCGGGGCCCTTTGTTTGTTCTTTGCAGCTTGGCGGCGTCCGTCTGTATGCTGCCGACGATTCTTGTTGCGATGGCTGACCTCGACCGCAGGCTGATCACTTACCGCTACGAGCGCTGGCGGGCGCTCTCGGCCGGCATTCTCGAGACGGCCAGCGGCACGTTCCTTCTGCTCATCGCGGTGCGCTGGTTCAACGCGGACCCGATCCCCAAGGCCCTGGTCGCCGCCGGCGGCAGTTTCGGTTTGTTGTTGTCCCCGCTCGTCGTGTACTTCGTGTCCCGCCTGCAATGGCCGGCCGCGCGGGCGGCGGCGCGCGCGCGGTGGGTGGGCGCGGGGGCGGTGCTCGTCGCCGCCTTGTTCCCCGTGCTGCCGGTCTATGTGGCTGGCGCGGTCCTTGGCGCGGCGGTGTCGGCGTCGGTCATTCCCTTGCTCACGCAGATGTACCAGGAGAACTACCCGGACCACGAGCGGGGCCGGCTCTTCTCGCGCGCCTTCATGATCCGCATCGCGACGGCGGCGGTCTTCAGCAAGCTGGCGGGCGAGGCGTTGTCGCGGGACCTGGGCCATTTCCCGTGGCTGCTGGCGGTCTTCGCGCTGGCGTTGGCCGGCGGCGGCTGGCTGCTGGCGCGGTGTCCGTCGCGTCCGCTGGTGGCCGACGGCGGCGCGCATCCGTTGCGCGGGATGCGCTTTGTGCGCGAGGACGCGCTGTTCCGGCGGACGCTGATCTGCTGGATGTTGATGGGCTTCGCCAACCTCATGATGCTGCCGCTGCGCATCGAGTACCTGGCCAATCCGAAATACGATCTCGGCCTCACCGTCGGGACGATTGCGTTGCTGACCGGCGTGATTCCCAACGCTGCGCGGCTGGTGTTGAGTCCGATCTGGGGTCGGCTCTTCGACCGGATGAATTTCTTTTCACTGCGCATCACGCTCAACATCGGCTTCGCCCTGGGCACGCTGACGTTTTTTACCAGCGACAACCTCTTCGGCCTGGTTGCGGCGGCGGTGATTTACGGCGTCTCGGCGGCGGGCGGCGACGTGGCGTGGAGCTTGTGGGTGACGAAGTTCGCCCCCCCGGAACGCGTGGCCGACTACATGAGCGTCCACACCTTCCTGACGGGCGTGCGCGGGGTGCTGGCGCCGGTGGTGGCGTTTTCGGTCGTGACGCGGCTGCCGCTGGCGACGATGGCGCTCATCAGCGTGGGGCTGATCATGGCGTCCACGCTCATGCTGGTGCCGGAGATCAAGTTCGGCAAACGCGCCCGTCCGACCAGTGTGTTGGTGGAGGAAGTTTCGGAGTGAGGGCTACCTCGGCGCGGACACTTGCCCGGCCCGATACGCGTTCAGAAACCGCGTCAGCAGGTTCTCCTGCTCCGGCTTGAGCTTGGATTTGCGGCTCATCTTCCCCATCCACGCCTGCCAGTTGGGTTCGGTGTAATTCGTCGGCTCGTAGAACCGGTGGCACTTGGCGCACTTGGCCACGTAGAGCTTGCGCGCCGCAGTCTGCTCCTTCTCGGAGAGGTCAGGCGCGCTCGCGGCAACCGAGGCCGCCGCGAGCACGCCCCAACACAGCACGAACAAACAGCGCATCAGAAATTGAAGCCCATGAGCAAGCGCACTTGCAGCCGCTCCTGGTGGGCCAGGTCAAAGTTTCGGTCACCGTCCGGGTTGCCGTCGAAGTTCCAACCGCGGACCTGCGGCAGCACCGTCAGCGCCGCCCACCACTTCTCGTGGCGATAGCTCAACGTGGGGCCGAGGAAGAGCGCCGTCGATTCGACCTGCCGGTAGGCGGGCATGAGCGTCTGGTTGCGACACTCCAGGCCCAAGGCCCAATGCTTGCCCAGGTCGCGCGCCACGCCCAGGCTGGCGCCGAACTCGCCTTCCGTCTCGCGGAGGTTGTCCTCCCACTCCGTCGCGTGTTCGAGGTTGAGCGCCCATTTCCACGCGCCGTGCCGCTGGCCGAGAATGATCTTCTGCTCGATCTCCGCTTCCTCGCCCGAGTAACGGCCTTCGAGATAGAGCGTAAGGCCGACCTTGTGCGCGGCGGGATTGAGCACGTTGAAGCGGTTCTCCCACGAGACGCCCTTCCACTCGAAGTCCGACTCGTTCACGCCGGTCGCGGGGTCGCGGTAACTGTCCGCCCGTTCGTTCAAGTAGAGCGCCGTGGTGTAGCGGTCGCTCACGCCATACTCGAGTTCCTGGCGGAGGTCCCAGCGATTGAAGTTGTCGCGGCCCGCCGCCTTGCTGCGCTGCGTGCGGAGCGTGATCCAGTTCTCGACCTCGAAGGCGCCCGCCGGCAGCGTCTCCGGCTCGTAAGTGTAGGTGAAGCGGCGCTCGTCGGCCTGCGTGGAACTCACACCCACACAGCCGGCGATCAGGCCCGCCCAAAACAAATTGCATCTATTCATGGGCGGCATTCTAGCGGATGCCGTCACGCCTTGCTGCCGGTGCGTTGCGAAGTTTTAGCGGCAGATTGCGCCCCGCCGGCCGCCGTCGGCGGCAACGGCCGAAACGCCGGCGCGCCGTTCAGCGGATACAGCCCCGGACAGCAGCCCATCGTTTCGCGGAAGGCGTGGCTGAAGTGGCTTAAGCTCGAATAGCCCACCTCCAGCGCGGCTTCCGTCACGTTGAACTGGCCGGACTTGAGCATCTCCGCCGCGCGCTCCATGCGGATTTGCCGGAGGTATTGCGGGATCGTCAGCCCCATCTCCCGCGAGAACGTCCGGCTCAAGTGATACGGGCTGCAGCCGACTTCGCGACCGAGGTCTTCCAGCGACGGCGGCTCCGCCAGTCGCCCGCTGAGAATCTGGATGGCCCGCTCCACACGGTCGCGGGCCACGAGGCGTTGCAGCGGGCTGGCTTGCGCGGTGGCGGGACCGGCCTGGAAAAAGAACTGCGCCATCAATTCCAGCGCCTTGCCTTGATACCACAAGTGCTGTGCCGCGCCGGACACCGGTGGCTGCCGCATTCCCTCGACTGCCTTGCGCAACGCCGGCGTCAGACGCTCGACCTCCGAAATGGAGCGTCCGTGGCTCTCCGGTCGCAAGGCGCGGCGGAGCACGGCGTCCAACGCCAGCTCGCAGCCCTGGAGGTGCCGCTCCAGAAAATCGCGCGCGAACTCGACCGTCAGAAACTCGTGCCGCTCGCCCGGCAAACGCCACGCCGCGAGCGCGCCTTGGCCCGCGAAGTAGCAGCCGGTCGTCATGGGGCCAAACAGCGCGGAGTCCGGCCCGGCGGAAATCCGCGCGTGGCCGGAGAGGTTGAAACACAACTCGACGCTGTCCGGATGGAAACTCCGCGCCCAGTCGCGCGGTTCGGCGCAAGTGAATTCGTGCCACTCAATGCTCACGCCGCACTGGCAGAAGCAGCCGTGCAAGCACTGCCATCCCCCGCCGAGCGCCTCCCACACGGCGGCCTCCGCGTAATCGCACGGGGGCGGGGGACGCAGGCCGGCGGGCGGAGGCGCGCCGGCAGCGGCCAATTCACCCAGGCAGGGCCTTTTGCCGTTCACTGAACTCATTCGCCTACCCGTAAGCCGGGAGCCGGAAGCGGGCAAATGATTTCAAACCGAGCTCCGGAGTTGGGGCGCACGCCTGCCCGGGCGTTGCTGGAAGCACCCGCGCGTCCAGCCCCGTGGTCCCTGGGCCGGAGGGAGGCGTCAGAACCAGTTTCCCCCGCGAGAATGCTCCGAACCGATTCGCGCCTTGGGCTCCGGCCCCCGGCTGTTTCACTCGGCTTGTCGTAGCGCAGGCTTTCGAGCCTGCCGTAGCGCCGACTTTCCGGTCGGCAACGCGGGCCAAGTTGAGAGGCGATGGGAGTATTCCGCTACCCGCTCTATTCGCACGTTTCGCCGGTTGGAAAACCGGCGCTACGGCAGGCTGGAAAGCCTGCGCTACAAGGACGGCGAGACAAGGACGGGTTTCCCTCCAATAGTGGGCGGCATGAAAAATCCGGGCTGAACCTCCCCCTTACCCGCGCTGCAGGCACGAGGTTCGTGGGGAGATTTGCGATCGCGGGTTGAAGCGGGCCGCGCCGGTCAGTTCCGCAACCGGAAGAAGGTCGAAACCGGCGGATTGGTGAGGCAATAGGGGCTGGCCTGCACCGGCCCGGGAACGTCACTCCAGGAATTGGTCGCCGTCGGCTCGGTCGTTTGCTGCAAGGTGAGATACCCGCCTTCCCAACCGACGCACACGCGGTCGCCGGATTGGCCGATGCGCAATGTCGTTTCCGGAGCGAGCGCGCGCCCCACGCCCAGGGCGGAGCCGAACGTGACATCCAGATCGTCCGCCGCCGCGTTGTGGACTTCCACGGCCAGCACGTTGGTGCCGACGACGAGGTTGGTCAGCGCATTGCCCCACAGCCGCAGCACCTCGGCCTCGACCGCGTCGTCGCCCGGCGGCGTGGCGGTGGCCAGCGTGGCGTTGCGGATGGCTGCAGGCGCCGGCGGCAGGCGCAGGCGTTGGAGTTCCGCGCCGTTGAGATAGAACACCGCGCCGTCATCCACAAAGTTCGACAGCATCAGCGTGAAGCCGGGGGCCAGCGCGTTGCTGAGGACAAAACGGGTTCGGAAGTAATACGTGGTCCACGGATAGAGGCTGGCGGTGTTCCACGGCACGGCGGTGTACTTCGGCTGTACGGCCGGATTGGGCGAGGCGCTGCGGTCCACCCACAGCAGCGCCGGGCCGTTGGGCCAGGAAGCGTCGTCGAAGCCGCGGGCCGTCCAGTTCACGCCGTCGAGGTTATTCGTGGAATAGCGCCAGCGGTTGGTCAGCGCGACGATCTCCCGGTAGAACGGCACGGTCGTGAACGAATTGGTCAGGGTGAATTCGTTGGTGCCAAGGGCGGACACGACTTGGAAGTAATACCGGGTCATCCGTTCCAGGCCGGTGAGCGTTACGGAGTGGTTGGTGACGGGCGTGGCATCCAGCGGCGTGGAAGTGCCCAGCGCGGGGGTCAGCCCGTAGCGGACCTGGGAAGAGGAGTTCGAGAGCGTGGTCCAGGTCAGCGTGGCGGAGGTTTCGTCCGGGAGAACAACAAGGTTGGTGATGAACGGCGGCAGCGGCGTCGGCGGCAGCGCCGCGGAGAGGAGGGCCAGGCCGAAGGTGATGTCACTGCTCTGCGCGCTGTAGTTGTGGACCTCGGCCGCCAAGAGATTGTCCCCTTGGACCAAGTTCGTGAGTCGAGTGCCGGTGAGCGTGTACACCTCCGGGCAATTCGTGCAGCCGTTGCCGCGGTGGGGATCGCCTTGCACATAGTTGCTGCACGAATAGCCGGCCGCGAGCGTGGCATTGGCGTACACAAACGGAGCCGGATTCATGTGCTGGCGGAGGACCTCGACGCCGTTGAGGTAGTAGATGGCCCCGTCGTCGAGGAAGTTCGACACGATCAAGCTGGCCCCGGCGAGGCTGTTCGTGAAGTTGAAGTGGGTGCGGAAGTAGTAGGTGCGGAACGGGTAGGTTGTATTCGGGTCGTTGGGAAGCGGCGTGTTCTTGGGCGCCACAAATGGATACCCTGCCGACCCGGGCACATCGAGCCACAGCAGCCCCGGCCCGCCCGGCCAGTTGGTGTCATTGAACCCCGGACTCTTCCACGAGGGCACCGCGTCGTAGTTCTCCGTGCTGTAGCGCCACGAGTTCGTGATGTCGAAAATTTTCGTCACGATCATCGCCACGTTGGTGGTGGTGAACCGGCCGCAACCGGAGTAAGTCGGCCCGCCGCTGGCCGTCGAAAAAACCCGGAAGAAGTAGGACCGGCCCGGCAGCAAGCCGGACAGCGTGACCGAGTGGTTCGTGGTCTGGAGCGGATCGAGCGGGGACAGCGTCCCGTAGAGAGCGGTCAGACCGTATTCAACCTGGCTGTCGCTGGGAACGGTGGTGGTCCAAGTGACAGTCGCGGTCGTGATGGCCGGCGTGGCGGCGATGTCGTTGACGTCAGCCGTCAGCGGCTTGGCGAAGATGCCCAGGTGCGATCCGATGTAGCGCTCGCGTCCACGCCCTGGGATGTAGCTGGAGTGGTTCAGGGCCACCGGCAAGCCGGCGCAGTCCGCCATGTAGAACGCCGCCGATCCTCCGCCATCCATGTTGATGGCGTCCCAGGCGCCAAACAGCAGCATCCAGTTGCCGATGTCCTCGTCGTAGGCGCCGTCGCTGTAGCCGGATTGCCGTCCATCGATGGTCATCAAGAAGAGGTAGCGCCCGTCCTGGGAAATGCCGAAGGCAGTGCGGGGTTGGCGGTTATGAATCGTCGCGTCCGGATAGACGGCCACGAGGACATTGGAGGGAACGACAGTTCCGTTCGTCAACACCGGGTAGTAGCCGGTGACGGCGTTGAAAATGCCGTCGAGGTTCGTGTTGGCAGAGCCGGCCACCATGTTCAAATTCAGAATCGGCTGCTGGTTCGTCGTGAACAGGAGGGCGGCGGTGCGGAGTTCCACCGGATTGAACTCCGGCACCGACACCACCGCGCCGGTGCAGATCTGCAGCCCGTACACTTCGCAGGCCACGCCTTCGGACGACGGATCGCCTCCGCCCACCGCCGCGCGGTAGAAGCCCGCGTTGATCGCCACCTTGACGCCGAAATCCCTGACGAAATTGCTCACACTGAGCGAAGCCGTCTCGCGGTTTTCGGCCACGTAACCGGCGGCGGGCGGCGTGGGGAAGACCCGCACGTCTGGATCGCTCAGGTCCACGCGCACACAGCGGACGGACTGCCGGATCGGGTAGCCGGGCGAAGGAGCGTTGGTGCCGGTGGAGAGTTCCACCCCCTTGAACAACGGCACCCACGGGCCGGGCACAGGGTCAGCGCCAGAAGGGAAAACCACAGCCAAAATGCCGGCGAGGACGAGCAGCGTTTTCATCATGTGCATGAATTGACGACGGAACCTACCGTGAACCGCCGGAAACGGGAATCGGAAAAACAGGGGAGCGGCCGCGCCTCCGAGTTGCGTCAAGCTCGGTCTGGCGACGCCCGGCGTGCGGCTGTCCCAGCCGCAGCCACGCTCGGAACTCGCGGGCGCAAGCTTTTTTACGAGTCGCTCTGCCGTTCATGGTTGCTGCGGCTGGGACAACCGCGCGCCGGAACGAGCTTGAGGCCGCCCTGGAAGTCTGATCGCCCCCGCCAAAATCTTCCTTTGGAGGCTGAGGCCGGCGCGCGTAGAGTCAGCGCGACACCATTGTGCCTATGTTTTGTCGCAATTTGATGGCCGGCGCGGCCCTGTGGGCCGCGCTGGTTTCGTTCTCTCACCCGGCTTGGGCCCAGTCCAACGGCGTGCTCCGCGAAGTCTATGCCATCTCCGGCGGCTCGCTCTCGGAGTTGACGAACAATCCCGCTTTCCCGGCCAGCCCCAACGCCGAGTTCATCGACGCGAACTTCGAGGCGCCGTCGGACTGGTCGGACTATTACGGCCAGCGCGTGAGGGCGCTGCTCCTGCCGCCGGTCACCGGCCAATACACGTTCTGGATTGCCAGCGACGACCAGAGCGCGCTCTTCCTGAGCACGGACGAAGACCCGGCCCACAAGGTCCGCATCGCCTGGGTGGGCGGGTGGACTTCCTCGCGCGAGTGGAACAAAGAAACCAACCAGAAGTCGGGCCTCATCACGCTGACCAACGGGCGGCGCTACTACATCGAGGCTCTGCAGGCCGAAGGCAGCGGCGGCGACAACCTGGCCGTCACTTGGCAGAAACCCGGCGGCAGCGTGCCCGCCAACGGCGCGGCGCCAATCCCAGGAGCAAACTTGGTCCCCTACGGTCTGGCGGCGCCGATGATCAGCGTCCAGCCCGCCAATACCACCGTGACCGAAGGCGGCCTCGGCACGTTCACGGTCCGGCTCCAGCGGTTCATTGGCGCCACGTTCCAGTGGTTCCGCAACGGGACCAACGTGCCCGGCGGGACAAACTTCAGTCTCAGCTTGGGACCGCTGGTGTTGTCTGATTCCGGCAGCACCTTTCGCTGTTTCGTCGCCAACAGCCTGGGCACAACCAACAGCGCCACCGCCACCCTCACCGTCCTGCCCGACACGAACCGGCCCACGATCACGGGCGTTGGGAACCTCGGTGAATTGACGGTGCTGAGCGTGCTCTTCTCCGAGGCGGTGGAGCCGGCGAGCGCCACCAATGCATCCAACTACACGATCAACGGCGGCGCCGTGGTTGTGGTGCGCGCGGTGTTCGGACCCGACGCACGAACGGTCCTCCTCACCACGACACCGCTGGCGCCGAACAGCACCAACACGCTGGCCGTGAGCGGCGTCCGGGACCGCGCGCAAACGCCGAACACCATCCTGCCCAACAGCAGCGCCACGTTCGTCCTCATGCCGCAGCCGCTTGACGTGAGTTATCTCAAGCCGGCCTTCGAGCCGCCGGGGCCGTCGTCGCGCCGCCACGGCGTGGTGATTTCGGAAGTGATGTATCACCCGACCAACCGCGCCGACGGGAAGAACCTTGAGTTTATCGAGGTCTTCAACTCCCAGCCGTGGTTCGAAGAGGTCGGCGGCTGGCGCATTTCGGGCGCGGTGGACTTTACCTTCCCGTCGAACACCGTCCTCCAGCCGCGAACGTATCGCGTCATCGCGGCCAACCCGGCGGAGTTCACGTCGGTCCGCACCAACGTCCCCGGCGTGCTCGGCCCGTTCGAGGGAACCAACAACCTGCCGAACGACTCCGGCACCTTGCGGCTGCGCAACGTCCAAGACGCGGTCCTCTTCGAGATGACTTACAGCGGTGAACCGCCCTGGCCCGCCGCGGCGGACGGCGCGGGGCATTCGCTCGTCCTGGCCCGGCCCAGCTTCGGCGAACGCGATCCTCGCGCTTGGGACGCCAGCGACCTGGTCGGCGGCACACCGGGCACGAACGACACGCAGACCTCGTTCTCGCAACGCACGATCCTCATCAACGAAATCCTTGCGCACACCGACCCGCCACAAGTGGACTACGTGGAGTTGTACAACTACAGCGCCAGTGTCAGCGTGAACCTCAGCGGCTGCGTGCTGACCGACGATCCGGCGACCAACAAGTTCGTCATCACGAACCTCGTCCTGCGCCCGCGCAGCTTCGTGGCTTTCACGGAGGAGCAACTTGGCTTTGCGCTGAGCGCCGACGGCGAAACGATCTTCCTGAAGAACCCGAATGGGACGCGCGTGATCGACGCGTTGCGCTTCGGCCCGCAGGAAAACGGCGTCACGTTGGGCCGCTGCCCGGATGGCGCGCCGCTGTTCTCCCGTCTGCTCACGCCGACGCCGGGGACCAACAACTCCGCGTTCAAGCCCGCGGACGTGGTCCTCAACGAAATCATGTACGACCCGATCAGCGGCGACAGCGCGGAGGAGTATGTCGAGTTGTTCAATCGCGGCACCAACGCGGTGAATCTTGGCGGCTGGCGCTTGGAAGACGCAGTTCAGTTCACCTTTCCGCCGGGCACGACGATTGAGCCAGGCGGCTACGTCGTGATCGGGAAGGATGTCGTGCGGCTCCGGTCCCTCCACGTGACATTGACCACCGCGACCGTCTTCGGAAACTACAACGGCGCGCTGGCCAACGGCGGCGAGCGGCTCGCGCTGTCGAAGCCCGACTTCGACGTGACGACGAACTGGCTTGGCCAACTCGTGACCAACACGGCCCACGTTGTCGTGGACGAGGTGACCTACCGCGACGGCGGGCGTTGGGGCCAGTGGGCCAACGGCGGCGGCAGCAGCCTCGAATTGCGCGACGCCCGCGCCGACCGCCGTCTGGCGCCCAACTGGGCCGACAGCGACGAGTCGGCCAAAAGTCCGTGGGTCAACGTGGAGTTCGCCGGTGTGATGGACAACGGTTACGCCGACGCCAACCAACTTCACATCACGCTGCTCGGCCCGGGCGAGGCGCTGCTCGACAACGTAGAAGTCATCCCGTCTGGCGGCGCAAACCAAATCGCCAACGGGACGTTCGAAAGCGGCGCGACGGGCTGGGTGTTTCAAGGCAATCACAACGCCACCTCCTGGGAGCCGGGCGAAGGCTTCAACAGTTCCGCCTCGCTGCATCTGCGGGCGGCGGGCCGCGGCGACACCGGCGCCAACCGCGTCCGCGTGCAACTATCCTCGACGCTGGCGTCCGGCACCACCGTCACGCTCCGGGCAAAGGCGCGCTGGCTGAAAGGCAATCCGTGCCTCTTGCTTCGCCTGCGCGGCAATTGGCTGGAAGCGCCCGGCTACATTCTCTCCGCGCGCAATCTCGGCACGCCGGGCGCGCCGAATTCGCGGGCCGCCGCCAACGTCGGCCCGGCCATCACGGAGGTGCGCCACTGGCCGGCCTTGCCCGCGGCGAACGCGCCGGTGCTGGTGACCGCGATGGTGAACGACCCGGACGGGCTGGCCTTTCTCGCGCTGAACTACCGGATCGATCCGAACACGAATTACTCCGTCGTCCCCATGACGAACAACGGTGCGGGTCTCTACTCGGCCATTATTCCCGCCCAGGCCAGCGGCATCGGCGCGGCGTTCTTCATTCAGGCGCTGGACAACTTCACGCCGCCAGCCAGCAGCCGTTTTCCTGACGATGCGCCAATCCGCGAGTGCGTGGTGCGCTGGGGCGACACCACCATCCCCGGCACGCTAGGCACGTATCGAATGTGGATCAGCCAGACGAACGTGAGCCGCTGGGCCGCCGAGGAAAAGATGAGCAACAACCCGAAGGACTTCACGTTTCTCTACGGCACGAATCGCGTGATCTACAACGCCGCCGGCATGTTTCACGGCAGTCCCTACCACTCGCCCAGCTACAACTCGCCGGTGGGCAACGGGTGCGATTACGACCTGATCTTCCCGCGCGACGACCGCTTGCTCGGCGGGACGGACATCAACCTGTTCCGTCCCGGCAACGGCGGCGGCGACGGCACGGCCCAGGCAGAGCTTCACGGCTATTGGTTCGCCGCGCAGTTTGGTTTGCCGTTCCTTTATCACCGGCCAGTCGTTGTCTTCGCCAACGGCCTGCGGCGCGAGACGGCGTTTCTCGACGCGCAGCAGCCGAACGGCGATTTCGTGGAGCAATGGTATCCGGACGATCCCGACGGCGATTTGCACAAGGTCCAACTGGGCTTTGAATTCGGCGACTTGGCCTACGGGAATGGCGAGCCGGGCTACACTGCGGTCGGCGCGAACCTCGCCCGCTATACCACGGTCGGCGGCGTGAAGAAGCAGGCGCGTTACCGGCAGACTTGGCCGCGCCGCGCCGCACCCGTCCAGGACTTGAACGACTACACGAACATTTTCAACCTGGTGGAGGTCGCGCTCACCAACGCCGCCGCCGAAGCCTACACCCGGGCCTTGACCAACGCGGTGGATGTCGAGGAATGGTTCCGGGGCCACGTCGTCCAGCACCTCTACAACAACTACGACAGCTACTCTTACGGCGGGTCGCAGAACGCCTTCGCCTACAAACCGGAGCGCGACACTTGGAAACTGTTCATCTGGGACAATGACTTCGCGTTCGGCGGCGCGGCGAATGACTCGCAGGTCTTCAACATCGGCGGCGCCGACCACGGGCCACGCAATGATCACCCGCCGTTCGCGCGCATCTACTGGCAAGCCTTGATCGACGCTGTCAACGGGATGATGACCGCCGCGCGCTCGAACCCGATCCTCGACTCGCGCTACAACGGCATGGTCGCGGGCGGGGCCGCGGTAGGCAGCCCGCAAGGCATCAAGGATTTCATTGCGGCGCGGCGCACTTACCTCCTGTCGGTGATCGCGTCGAACCGGCCTCCCTTCAGGATCACGTCGAACGGCGGCCTGGACCTCGCGACCAACCGCAACGTCGTCATCCTCACCGGCACCGCGCCGCTGGAGGCGCGCTCGATCCTGATGAACGGCCTGCCGCTGACGCTTACCTGGACCTCGCTCAGCAATTGGACCGCACGCGTGCTGTTGCCGGAGGCGGGAACGAACCTGCTGCGCTTCACCGCGACGGACCTGCGCGGCAGTCCCGTGGCCAGTGTGTCAAACACGCTTCGCATCAACTTCACCGGCGCGGTCGAGCCGCCGCAGCGGGTCGTGCTCAATGAAGTCCATTACCACCCCGCGGTGCCCGACACGTCGTTCCTCGAAGTCTTGAACTCGGCCACCAACACGGCGTTCGACCTGTCAGGCTGGCGGATCGACGGCGCGGGCTACGCCTTCCTCTCCGGCACGTTCGTCGAGCCGGGACAAATCATGGTGGTGGCGGCGGACGCGCTCGCTTTCCGAACTGCGTTTTCGTCGGTGACCAATCTCGTCGGCGAATTCACCGGCCAGCTCGACAACGGCGGCGAGACGTTGCGCTTGGTGAAGCCCGGCGCAACGCCCGCGTTGGACGAGGTGATCGACAGCGTCACTTACGACGATGTCCCGCCCTGGCCGACGAGCGCGGACGGCGGCGGGTTCTCGCTGCAGTTGATCGATCCGTGGCAAGACCACCAGCGCGTGGCGAACTGGTTCGGCGGATTCAACGACGCGGTCGGCTGGCGGCTCCAGTCCACGAACGCCCTCATGACCGGCACCAATCTCTACATCTGGCTCGACGGCGCGGGCGACGTCTTCCTGGACGACCTTTCGCTCGTGCCCGCCAGTGGGCCGCTCGCGGGCGTGAACGTCCTCACGAACGGGAGTTTTGAAAGCGACTTCAGCCTGGGCTGGACGGTGCTCGGCACGAACTTGACCAACTCGGTCATCGCTACGAACCAGGCGCATTCCGGCCAGGCCAGTCTGCACGTCGTGGCCACGGGCCTTGGCTCGACCAGCCGCACGATCGCGCAGCGCCTGCCCGCCGAGGCGAGCAACACCGTGTGCGCGCTGTCTTATTGGTATCGGCTGGGCAGTAGCGGCACCAACCTGACTGTCCGCACGCATCCCGGCAGCGCGATGAACACCCGCGTCAGCCTCCAGCCCGCCGCCAACGTGGTCCGCACCACACCCGGCACGAACAACTCCGTCCGCGCCGCGCTGCCGCCGTTCCCGCCGGTTTGGCTGAACGAAATCCAACCGCTGAATCTCACTGGCCCCGTGGACGGTCTGGGCCATCGCCATCCGTGGGTCGAACTGTTCAACAGCAGCACCAATCCGGTGAGCCTCGGGGGCTTCTTGCTCGGAACCAATTACGACCTGCCGCCGGCATGGGCGTTCCCGTCGAACGCGGTGCTCGGCGGTGGCCAGTTCATGCTCGTGTGGCTCGACGGGCATCCGGAGGAATCGACGGCGACCGAGTTGCACACCAGCTTCACCGTTCCGCCCGCCGCCGGCGCGCTCGCGCTGTTTGTGACCAACACCCTTGGTGGCCTGACGCTGCTCGACTATTTGAACTACGACGTGCCGAGCGCGGGCCGCTCCTGCGGGAATTTTCCCGACGGTGATCCCGGCGGGCGGCAGCTCTTCTCCATCGTCACTCCTGGCACGACCAACAACGCGACCGGCGCCGCCCTCACCGTCTTCATCAACGAGTGGATGGCGGACAACGCGTCGTTCCTCGCCGACCCGGCGGACTCGGATTATGAGGACTGGTTCGAGCTGTTCAACCCCGGCGAGGAACCGGTGGACTTGTCCGGCTATTACCTCACGGACAACCTCGCGAACCCGACGCAGGACCGCATCCCCGCCGGCATCTCCATCCCGGCGCACGGCCACCTGCTCGTGTGGGCGGACGGCGAAACGTCACAGAACGCGCCCGGCCGCGCCTTGCACGTAAACTTCCAATTGGGCAAATCGGGCGAAGCCATCGGCCTCTTCGGTGGCGGTGGCGTGCTGGTCGATGCCGTCACGTTCGGCTCGCAGACGTCCGATCACAGCCAAGGCCGGTTCCCCGACGGCGGGAGTGCGATCCAGGACCTGCGACCGCCCACACCAGGCGCCGCGAATGCCATTCCGCAATCGAACCACGCCCCCGTCCTCGCTCCCATCGCGAGCCAGACCAATCATCTGGGGGCGACGTTCCGCTTCACCGCCACCGCCACCGACGCGGACGTGCCAACGAATCAACTTCTCTTCAGCCTCAGTGCCGATGCACCGGCGAACGCGGTCATTGATGCCGGCTCCGGAGAATTCGCGTGGACGCCGACCGCCGCGCAAGCGCCCAGCACGAATGCGTTTCTGGTGCAGGTCACCGACGACGGCGTGCCCAGCCTGACCGGGACGACGCCGGTCACGCTGGTAGTGACGGCGCCGTTGCGCTTCTCTGCTGCCGCACAAACGAACGGCGCGGTGACACTCTCGTGGCCGGCGGTGGCGGGCCGCGCCTACCAGGTGCAGTTCAAGACCAACCTGGCCGACGCCGCGTGGAATAATCTAGGCGCCCCGATCCCGGCGTCCGCCGGCACGCTGACGATCGACGACAACGTGAGCGGCGTGGGGCAGCGGTTTTACCGCGTAGCAAGCCAGCCGTGAATCTGAGGATCCCCTAGCCCGTGGAAATGACCTGGCCCGCCCGGTGAGGGCACCGGGCCTACCGGGCCGTGCGAGAGCTGTAGGCCGGGTCCCCAGACCTGGCGATGGGGGCTTAGCCGTATCCATGCAGTCGAGGGAACCACGAAACACACGAAATACACGAAAACAAAGGCTGAACCGCGGTGGGGAGCGGGTGCTCCGGCGTCACCAAAAGGTGACAGCGCTGAGGGACCTTTCCATTCCCGGGCCAGCCACGGTCTTCTTGGGTCTTCCTTTCGTGTGTTTCGTGTCTTTCGTGGTTCCGCTGAATTGTTACGGCTTAGCGTTGGCGCACCAGCCCCAGCAGGTCCAGGGCGAGCAACAAGGCTGAAGTCCGGTTGGGGACCCCCAGCTTGCGGAGCACGTGTTGCACGTGCTTGTGGACGGTGCGCGGGCTGATGGCCAGGATCGAAGCAATCTCAGGATTGCTTTTGCCTTCGGTGATCCAATCCAGCACTTCGCTTTCCCGCGGCGTCAGATCAGGCCAGGGTCGGCCTCCGTTCACCGGCGGTTCAAAGAACTCCTCCAGCCGGCGCCACTCGGTTCGGCTGCCTGCAGCCACGCGGCCATCCAGACCCACGCGGTCCACCGCCGCCGCGGACAGCGCAGGCGGCGGCCCGCCGGACCCACTCCAATGAGTTCTGCCCGCGGCGGCCCTCGTTCGAGGCTCAGTGCTCTTCTTGCCCATAAGTCACAGCACAACGCCTCCGAGCTTTGGCTGAAACCTTCGCCGGCGCAATCGGGGAGTTCCCGAAATCCCCATCGGACGCGGTCCTAGCCTTTGCTCACCGCCGCCGCTCGGGCCGCGAATAGAATCCGGTCTGAAACTCTTCCGCCGCCTTTTCCAGACTCAGATGTCCTGGGCTGTCCGCACGGTTTTGTGGAGAGCAGGAATCGAGATGAAGCGGCGTTTACCGGGTCAGGGGACCCGGCCTACAGGAAAGGCGTGCCGGGTAGGCCCGGTGCCCTCACCGGGCGGCCCAGGCGCATTCCACGGCTCAGGATGTCTGAGGCTCATAGCTCCGGCGCGCCCTGGTTCCAAGATTCTCCCCCCCCACCCTGGCCCCGGTCCCGGCCAAGCCGACGTACGCATGTTTGCGTACAGACAACGCCTCCGGCCTGGACGACATATCAGTGGGTCAGATGACGATGCTGAGCATATCTGTTAGTGCGGCCCGCGTCGGAGAGAGCACGGCGCTGTGCCTGGTGGCCAGCGTCTCCCTCGCGGACGATCGCCGCGCCAACCATGCGCGAGTCACCAGGGCCACGCCGGCTCCCAGCCGGGCTTCAACCCACAGATTCTTTGAGAAACTTTTCGCCGCCGCTGCCTGAGAACTTTGACGGCGTCTGCTCTGGTGAGCCGCCAGGCAACGAACCACGAACCACCAACCACCAACAACGATCCAATGAAACCAAACAAAACGTCTCAACTCACCCCCGGCGGCCCGGCCGCCGGCCAAACTGAAACCCTCACCTCCAACTGCGACCCGCCACGCCCGCGCGGGGCCGGCGGCGGCTTCGTCGCGCCGGTTCTCGTCGCGAAACCTCGTAGCAGCCGACGTGAGGAGGCTCCATTCAGAGGGCAGAGGGCAGAGAGCAGGAAGAAGTCAGAGCCTCGCAACCTCGACGGCTCCGAGGTCGGCGCTTCATTCGCCATTCGTCATTCGTCATTCGTCATTCTCACCCTCCTCCTCACCCTCGCCGCACCGCTCCGGGCGCAGACCATCTCCACCATCGCCGGCGGCGGCGCTTCGACCGCCGAGGGCGTGGACGCGCTCGCGGCCTTGCTCAACGTCCCGCAAGGCGTGGTTGTGGACGCCGCGGGCAACATTGCCTTCGCCGACCAGAACCACAACCAAGTCCGCTGGATCGAAGCCGCCACGGGGACCATCCGGACCCTCGCCGGCACCAACTTCGCCGCCACCGTGGACGACTTCTTCCTCGATGGTGCGGCGGCAGCGGCCCCGCTCAACCACCCCTCTGCCGTCGCGCTGGACGCCGCGGGCCGCCTCTACATCGCCGACACCGGCCTGAACCGCATCCGCCGGGTGGACCTGCTCGCCCTCCCGGTCCCGACCATCTCGACCGTGGCCGGCACCCAGGCCTTCGGTTACAACGGCGACGGCATCCTGGCCACGACCGCCTCGCTCTCCAATCCCAACGGCGTGGCCGTGGACGCCGCGGGCCATCTCTACATCGCCGACACCAGCGCCGCCCGCGTGCGCAAGGTGGACGCCACCGCCGGCCTCATCGCCACCCTCGCCGGCAACGGCAGCACCGCCTACAACCCGCTCACGGATGAAGGCGTGGCGGCCACCTCCGTGGGCGTGGGCAATCCCAAGCGCGTCGCGGTGGACAGCGCCGGGCACGTCTTCGTCCTGCACATGAGCGAACCGGACTTCGTCTATCGCGTCCGCCGCATTGATGCCACCACGGGCATCATCACCACCGTGGCGGGCGGCGGCGGCGGCGCCGGCACGAGCGGCCTGGCCACCGATGCCAACCTGGGCACGGCCGCGGACCTCGCCGTGGACACCGCGGGCCACCTCTACATCGCCGGCCAATTCCGCGTCTGGAAAGTCGTCCTCGCCACCGGCGACATCAGCGTCGTGGCCGGCACTGGCGCGAGCGGCTTCAGCGGCGACGGCGGGGATGCGATCCTCGCGACCTTTGCCGGCCTGGGCGGCGTGGCGGCGGCGGCCAACGGCGACCTGATCGTCTCGGACACCGGCAACCAGCGCCTCCGCCGCATCACCGCGCCCGCGCCGGCCGACGTGGTCGTGGACGAGAACACCCCGCAAGCCACGCTCAACGCGCTCACCACCGTGACGGGCAACCTCATCGTGGACGCCACGGGGCGGACCTCCCTGAGCCTGCCCAACCTCACCGCCGTCGGCGGCAATTTCGTCGTGGCCAACAACGGCCAGCTCCTCACGCTGGACGTGGCGGCGCTCGCCACCGTGGGCGGCAGCGTGAACCTCCAGGGCAACGGCGCGCTCACCGCGATCAACCTCAACGGGCTGAGCTTCGTGGGCGGTTCGCTGGTGCTGGTGGGCAACTCCGCCCTCACCACGCTGCAACTGAACGCGCTGGCCCAAGTCGTCGGCACGGCCATGCTCAGCGGCAACCCCGTCCTCGCCAGCGTCTGCTTGCCCGCGCTCCAAACCGTGGGCGGCAGCCTGGATGTCTCCGACAACCCCGCCGCCACCACGCTCTGCTTCCCGGTGCTCCTCACGGTCGGCGGCGATCTCTCGGTGAACAACAACACGGCAGCAACAGATGCAAGTTTTCCCTCCCTGACGGCTACTGGAGGTAGCGTACAGGTCAGCAACGACCCAAACGTGACTGGCGTGAACTTTCCCGCACTTGTCACGACCGGCGGAAGCGTTGAGGTGAGCAACGATCCGAGCGCCACCAGTGTCAGTTTCCCCGAGCTAGCTACGACTGGCGGCAGTGTTGAAGTCAGCAACGACCCAAATGCCACGAACGTCAGCTTTCCATCGTTGACTAGCACGGGAGGCAGTGTGCAGGTCAGCAATGACACCGCAGCAACGAGCATCGGCTTTCCGTCGCTGACTCAGACTGGCAGCAGCGTGACGGTGAGCGACAACGCCAGTGCGACCGTGGTGGACTTCACCAATCTGGAAAACACCGGCGGCAGCGTCACCCTCTCGAACAACCCCGTCGCCACGACCGTCACCCTGACCTCGCTCACCAATGTGGACGGCAGCTTCGTCGTCGTGTCCAACACCTCCGTCGTCACCATCTCCGCCCCGCTCCAAACCGTCGGGGGCGATGTGGTGGTTACCAGCAACACTGGGGCGACGACCGTTGACGTTGGGGGACTGACGAGCGTTGGTGGCAGTGTTGATGTCTCCAGCAATACGGGAGCAACGACCGTGAACGTCGGCGGACTCACCAGCGCCGGCGGCGACGTGGTGGTTTCCAGCAACACCGGCGCTACGACAGTCGACGTCGGTGGACTCACCACCGCAGGAGGCAGTGTCGAGGTCTCCAGTAACACGTCGGCCACCACGGTTGATGTGGGCGGACTTGCAAGTGCTGGCGGCGATGTGGTGGTTACCAGCAACACTGGGGCGACGGTCGTTGACGTTGGGGGACTGACGAGCGCTGGTGGCGACGTGACGGTGAGCGACAACGCCAATGCGGCCGTGGTGGACTTCACCAATCTGGAGAACACCGGCGGCAGCGTCACCATCTCGAACAACCCCGCCGCCACGACCGTCACCCTGACCTCGCTCACCAATGTGGACGGCAGCTTCGTCGTCGTGTCCAACGCCTCCGTCGTCACCATCACCGCCCCGCTCCAAACCGTCGGCGGCGACGTGACGGTGAACGGCAACACCTCGACAACAACTGTGGACATGGGAAATCTGAGCATGACGGGCGGCAGCGTAACTGTGAATGGCAACACCTCGGCTACGAGCGTCAGCTTCCCTTCTCTCGCCACGACTGGTGGCGGCCTAACCGTAAACGGTGACACGTCTGCCACCAGCGTCAGCTTCCCGAGTCTCACCAACGTCGATGGCAGCATCACAGTGAACGGCGACACTTCGGCCACGAGCGTCAGCTTCCCTTCGCTCGCCACGACTGGCGGCGACGTAACCGTAAACGGCGACACGTCTGCCACCAGTGTCAGCTTTCCTAGTCTGACCAACGTCACCGGCAGCATCACAGTGAACGGCGACACTTCGGCCACGAGCGTCAGCTTCCCTTCGCTCACGACAAGCGGCAGCGTCACGATCACCAACAACCCGAACGCGACGCTGACGCTTGGCGATCAAACGGCCGGCACGACCGTCGGCGGCGATCTCACGATTGAATCGGCGGGCGGGAGCGTGGACCTCTCCGGCACCACCGTTACCGGCGATGTCACCGTGACGGGCAACGGCACGACCACGCTCAGCGCCAGCACTTCCGCCAGCACCGGCACCACCGCCGTTACGCTCCTGAATGCGGAGGCCGCGCTGCTGGCCGCGTTGCCCAACGGCGCCTTCGCCAGCCGCGTCGGCTTCACGGTGGAGCATCTGCCGCCGGCCACGTTGCCGTTGGTGCAGGGCGTGGATGCCAACAACCAGCCCGTGGAGGTGGACCCGGTGGCCGCTTACCAGTTCACCTTCGCCATCCCCACGCTCAACGCGGATGCCACGCTGCTCTTCGAGATCGAGGTGGGCGCGCTCAGCCCGGCGGACCAGGCGGCGTTCCTGGCGGCGGTGGCCAGCGGTGCGGCCACGTTGGCCGTGAAGAATGACACCGCGGGCAGCCTGTATCAGACTTACCCGGTGTGCGGGCCGGGCCAGACCGCGTCGGGCAACGGCTGCGTCGAGGTCTTCCTGTTCGACGCGAACGGCGCTCCGCTTCCGCCCGGCAGTCCGGCGCCGGCGACGGTGCGGTTCGTGGGCGTGACGGGCCATTTCTCCACGTTCGCCGTGGTCATCGCCACGCCGTTGACGCCGCCGCCCCAGCCCTTGCCGGCCGCGCCGAGCGCGCTGGTGGCCGCGTTGTGGTTCGGGCCGAAGGTGGTCCTGGGCTTCTGGGACAATGCCACGAACGAGACGGGCTTCGCGGTGGAGCGGGCGGTCAACGGCGGGGCCTTCACCACGCTGGCCACGCTGGGGCCGAAAGCCGGGCGGGGCCTGGTGAGTTACACGGACACCGGTGTGGCGCCCGGCAGCAGTTATGCCTACCGGGTGAAGGCGGTGAACGGCGCGGGCGGATCAGCCTGGTCGAACACGGCGCGGGTGAGCGTGCCGGTGGTGCCGGCGGCGCCGTCGGCCGTGAAGGTCGCCGTCGCGCGGAGGACGACCCTGACGGTGGGATTGGCCGTGGGCTGGAAGGACAACTCGGCGAACAACACGAGCTTCACGATCCAGGTCGCCACGGACAGTGCGTTCACGCGGATCGTGGTTCCCTTCGTCGTCGGGCCGAACGCGACCACGCTGAACGCGACGCTGCCGCGCGGGCCGGCCTATTACGTGCGGGTGCGGTCGGACAACGGGCTGGTGTCGTCCGGGTGGGTGAACGCGACGCCGTTCCCGGTCAACACGCGGTAAGTTGGGGGCGCTCTTCCGGCGTCAGCCCGCGACGGCTGGCGCCGGAATCGGCCGTAGCAGCCGACGGGAGGAGGCTAGATTCCCAAATCCGAAAACGTTCCATCAACCCTCACCCCGGCCCTCTCCCATCCAATGGGAGAGGGAGAACCACTCGATGCATCGAGCCGAAACGGGCGTCCGCTTTCACCGAGCGCGTGGAGCGCCTGCCCTCTCCCGTCGGACGGGAGAGGGTGCCCGAAGGGCGGGTGAGGGGATGGCCCACAGCATTCGCAACTCAGAGATTCCTGGAGACGCTGCAATTGAAGCTGCGATTTCAAAAACCCGTCGCCGCCGACGGGAGGAGAGTCGGAGCAACCGCCGACGGTGGCTGCCTCAGGCCCAGGAAAGGAGCGCGGCTGTGGTCGAAGACCCAGCCGCAGCGCGCTCCAGAGGACGCAGTTCGGACGTGCTCCCACGCCTCGCGCCTGGATGGCTGCTGCGGCTGGTCCTGCGGACACAGCCGCGCTCCGCTCTAGCCTCCATTCCGCATTCCGCATTCCGCAGACGGTTTTACACGAGGCCATCGCTACTGCTTCGCGTTTCGCTCCAGCGCCTCTTTGGCTTTCCGCCGCGCTTCCTCTTTCTTCTCGTCCTTCGATGAAGGCTCCTCGGCGGCGGTCCGCCACGCCGAGACCGCTTCCTGGGTCCGGCCCAAAACGGCCAGCGCGTTGCCGCGCAGATAATGGATGTGCGCCTCGCGGGCGTTTTCGAGTTTGCCAGTGGCGAGGTTCTCCGGGTACTCGAGCGCGCGGATGAACTCGGCCAGCGCTTCGGTGGCACGGCCCGCCTTCAAGTGCGCCTCGCCCAACGCCAGGTGCGCCGCCTCAAACAAATCGTGAACCTCGTGCGAGCCTTCCCAGACGGTGACGCGCACCGAGTCGAGCATCCGCGCCGTTGCCGCAAATTCACCGAGGCGGTTTTGGGCGCGGGCCAGGAGGGCAACGAAATCGGAGCGGCCTTTGCCTTCCGCGAACGCGGCTTTCAGCCGGTCGCGGGCGGCGGTGGCGGGCGCGCGTTTCTCGGCGTCGGAATCAGCTTTGTCTGCCAGCGCGAAGAGGACATTGGCCAGATCGCGGGCGACGATGGCGTCCTTGGGATCGGCTTGGCTCGCTTTCTCCAGCCACTCGCGGGCGGACTTCAAATCGTTGTCGAGCGTCTTGGCGGCCATGCCCAGCGCGCGGTAGGCGATGACGGGTTCGGCCCCAAGTTCAGCGGCCTTCTTCCACATCTCGCGGCCTTCGGCGTGCCGGCCGAGGTGGAAGAGGACGTGGCCGAGAAGCAAGGCGGCTTGGCCGTCGGCAGGGTGTTTCTCCAGTGCCCAGCGCAGCACTGCCACGCTCTCGACGGAGCAAGGCGCGGCGCCGTCGCCAGTCGAAGCTCGCGCCGCGCTGAGGCGCTGCTCCGCCATCTGGTCCTGGCCGGCGCGGGCCGCGAGAAACGCGGACCAGTAAATGGGCAAAGGCTCCTGGGCTTTCGCGGGGACACTCCTGAGATACAAATCGTCCATCACCCGCTGCGCGAACTTCTCTTGGCCGGCGCTCACGAAGGCAGCCGCGAGGTCGAGGACCGACCGGGCGTCACCGCCAATGAGATCGCGAAGGCGGAGCGATTTGTCTTCGGCGTTCGCCAGCCACAGCACCCCGCGCGAGGAGAGGTCGAGCGGGTCCGCATCGAGATTGGCGCGGGCCAGCCGGGTGGCGAGCTTTTCATCCGCCGGAGACTCGGTGCCTACCGCGCGAAGCAGCAAGGCCAGCGCGCCCAAACCACGGCAATTCAAATCAGTTTCCCACGGCCCTGGCCCGTCCAGCGCCACGGCAACGCGGTCCCAAGCTTGTTGCTGAAGCAGAAGCTTGGCGGCCAGCGCGCGGCCCGCGACCGCAGTGCCCGGATGGAGCGACGCTTTCCAGGCGTCATCGAGAGCGTCGGTCTTGTCGTCCATGCGGGCCTCGGCGCTGGCCAAAGCGAGTCGCGCAAGCCCGGCGTCGGGACCAGACACCAACGCCGCGCGGGCGTGTCGCACGGTCACAGCGGGGTCGGGGTCGAGCTTCAGCAGCGCCAAGCCGGTGTGGGCCGGAACCGAGTTTGAATCGTGAGCGAGGGCCTGGCGGAATTGCTCTTCGGCTTCAGGAATCTTGGCGAAGAGGAGCTTCTGCCAGCCTGTTTCAGCCAACTCCGTGGCGGTGGACGCTCTCGGCTTGGACGATGGCGGCTCGCGCTTGGGCAGATCAAGCGGGACACGGAAACTCGCGAGCGTCTGTTGGCCCGCGACGAGTTGGATCAGCAGCGGCTCGGTCGCGCCGGCCAACGGCAGTTTCAGTTCCGCGGGCGTGGCTGGCGACAACTTGCATTCAGCGCGCGCGACGACGCGGTCCTCTTTCAAGACGCGGACTCGGACGGGCGACCACGTGCCGGAGCCGAGCAGACGCAATTGAAGCTGCCCATTCGTGACCGCTGCATTCACCGCCACGTCGCGGTTGGCAAAGGTGAATCCGCCCACGCCATGAATCGGATACCACCACTCCTTCCACTCCACCGCTTCGCACGGATCAAGCCGGCCCACTTCGCCCTGCGTCAGCAGCGGGCCAGTCTGGACTTCGTTGTAGGGGCCGTCGGAGTCGGTCAGGTCCATCTGGTGCATTTTGCCGAAGCCGCCCTGGCCCCAGGTCCAGGCTTTCTTGCCGGGGACTTGATGGTGGTTGGCGTAGGACACCACGCCGCGGTCGGCGCCGTCGTCGTAGGAGCCGAAGAAATCCTGGTCGCAGTGCCAAGCAAAGATGGACGAGGCGTCGTGGTAGTTCGTGCCGCGGCTGAGGTCCTTGCCCTCGTGGATGGGCCACTGGAAGAACTTCTCCGAGCCGTGGTCGGTGCCGAGCGTCATCGGGTAGATGAAGCGGAAGCCCGGCGTGTTCGGCACGGCGGTGCAGTTCCAGAAGTAGTAGGGGCGGACGTACTCGGTCGGGTTGTAGATGCGGATGCGTTCCTCGATGAACGAACGACCGGGCCGCAACGTGACGACCACGGTCCATTTCGTGCCGTAGATACGTTCGGTTTCGCCGACGGCAACGGAGCGCGAGCCGTCCTTCTCCGGCGGCAGGATTTCGCACGCCACCGACTGCATGCACCCAACGGTGTGACCTTGCGGCCCGGTGTTCCACTCCACGCCGCCGCTGGTCCACGCGCCGCACTGGCCGATGAGGCCGGGCTTGATGACGTGGTTCACGTAGAACATCGGCTGGCCGGTGGTCTTGTCGATGACCTCGTGAATCTTGCCGCCGAGTTCGGGCAGGAAGGTGATGCGCAGATACTCGTTCTCCAGCACCACGGTGCGGTAGGTGCGGTTGGTCTTGTCGCGGCTGAGGAAGTCGAGCATCGGATAGGGGTAGATGTTCACTTTGTCCGTGCCGCGGAAGTACGGATGCTTCACGGCGGCCCACGGGTAGGTGGGGAGCGTGAGTTCTCCGCGCGAAGCCTTGACCGCGGCCACGGCGGAGAAGACAACGCAGGACGACGCGAGGACCGCCAGCGCGAGCACGGCACGCCGGGCGCTTCGATTGACTGGATGCGGACTATTCATGGTTTCGGGGATACTTGGCTTCGGCGAGGCCGTTGGCAATCGGGAAAACAGCGATCTACGAACGCCACAAGGCTGCATCAAGCTCGGTTCGGGAGCACTCGTAGCGCAGACTTTCCAGTCTGCCGTAGCGCCGGTTGTCCAACCGGCGAGCGTTGGAAGAGGCCAGCCGGCTGGAAGGTCCACGGCCTGGCCGACTGCAAGTCGGCGCTACGGCAGGTTGAAAACCTGCGCTACCCAGTGCGCCAGGCGAGAGCTTGATGCAGCCCTGCCGCTGAGTCGGCCCCGCACTTTTGAGTTTGCCTCCCGCCCCCGGCTCCGTTAAGCAACGTCCACGAATCCGATCACTGAACCATCCGATCCCATGGAAAAAGTTCTCAGCTACCTCTCGGAACACCAGCCGCGCTTCGTGCGCGAACTGTGTGACTACGTCCGCTTCCCCAGCGTGTCCGCGCAACCGCAACACCAGCCCGACATGGCCGCCTGCGCCGAGTGGCTTCTCAACCGCTGTCGTGGCCTGGGCCTCGACGCGCGCGTGTGCCCGACGCCCGGCCATCCGGTCGTGCTCGCGCGCACGCCCCGCCGCGCCGGACGGCGGCACTTCATGGTTTATGGCCATTACGACGTGCAGCCGCCGGAACCGTTCGAGCTGTGGAAGTCGCCGCCCTTTGAGCCGCGTCTCGAGGGCCGCTCGCTTTTCGCCCGCGGCGCCAGCGACAACAAAGGCCAGCACCTGGCCCACTTGAACGCCGTCGAGGCTTACCTGCGCACCGGCACGGAACTGCCGTGCGATCTGACGTTCGTGGTCGAGGGCGAGGAGGAAGTCGGCAGCCGCCACCTGGCGGACTTCCTCAAGACGAACCGTGCCGAGCTGGCCTGCGACGCCGTGGTGGTTTCGGACACGGGCATTCCCGACTTGAAGCATCCCGCCCTCACCTACGCGTTGCGGGGCATCACCGCCGTGGAGATCAAACTGCATGGGCCGTCCCGTGATCTGCACTCCGGCATCTACGGCGGCTCGGTCGATAACCCGGCGATGGCGCTGTGCCAGTTGCTGGCGAAACTCCGCGACAAGCACGGGCGCATCGCGATCCCCGGTTTCTACGACGATGTGGCGGCGCTTTCGGCCTTCGAACGGAAGCAACTGGCGCGGCTGCCGTTCAAAGAATCCGCCTACCGCAAGTTCCTCGGCGTGCCGCAACTTTTTGGCGAGCGCGGCTTCACACCCATCGAACAGCGCAGCGCGCGGCCCACCGTGGAGATCAACGGCCTGACCAGCGGCTATCAAGGCGAAGGCAGCAAGACCATCGTGCCGGCGTGGGCCAGCGCGAAACTCACTTTCCGCCTCGTACCGGACCAGCAACCGAAGAAGATCATCGCGCTCATCCGAAAGCACCTCGCCTCGCTTTGCCCGCCGACGGTCCGCATGGAACTCAAAACCGGCCACGGCGGCGAGCCGTATCTGGTGTCGCCCACGAGCGCGCTGGCCCAAGCCTCGCTCCGCGCGTTAAAAAGGGCCTTCGGCTGCGAGCCGGTGCTGATGCGCGAAGGCGGCTCGATTCCCATCGTCACCGAATTCAAGAAGGTCCTCGGCGCGGACACGCTGCTCCTGGGCCTGGCGTTGCCAGATGACAACGCGCATTCGCCCAACGAGAAGTTCAGCCTCGATTGCTTCGAGCGCGGGATGCGGATGAGCGCCGAGTTGTGGCCGGAACTCAGCGGCGCCTGCAAAACCCCGTAGCGGCGTCTCGGCAGAGCGCCGCCATCTTTCTTCCTTTGGCCTTCTGCCTTGCCGTGCGGCGCTCTGCCGAGACGCCGCCACGCCCACGAGGTTTTGAAATGGCTCCTCAGCCGGTGATCTTCGCCCAGCGGCGCGCTTTCATCTCGAAGCGCGGCAGGGACTCCCGCGCCGCGAGGCGGACCGGCACGCGCAGGTTGAGCGCGGTTTGGATCGAGTGCTCAATTTGATGGAGCAGCGCGGCCGGCGCGGGACAGTCCGGGGCCGGCTCCACGTCCAACGACATCTCCAGCATCGGGCCGCGGTAGTCGAGATTCACGCGGTACTCGGCGACCTCGCCCGCGGCGCGGACCAGTTCATCGATGGTCGTGGGAAAGACGTTCACCCCCCGGATCACCACCATGTCATCGCTGCGGCCCAGGATGCCGCCGTCGAGCGCGAGGTCGTGACGGCCACAGACGCACTCGCCGGGCGGGCGCGGCTTCACGAGATCGCCGGTACGGTAGCGGAGCAGCGGCGAGCCGACGCGGTCAAGCGTCGTCAGGACGAGTTCCCCGATTTCGCCTGCGGCCGCGGGCGCGCCGGTCTGGGGATTGACGACTTCCGGAAGATAAGCGGCTTCGAGCACGTGCAGGACGCCCGGACAGGCGGGGCACTGGTGCGTGACCGGGCCGACTTCGGTCATGCCGTGATGATCGAAAACCGTCGCGCCGGCCCAGAAGGATTCGAGCCGGGCGCGGACGGCGGGCACGCTGCCGCCGGCTTCGCCGGCCACCATCAACAGGCGGACGCGGCAGCGAGAGAGGTCGAGCTTCTTCTCGCGGGCAACTTCACCGAGGCGTTGCGCGTAGGTGGGCGTGCAGCACAAGACCGTGATGCCGTTGTCGAGAATCGACTGCCAGCGGCCCAGACTGGTCATGGCGCCGGCGGGGAAACAGAAGCACCCGAGTTGCAGCGCGGCCTCGAACGCGGACCAGAAGCCCAGGAATGGGCCGAAGGAGAACGCGAACAGGAACCGGTCCCGCCGGGTCACGCCGGCCGTGTCGAGGATGCGCACCCAGTTGCTGACGAGGTGGCCCCAACTTTCCGGCGTGTCGAGCCAGCGTATGGGCGTGGCGGTGCTGCCGCTGGTTTGATGGCAGCGCGTGTAGCGCTCCAGTGGGAACGTGAGGTCCGCGCCGTAAGGCGGGTGCTCCAGTTGGCTCCGCACCAATTCGTGTTTCGTGGTGAAGGGGACGAGGCGCGCAAAATTCCCCAGCGAATTCAGAGGAGGCGCGCTCCGGAAGGTGGCCAACTTGCGGGCGTAAAACGGATTCGCTGGAACAATCGCGCCGAGAAGCTGGCGGAGCTTCTCCAGTTGCAGCGATTCGATCTGAGAACGGTTGTTGTGCATGCTTCACGATCAGGGCGCCGATCTCCGACGCGGCGCGGGTCTGAACTGATTTCCAGGGCGCCGCATCGGAGTCCGGCGCATGGGGCTGAAGGACAAGCTGAGCGCGCTACGGCTTCGCGGGCGCTGCCTGGGCGGCCAGAGCGGTGCCCGCGGTGGTCGCAGCGGCTTTGGCCGGCGGCGCCGCGGGCGCGGGTTTGTAGAGCGAGACGAGGCAGCCGCCGGTCGCCGCGAGCACGATGCCGAGCACGAACGGCCAGGGCAACTTGGCCCAACCTCCCGCCGGCGGATGCTGGAGGAGCGAGTAGATCGCGTTCACCACCGGCGCGCCGGCAAAGATGATCGACATGACGACGGCCGGCGTGCCTTTGGCCCCGAACGCCAGCAGCACGCCGAACGCGCCGATGGCCCCGACGATGCCCGCGACCAGCGACCAGGCGACGCCTTTGGCCGGAAAGCTCCACGACGCGCCTTTGAGCACCAGCATGGCCAGCGGCGCGAGCACTGCCGTAACGAAGTAGGCCACGCCCACGAAGAGGAAGGCCTTGTAGCGTCCGTGGACGGGATCGTTCATGGCGACCTGGCCGGTGTGGAGGAAGACGCCGTACACGCCCCACGACACGACCGTAAGCAGCGCGAAGAAGAGCCAGGCGAAGCTGGTGGACGGGGTGGGAGGGGCGATGGGATTCATGGGATTGAAGCTAGCTCAGTGTCTCGGCGAGGGGAGTCGTTGAAGCGTTGAAGGGTTCAAGCGATGAAACCCGAATTCTGAAATGGGATGGGGAGCGCACGCGGCCGGCGTGCGGGTTTCGGCGGCCCGCCGAAACCCTCCGTGCCACTGACCGGAGAGCGATGCGGATTCTTCTAAACGGGCTGCCTTTGTGGGAGGACGGGGCGGAGGGGATTGTCCGGCGGGCCGCCGGACACCACACGCCAGCGGCGTGTGCTTCCCAACTTTGGAATTCGAGTCCATGTCACGCACAGGTGAGTTCGGCCGATTTCGCTTCCAGCGGTTTCCCGCACGGCAGCACTTCGGGCAATTCGGCGCAGTCGCTGATCGCCGCCCACAGCCGCGAGAAGTCCTTGTTCACGTCGCCGGAAAGGCAATCCGTGATGTCGCCGGCGAGGGCGGGGTCTTTGTCGATGACGGCGCGAAAGCTAAACTTCGGGTCGTAGAAGGCATAGACCAGCTTGCGCATGTTCTCAATGCCGGCGCGCATGGTGGCGCCGTAGTCGGCGAAACGCTCTGCCGAGAAATCCTGGTCCACCAGCGCCTCATGCACCGTGTCGCCCGCGAGCACGCCGCTCTTGAGCGCGAGCATCAGGCCGGACGAAAACACCGGATCGAGGAACGCGAAGGCGTCGCCCACGAGCAGCAGTCCATCGGCGTAACAGTAGCGGGCGTGGTGCGTGTATTCGCTGGTGATGAAGTGCGGCCCCACCTGCTCGCCCACGGTGAGGTGGTCCTGGATCCAGACGTTCTGCCCGATCTCGCGCTTGAAGATCGCTTCGGGCGATTTGATGCCGTCGCGGGTGAGGTATTTGCCCTCAGCCACCACGCCGACGCTCACCATGTCGTTGTGTTGCGGGATGTGCCAGAACCAGCCTTTCTCCGGCACCATCGCCACAGTGGTTTGGCCTTCGTCGAGGCCCGGCTCGCGCTTGGAGCCGCGGTAGTAGGTCCAGACGGCGACCTTGTTGAGCTTGGGATCTTTCATGCGCCAGCCCTGGCGCACGGCGGTGAAAGCTTCCTTGCCGGAACAGTCGAGCGTGATCGGAGCGAAGTAATCCTGGACGCGCCCGGACTTGCTCTCAGCGCGCACTCCCACGACGCGCCCGTTGTCGCGCAGCAACTCCTTCACGATCGTTTCCTCGCGCACCGTCACGCCGCGTGCGCGCGCGTGGTCCAGGAGCATTTGGTCGAACTCCGAGCGCAACACCTGCCAGGTCTGCGCCACGGTCTCGCGGTCGTAGCGGTCGAAAAAGTAAAACGGCTGGCTGGCCCGACCGTCGGGCGAGATGAACCGCACGCTGTACTTCTTCACGAACGCGGAGGACTTCATTTTGGGAATGAGTCCCAGGCGCTCCATGGGCTGGTAGGTAAACGGAATGAGCGATTCGCCGATGTGGTAGCGCGGGAACTTCTCCCGCTCGAGCACCAGCACGCGATGGCCGTGCTCCGCCAGAATGGTCGCGGCCGCGCAGCCGGCCGGGCCGCCGCCGATGATGAGGGTGTCGTGGACGTCGAGGGGCATGTCAGTGTGAGGTTCCGCCTTTGGGCGGTTCGAGGTGGGTAAGTTCCGGCGCGACGGCGAATGGTCCGACTCGCCCATCCGGCGGCGGCACTTTGGCCACGCCATTCACCGGCGGCAGGATCTCGATGACCTCCGCGAGCAAATGGCGCGAACCGTTGAGCAGGACGTTGCGCCGACCGTAAAGGGGGGCCGCGTGTTGGAGCCGCAACGCGGAGCCGATGTGCGCGTCCGCCTCCACGCGGAAAAAGGCGTGCGGCCAGCTCACGTGAGCGATCCCTTCGCTCAGCAAAATGCCGCCGAGCGGCCGCTGCTCCTCCAGCACCAACTGCCGCGCGGCCTCGGGAAACCGCTTCAGCCAGATGCGAATGACGCCGTACTCCACGGGCCGCGAGTTGCCGGCCAAAGTCAGCACCACCTCCCGCAGGTATTCCCCGCTGCCGAGCACCACGCGGCGCAAGACCTCCAGACCCAGCCGGTCTTGATGATACTTCTCCAGCGTCGGCGTCATGTCGGCGGAATGGACGAGCAACGATTTGTAAGGCGGCGGGACTTCGTCGTCCCGGAGCCGCTGCAGCGTCGGCACCGGCAGGCTCGTGCGCTCATAAAACCGTTCGAGGAGCGCGGCCCACGGCGGCGTGGGAGGCGCGGCAGCGGAAGTGACAGCGGCGGGCGCGAGTTCTGGCATGGCAATCGGAAGCTTAGGCGTAGCGCGCATTCCGGTGTTCAGGCAGGAACAGTTCCCGCACCAAGCGGTCCGCCTGGAGCAAACCTTCCCGCGTGAAGGCCACCGCATCGCCGTTCGAGTGCGCCAACCCCAACGAACTCCAGGTCCGCAGCGGCTCGGTGAACCGCTGGAGCAGGTCCACCCCGAACTTCTGCTGGAAATAGCCGCGGCTCACGTGGCCCAGTTTGAACTGGAGCACCAGTTCCCGGATCATCCGCTCTTCGTTGGACGGCGTGAGCGCGCGGTAGAGGGGCAGCCGGTTCTCGCGCAGCAGCGCAACGTACGGCTCGAAGTCGTGCTGGTTCTGGAAGTGCGTCCCGCCGACGTGCGAGAACGACGCCACGCCCAGCCCGACCAAGTCCGCGCCCTGCCACAGGCTGTCGCGATACACGAAGCGCGTGCGGGCTGGATCGCGCACGGCGGTGTAGGCGCTGGCCACGCAGTAGCCGGCATTCTCCAGTTCCGCGAAGGCGTAGTCCACCCATGCGCGCTTGGTCTGCCAGCCGGCCACGGGTGCGACCAGCCGTCCCGCGGCTTTCATTTCCTGGTAGATGTGCGTGTTGAACGGGATTTCCATCTGGTAAATGGTGACGCTGTCCGGCGCCAGTTCAATGGTCTGCCGCACGCACTCGCGCCAGTTCGCCTCCGTCTCCTCCACCATGCCGGCGATGAGGTCGATGTTGATCTGCGGGAAGTCCAGTTCGCGCGCGAAGTAGTAGGCGCGGCGGATTTCCTTCGAGCGATGGGCGCGGCCGTTGATGTCGAGGATGTGGTCGTTGAAATTCTCCACTCCCAGGCTCAGGCGGGTGACGCCGAGGTCGCGGATGGTCTTGAGCTTGTGGTCGGAGAGCGTGCCCGGCTCGCACTCGAAGGTGACTTCCTCCGCCGCGTCCCACGGGAGCAGCGCCTTCATTTCGTCGGTCAAGTGCTCCAGTTGCGCCTCGGACAAGTACGACGGGGTGCCGCCGCCGAAATAGACGAACTGCGGTTTGCGCCCGCCGATGAAAGGACGCGCGGCGTAGAGCCGCAACTCGCGCAAGGCCAGGTCCAGGTATGCCTTGATGGCGGTGGAGTCTTTGTCCGTATAAACCTTGAAGTAGCAGAAGTGGCAGCGCTTCCGGCAAAACGGAATGTGCAGGTAGAGTCCCAGCGGCGTGCCAGGCGCGGGCGGGCGGTCCAGTGCGGCTTCCGCGTCGCCGACGCGTTCCGGTTTCCAGAACGAGAACGGCGGGTAGTTCGAGACAAAGTAGTTGCCGGCGGTGGTATCGGTGTCCACCGCAACGGGCCGGGCTGGCGGCTGTGCGATTGCAGCACTCATGTCGGTATCGGTCTGTGTGCGGCGGGCCAGCGAAATACCAGGCTGATCCAACCACGGCTGGACAGTGCAACACGAACCTTGATTGCGCAAATGAATCCTACTTACACGTATGAACCCGACCTCCGAAAGGACCTGGGGGAGCGCGTCCGCCGCGGGCGCCGTTTTCCGCGCCCTCGCGGAAAACACCAAGGCCGTGGAAAGATGCCCAGCGCCGTAAGGCCTCAGTAGAGTCCGGCTCTGGCGGTTCGCCAACTTCGTCCGTTCACTACCGCACGCCCTTCGCCTCCAAGGCCCGCAATTCCATTTCCCATTCGCGGCGCTGGTCGGCGGTCACGCTGGGATCCGGCAGGAGGCTCCGGCGGGTGCAGTTGATGAGCGCCTGGAGCGTTTGGTAGCGGCGCGTTTCCTCGATGGCCGGAGGGAGTTGATCCCGCACCACGGCGAGGATGGCGTCGAAGTCGAACGCGCCGCCGGCGCGCTTGGCTTTGGCCTTCAACTCGGAACGCAAGGCCGAGAAGCTGGCGGCGGAGTAGCCGCGCGTGGCGTCGTCGAGGCTTTTGAGTTGCCCGGCGTCGAGGCCCTTCGGCAACACCGGCTTCACGGACCAGCGGAGGAACTCCTCACGATCGGGACCTTCGGGGTCGAGGACGGGGATGATGAGATCGCCGACGCGGCCGGGACGGCGAATGTCGGGCGAGAGCAGGTGGATGCGCGCGGTGACGAGCAGCCAGATCACGCGGCCACGCAGCGCTGGGTCGGACATCATCGCCTGGACCTTGCCGGTAAGACGGCGCTCCGTTTCGTGCGTGTCCGCGCCCACGCCGCCGAACTGCGTGTCAGCCTCGTCCACAAAGATCAGCACTTTCGACAGCGCGTTGAGCACGCGGCGCAGGCGCTCGAAGATGACGTCGGTTTCGCCAAACCACTTGCTCCGGATGCTCTTCAACGTGAGCACGACCATGTCGAGTTCGGCGGCCACGGCCTCGAACATGTAGGTCTTGCCGCCACCGATGGGGCCGGACACGGCCGCCCCGGGCAACGCCTCCGGGCCGGTCACTTCGAGGCGTGGCATGAATTCGTTCTTCAAGAACTCCTTCAGGCGGCTGAAGCCGACGATGTCCTTGAGCCGGTGCGTGGGTTTCTTGAACTCGACGATGTCCTCGCCAAGCTGGCCCTGGATGAAATCCTCGACCTTGGCGATGACTTCGTCCTGCGTGAGCGCCCGCTGTTCGTGGACGGCGCCTTTGAGCAACTGCATCAGCGCATGGAGCGAGAGGCCGGCCGTGGTCTTCGCGAGTTCCTCCTGCGTGCTCCAGAGCTTGATCTTGGAGGCTTCGGGCTGGCGGCGGTTGAACCACGCAATGAAGTGCCGGCGCGTGGCGTCGTCGGGCGATGGGATCTCCACTTCGAGCAACTGCGGCAGGCGCGCGATACGGTGGTGCAGCAGGCTGCGCGATTCGGCGATGAGCACCACGGAGTCGCCGCCGTTGACGAAACCGGGATCGCTGAACCAGTCGTGGCAGATGGCGACGCGCTGGCGGTCGAAGTCGGAGAGGCTCGTGATCGGGGCGTCGGGCAGGAGCATGTCGGCGCCCTCGACGAGGATGAGGAGGTTCTGATCGAGCAGGCGCTGGCCGTTGATCACGGTGCGCGAGCAGAGGCACATCTGGCGCAGCAGTTCGAGCGCGAGCGTGGGATTGTTGACGGCTTTGCGCAGGCTGTCGTCGTAGGTGCTGCTGATCGCGTCGAGCGCCTCCGCCTCCTTCGCTTTGGCCAACATGCGTTTGATGGCGAGTTCGTTGCCGTCCAAACCGCTGCGCCACTTCAGCCAGGCGTCGCGGAGCTTGTCGGCATCGGCCGCGCGTACAAAGTGGATCGGGCCGTTCAGTTCATAGACGATGACAATCAGGCCGGGCAGCGTCCAGTTGGTGGCGAGGAACGGAAGGAGCGGCGCGTACTCCTCCTGCCCGTCGCGGGCCTGGCAGAAGAGGTCGTAGATGTTGCCGGTGAGAAGGAGCGTGCGGGCCTGGCCGGAATTGAGGATGCGTCCGGCGGCGCGAAGAAAATCGTGGGTGGGCGTGTTCATGGCAACTCGGTTTTCAGCCCGGCGTCTCTTTCCAATACGTCACAAACTCATTCCGATCCATCAGGACCTTGGAGTCGAAGGCGGCGCGGCGCACCTCCTCGCGCTGCACGGCGAAGGTCTGGTAGTCTTTCGCGTCCTGCGGCTCGAAGACGGGGCAGGGCTTGTCATAAACCACCGTCGCGCCGGGGCACGCGTCGTAGCCTTCTTTCCTCCAGTCCCAGTGCTGCGACAGGCCCACCATGCGGTCGCCGACGTAGATGGCCTCGGTCAACTCATGGGTGACGATGATGAGCGTGTAGGGTGGGCTTTCGCCGCGGGCACGGGCGCGGGTGTTGTCCTGGTAGAGCGTGAGCATCCACTTCTGCAAATCCTCACGAGTGCCTTCGTCCAGCGCGCCGAACGGCTCGTCCAGCAGGATGATCTCCGGCTTCATGATCAGCGCCTGCGCGATGGCGACGCGCTGTTTCATCCCGCCGGACAACTCGTGCGGGTAGAGGTGCAGGGCGTCGCCGAGCCGGACTTTCTCCAGGAACTCGCCCGCGAGGGTGAGGTGTTCCTTCCGCAGCTTGCGCCACTTGGGCCAGGCGAACAGGCGGAACGGAATGCTCGTCTGGTCGAGCATCAGACCGATGGCCACGTTCTCCTGCGCGGTCAGAAACGGAAACAACGAGTAGTGCTGATAGACGATGCCGCGGTCGCGCCCCGGGCCGACGACGGGCACGAGCGTGTTGCCGGAGGCGGCGCTGTGAATGAGAATCTGGCCCTGGCGCGGCAGGTGCGTGCCGACAATGCCGCGCAGGAGTGTGGACTTGCCGCAGCCGCTCGGTCCGACGAGGCCGAGGAACTGCCCGCGCCGCAGCCTGAGGTTGATGTCGAAGAGCACCGGCTTGCGGCCGAACCCGTGGTGGACCGCGCGGCACTCGAGGGAAAGTTCTGGGGAAGCAGCCGTCATCCTTGGGCCTTCTCAAACCACGGACACCACTTGCGCTGGAGCCAGCGGAGCGCGTAGTCCATGCCGAACCCGAACGCCGCCAGCAACGCCAGGTACGGATAGACCACGCCCATGTTGAGCAGCTTCGACTGAAGCCGGATGCGGTAGCCGAAACCGACATCGCCCACCAGCATTTCGGCGGCGATGAGATACACCAAAGCGGGGCCGATCATCAACCGCGCCCCGTCCAGGAGCCGCGGGAGCACTTGACGGAAGATGATCGAGGCGATGACTTCCGTGCTGGTCGCGCCGAGCGTGTAAGCCTTGTATTGCAGTTCCTCGGGGAATTCCTTCACACCCAGGAAGACCGTCAGCGCCAGCGTGGGCAAGACGCCGAAGGCGATCATGGCCACGTACATGTTCAACTCCGTTCCGACCAGAACAAAGAACACCGCCATCGCGGCCGTCGGCGGCACTTTGGCCAGCAGCGACAAGGGCGGGTAGCAGAAGGCCTCGATCGGCGTGAAGCAGCCCATCAACATGCCGAGCACAATCGCGCCGGCCACGCCCGCGCCAAGGCCGAGGAAGAACCGCGAGGCCGTGGCTTTGGCGTCCACGACGATCCAGCGTTGGCCTTCGCGCTTGTCCACGGAACAGGCTTTTTGAACGCCGTCCGCGAGCTGCGACCAAGTGGGGATCGTGGTGTCGTCGGGGTTCTCTTGGTGCTGGCGGTGGGAGAGCCAAGTGTAGGCCAGGAGCAGCACGGCCACCGAGGCGAGGCCAAGGAGGAGCGTGGTCGTCTGTTTGATGGGGCGGCGGATCATGGCGTTGGTTCCTGCCGCGAAGGCGGCGGATGAAAGCCCGCTTCTCTCAAGGCCGCGCGCAAGTGTTGGAGGTGCGGGCGGTTTAGGCGAAGGGCCTCCACGGTCGCTCGCCCGACGGCGGTGA
This sequence comes from Verrucomicrobiota bacterium, assembly GCA_016219875.1. Lineage (GTDB taxonomy): Bacteria > Verrucomicrobiota > Verrucomicrobiia > Limisphaerales > JACRJZ01 > JACRJZ01. The sequence goes on along the minus strand of JACRJZ010000148.1, from coordinate 22,529 downwards.
GGCCGATCACCATCGTGTCGTCATCGCTCCAGGCAAAATGGTCGGCCCAATGTTGCTGGCGTGGATGAAACAGCGGCACCCGTCTGCCCGTAACGGGATCAAAGGCCGCTGTTTTGGCTGCCTTGTGTCCGTTGCAGCCCTCGCAAGCCAGAGCCAAGTTGGACAATTCCGTCGCGCCTCCGTTGCTGACGGACACAACGTGATCGACCGAAAACGGGGCCGGAGAGAAGTCCACCTGGCTCAAACAGTACTCACAGCATCCACGCGCCAAGCGGGACACCTCGGATCGTAGGCCACGCGGCACATAGGGGTCAGACATAGCCAGGAGACTCGATCCCCAGCGACGCCATCAACGTCCGCATCGGAACACCACGCAGCCTCGCCAGCGCCACCAACGCTTCAGCGCGAGAGGCTTGGTATTCCTCCACCACGTCCACCAAACGGAACAGTTCCGATCGTTCCGGTTCCGTGATGACTTCCCGGCGCCGCCGCTCGCTCAGTTCGTGGAACCTCGCCCACTGTTCCTGGCTTGGTCCGGCATGAATCCGCTCCAACAACGCCGTCTCCTCCAACGCCCTTTGTCCCCCTTTGCGTTCGGAGCGCAGAGACAGGATCTCTTTCAGGAAGGCATCTAGTTCGGGCCTCGGCATCGCGCGCACAGCCTCCAGCAATTGCTCGCGGCTCACTTCGGCTTCCACATGAATGACTGGCATGGCGGGAGGCTACTTCATTCCTCGTTCGCTGTCACTTCCCCCGTTTCGCCTGCACCTGCTTGAGATAGCTCGGATCGAAACGCAAGTTCGCGCCTGGGGCGTCGGCCTTTGTGCCGTAAGCCACCTTGGGCGCGCTGGCGGTGATCTGGTGGGCCACGCAGAACTTCACCACCTTGTCCATGATCGTCTTCAACTCCGCGCCGGTGAGGATGTCTAGCCCGGCCTGCGGCGTGGAATAAAACTTCGTTTGCTCGACGACCTTCTTCATCGCCTTGAGGTCAAGGTGGGAGAACTTCTCGCCCAGGGCCACCAGCGTGTCGTCACGCGTGGCGGGTGCGGCGATGCGGTCGTTGACGGCGTAGAAGGTGTCGATCACCGCGCAGGCAAACTCCGGGCCGCCCGGTTTGTCGAGCGACGACTGCGCGATGGCCACGGTGTCGATGATCTCGTTCGGAATCTTCGTCGAGTCGAACAGCACGCGGGCGTCCTTGCGCTTGTTCAGTGTCTCCAGCACGAACGGGTTCCAGACCATGATGGCGTCGTAGCCGCGTTGCTTCTGCTGCATGGCCACGGCGGCGGCTCCGGGGTCCATGTTCGTGAACTTGTAGTCCGACTCCTTCTCGCCGAGCGCTTCCAGGCAGCGGACGAAACAGTATTCCGACACGGATTTCTCCAGGCCATAGACCTTCTTCCCGCGCAGGGCCTTCACGTCCTTGATCGCGCTGCTGACGATGCAGGCGTCCGCGCCGAAGCTGGTCGAGGTGGGCAGGATGACGACCGACGGGCGGGTGAGCGACGGGTTGAGCACGTCCATGTCCGTGATGCACACGGCGTCGCACTGGCCGGCACCGTAGAGTTGGAGGCACGGATCGTATTCCGCCTCCTTGAGGACGATATCGACATTCCACTTCTGCTCAATGGGGCCGAGCTTGCCCTGGGCGCCGTCGATGAGCTTGAACATGTGGGCCACGCCAAAGACGCTCCAGGACGGATACTCACTCCAAGCGAGCGAGAAGGAAGGCACGGCGGCGAAGGTGGTGGAGGTGGCGACTAGGCCCAGCGCGACAGTGGCGGCGGCCAAGGACTTTTGGAATCGAGTTTTCATAGTCTGTTGATGGTCAGTGATCAGTTTGTTGGTCAAGAGCGAGGAGGAACAAAGTCATTCAAAGCCTCATGTGCTGGTTCCAAGCATTGCGGACTGCCGTTTGATCTTGAGCGGACAGTTGCCCAAGCTTTCGTCGAAAAATGGTCGTTTCTGCCGTCAACAGCCGGTCCAGGCGCGCAAAAGAAGGCTTTGCCAGACCAGCTTGAACCCAGTCCGCAAGCATGACATCCAGCGTCCCTGAGTGCGCCACAGATGTCACGCGGCACACGACCGCATCCCGCGCCAGGTCGAAAACAACCAGCACCGGACGGCGTTTGGTGGTGGCACCGGACGTGAACGGGAACTCGCAAAGGTAAATCGCACCGAACATGGCTTCAGCGGTAGGTGTCGTAGATGGCGTCCTCCGGCGGGTCGTCTCGCAAGAAGTGCTCGTAGGCCGCCTTCTGCCAGCCGGCATCGTCGTTTTCATCCGCTGTCAAGACGATGATTCGAGCGGTGCCTGACTTGGGCAGTTGCTCTGCAGCTTCCTTCGGGATCGTCAGGACCGGCTCCGGGCCAAGCTGAGTTGTGAATTCAATGGCATTCATGGCCGTAGGCTAGTTCGGAGAAGGAACGAGGTCAAAGAGACGGAACCGCGTAGAGGGATGGGGGGCTGGCCACATATTTACTGAGCGTTTGGCGGCGTACACATATCACAACTCAATTCCCGCCATCCAACCGCCAAGGCACGCGACGAACAATCCGGCAAACGAGATGGCGAACGGTCTGGCGGTCACCCTCAAGTTCATGAAGAAGAAAACCAGCCAAACGATGGGCACAAACAAGCAGCCGAGAAACCACCAGAGGCTGCGCTTGTACGCGACGGTGAGAAACATCACGTCGCCCACCAAGCCAACAAGGCAACCGAGAACCAGCAGGATGTATCCGACGGCAATCATTTGGTGTTAAGTGTTTGACGCGCGAACGTCGCCTCCTCAGCCGGCACCACGCCCGTCGGCAAGGACACGATGGGGCGCACGGCACGCGGGCGAACGACAAGACTGACTGACACAGGCCGTCGTGACTTTGCCTGTTTCAGGATTCCGTCCAGAGGCAATCTGCAACAACGGCCAGTCTCTCACCGAGGCGTCCGAAGTGAATTCCTGATACAGCGCGCCGCCCTGGTAGAGATACCGCTTCCAGGTGCCGAAACCCGTCTGGGTGATCCGGTAGTCGATCTGGGTGTGGAGGAGATTTGTCATGTGACTGGGGAATCTCAGGTCGTCAATCGCTGTAAAGCACTATCCGACTCCCCCACCCAAATCGCATCGTGCCGACGGACTGCCTCCGCCCGTCCGTCAGTTAAGAAGGGTTCAGCCTGCTCTGATTGGCCAAGCTCAAGCAACCGTTCGGCCAGCGAAATCATCTTGGTGTGCGTTGGCTCGTCAGGAACCGCGCGTGCCTGGTCTAGTGCCAACTCGTAGAGGCGCGCTGCCTTTGCCGGGTCGTCGGTATGGTCGGCCAGCGCCTCGGTGAGAAAGGGGTGCGAACGTCCCAAACTCGCCTGCTCGTCGTAGTACGCACGGAGTTGCAGACAGAGAGCAGCGTGAAGAGCATCATCCTCAGCCTGCGCCGTATTCGCCAGGGCGACAGCAAACTCATGCACCCGCTCGTAGATGTCTGTTGGTATGGTGCTCATGGCTCCAGCGCAGTCCTAGGCGGCATGGTCACTGACTCGTCCATACATGGCTAGTGAAGAATCTCCAGCTTAAAACGATGCACCTCGTTAGTGTTCAAACGATTCTCCGCGAGGATGCTCGGCGCGGTGGACTGCGGAGACAAAATGATGCTCCAGTCATGCAGTTTGCCGCGAGTCACAGTCTGTGGGAACAAATCAGCATCCAGGCCCGTTATCAAAGGCGGGTAAGCGAGGTGACGCTTGGCATTAACCACAATCTCGTATCCATAGATCTGTGGAGCGGGAATGACGCGGATGCCGTAAATGTACTCGCTCGCTCCAAGGTCGGCCTCAATTGCTCCCCGGGTATCGAAGATGCAGACTGGCCGAACACGAAAGGTAAGTGTCGCCAGAAACTTCTCGTCCAAAACTGCATTTTGCGCAGAGGTACGAATCCACGCGGTCGTGCCATAAATCGCTCCAACTACCCCGACGACGATGGCAATGAACCCCTGCCACGGTTTCACTCGTTCTAGAAACTCCTTTAGCTTCTTAGTCATAACGTTGGTGGCGCAGCGCCGCTGAATGTAGTTTTGATTCACACCGCCAGCCAAGAGGGACCAGTAGCGGCCTCTAGAAACCTACTCCGGCAGCGCCGTCCCCTTCTCCGCCGCCTTCGCGGGCGCGGCGGCGGTCTTCTCGCCCAGGCCAACCAGCGCGTCGAATTCGGAACTGGCCATGCTCTTGCGGGCGTAGTCGAGGAACTCGGCTTCCTGGGCCTTGGTGTCGGTGCCGGCCATTTCCTTCGAGATGCGGGCCTCGGCCTTGAGCTCCTGCCGCATCTGGCGCATCCGCTGGAGTTCCTCCGCCGAGCCGTCTTTGGCGATGCCCGAGAGCATGTCGGCGAGGTCTTTCTCCTGCTTAGACGTGATGACGTCGGCCACAGTGTCGGCGGCCTCGGCCTTGATCTTGTCCAGGTCGCGCAGAATCTGTTGAAGCTGGACCTTGTGATCGCCAATGTTCTTGGCGTAGCCGGCAATGTCTTTCTCCAGACCGGCAATGTGATCCTGCTTCTCGACGAGGGTCGCGGAAAAGTCATTGTAGGCGGCGAGGCACTTCTTGTAGTCCTCGGCGGCATGGATTTCCTCCTGGGTCTTGCCCACCTTGGTCAAGTCGGCGACAAGCTGCTTGGCTTTGGCGAGAGCCCCGGCGCGGAGCCGCTCAAGGTTGGTGCTCTCCTCGGTCAGCACCTTGACCTTGGCCATTTTGTTTTCCTGCTGCGCGATCAGGCCCGCGACGGCCTGTTTGTAGATGTGAATCTGGTTCACTTTGTCGCGGATGATGGCGTCGTACTTGGCGCGGACGACGTGCGGGTTGGTGTCCAGCACGCGGCGCGCGGAGTCAATCTGGCCGGTCAGCAGATAGCCAACGGCTTTGATCCAACGGGCAATTGCTCCAAACATAATCGTGTCTCCGGTTCAGGTTTGTTGTTGTCGTGGCGGCAGCTCCGAAATCAGGGCTGTCTCGTTTACCAAAGTGTTCACCCGCTCTTCCACCGCCTTGGCCACGGCCAGGCTCTGGTCGAGTTCGTCGCGCAAGCGCGACAGTTCGGCGTTGGAGTGCTTGCCGGCGCCCAGCCGTTGCAGCGCCACGAGGGTGTCGCTGATCTGCTTGATGGTGCCTTGCACGTCTTCGATGAGCTTCTCGCGTTGGTTCAGGATGGGCTGGCGCGCCGCGGGCGTGTGCAGTTGCCGGGAGACTTGCCAGAGCCGCTCGGTCTGCTGCAACGACTCCACGCATTGGTCGAAGAGCAGGCCGACGCGCGACTGAATCTCGATGGACTGGCCGATGTTCGTGCGGCTGGCCGTGAGGGCGTTGTCGTCGAACGCCTTGACCAGCGCGCGCAAATCGCGGAGCGCCGTCTCCGGCCGCGGATCGTTGTCCGAGGTGGTGAGTTGCCGGTCCAAAGCGTCGAGGGCCTGCTGCCGCGCTTGCTGGCTGGACTGGTCGGCTTCCTGGAGGACTTGCCGGGCCACCTTGTCGCCGCTGAGAAAGAGGCGGGTGCAGAACGTGCCCGCCGCGACCAACACGCCCGCCAAGCCGGTGAAGATGCCAATGCCGGGCATCCAGTCCAGCGCCCAACTCGCGGTCATGGCCGTCATGCCCAGCATAAAAGGGAACACGGTGCCGGGGCTGCCCAGCAGCCGCCAGAAGACTTTCTTCCTGAGTGTCGCGTCGTCAAGCATGGCGTGTGGCCGCGCAGATCATGGCGGAAATGCAGGCGTGGAACAATAGAATATCGGCGAGCGCTTCTGCTCATTCGTTCGATCCTCAATACGGCATCTGCCCCACCACGAAAGCGACCGATTGCGCCTCGCCTTCCGCCAGCGTGCTGGGCGCGGCTTCGGTGCGCAGCCGGTGCGCTGCGATTCCATCCGCCATCAATTGCCGGGCCGCAGCCTCGGCGCGGGCTTGGGCCAACTGCCGGTTGGCTTCCGGGTCGCCCTCGGCGCGCGTCTGGCCAATGACACGCAGGTAAAACTGCGGGAACGACTGGAGCCGCTTGGCCAGGTCACGCAGGTCGCGCTCGCTTTGTTCGGTCAAGCTCGAGGAGCCGCGGCGAAACGAGATCGGCTCCACGCGCAACTGGCCGACGGGCCGCAGCCTGTTCCACTGCTCTGGCGTCAGACTCGCCAGTTCTTTCTCGCCGCGGACTTTTTCCGCGTCGGCCACTGCGCCCGTGCCGGAAATGAGATTCAGGTTCTTGCCCGGATGGAAACCGCCGCTCTTCATGCCGGCGAGGATCTGGTTGTAGAACAGCGTGTGGTATTTGCCGCCCAGCGGGTCCTTGGCCAGCGCCTTGGTCTTGATCAGCACGTCGATGATGTTGGCGATGACGTCTTCCAAGTTCGGCACGTCGCTTTGGGCCTTGCCCTCGGCCAGGCCAAAGTGCGCGTAGTTCTCCAGCGTGTTCTTCCACTGGATGCCCTGCACGACTTGGCGCGCTTGCGCTTCGTCCAGGCTCTCCGCGCCGGTTTGCCTCGCGTCCTGCACCACAAGCTTGTTGAGTCCGTCCTGCTGCTGCGTGTACGTGTAATTCGCGCGGCAGTAGGCTTCGACCACGAGGCGCACGAGGTCCGCATGGTCGCGGAGAAATTCCCGCTCCGCCACCAGCACATCGACGATGTAGCCCTTGAGTTGCGAGCTATCGAGCAACACGTGCGCGCCGGCCTGCTGGCGGGCGCGGGACACGTACGGCTCCCACAACACGAAAGCGGTCTTCTCGTTCGGAGTGGCGGCACGGAACTTCATGTAAACGTCCGCCGCGCCATTGGCTTCGACCCACCACTTCTCGGGCAGGTTCGGCAGGTTGAAGTGTGCCAACACCACGCGCGCGAGGAATTCACTGGGCGAGTTCGGCGTGAGCACCAGGCGGGCGCCGGGATGATTCAGGTCCTGCAAGCTCGGCACGCCGCTCTGCAAGGCCACGATAGCGTCGCCGCCTTTGGTCTCGTCGATGACCAACACGATGCTGCCGGGAAAATCACCCGCGCGCGCGCCGGCCGTGATGAGCGAGTCGATGGTGAAGACGGCAAGCTGCACCTTGCCGGACTTCAGGTCCGCCATCCGCGCGGCGTAATCGCCCTTGTCGTCTTTGAACGTGAGCCGAATCTGGCGCGCTTTGAGTTCCTCGCGCACGGCGTCGGAACGCAGGATCGCGTAGCCGGAGAAGGAGTCGGCGGCGACCACGATCTCCTGCCGGTATTGGCTGGCGGAGCCGGTCTGGCCCTTGAGCTTGTCCGAGAGGTAGGGGTGGATGAAAAACTTGTACGCGACCCCCAGCAGGCCGAGGATCACGCACCAGATGATGGCCGCGACGAGGCAGCCTTTGGCGCGACGCTCGCTCATCGGCGTCTCCCTCTCCGGGCCAGCGCGACGATGAGGACGATCAGCGCCGCCACTCCGCCGAAGCACATCAGGCAGGGGATCGCGATCCAGAAACCGCGGAGGTGGCTGCTGTGGCCGCGGGACGACGGCCCCGGCGCGGGTGGCGCGGCCCGCGGTGGCGGCGGCGGTTGGGGCGATTGCACTTGCGGCGGCTTCGGAGACGGCGTGGCAGCGGCTTGCGCGCGCGCCGCAACGGACTTCGGACGAGTGCCGATGGGGTGATTGCCCGATGTAGAGAGCGCCTGGATCATGGCGTTCGCGACCCCCGTGGGGATGGGCGCGAGCAACTCGAACGCTTCCGCCTGGGCTGTGTCTGCGGCCGAACCGGCTACTTCGGCAAAGACCTCACGAATCGCGCGCCGCAGGGCCTCGGGATCGTTGGCCCGACGATACGAATGCACTTTGGTAGCCAGCGTGTGGTCGCCGCGCATGGCCACGCCGATCACATCCATGGTGATGCCGCGCGACATGACGTCCGGCGTATAGCTGTTGACGAGGTTCTGGTCCTGCGCCTCGCCATCCGTCACGACCAACAACCGATAGGTGCCGTAGCCAAACTGTTTGGTGCGCTCTTCCAGCAGACGGTCGGCGCCCTTCTTGATGTAGCTCCCCAGCGGGGTGCCGGAGTTCGGCTGGAGTTGGTCGATCGCCGCCAACAGCACTTCGTCGTTGCGCGGTCCCAGCGGATAGACCCAGTCGTTCCGCAAGTTGGCGGCGCTGAAGACGAGCAAGCCGAGTTGCGTGGAAGGCGGCACCTGCTTGAGCACTTCCTTCAGCGCGGTTTTGGCCGCGTCCATCTTGCTCGTTCGCGTGCCGGGCATCACCTCCCGCATGGAGCCGGAGGCATCGAGCACGATGACGACATTGTCGGAATACTGCTGGGCTTGGACCGGCGTGGCCGTCCGCCACACCAGCACCACCAACAGGCTGAGGAAACAGATTCTTTTCAAGTGACCTTTCTGCACGCCGGCCAGGAGCAGGCGGCTCACACTGCCATCACCAACAATCACCAACACGGTTTGGGTTGGAGCTTCGAGGAAGCGCCTGGTTTGGCCCGGATCAAAAATCAAAGTCCGCCGGCTTGGTCGCTTCGGCGGCCACGCGCACCACGCGGAACTCGACCCGCATGTTCTTCTTGGCTTCGTCCATGTTCGCCGGCTTGGCGACGAACGGTTCGCGAATGCCGACGCCGACGGGGGCGATTTGGGTCTTGTCCATCGCCACCCCTTTGGCTTTGGCGTACTCGACGACAGAGACGAGCACGGCTTCGGCCCGGCTGCGCGACAGGTTCAGCGCGGCCTGCATGGTTTCACGCGGGTTGTTCTCCGGCACGCCGTCGAACGCGCCCTGCTCAATGAGCTTGGTGAGTTCGACCGTGCCGCTGAGATCGAGCGGTTTACCGTTGAGCGAGTAAGAGTAATTACCCGGAGTGCCGACACGCCGGAGCGCGCCTTTCGCAATGCCGGCTTTGACGAGGTCGAGCAGCGTCTTGCTCGGGTCCGCGTGGCCGCGGATGGCGACGACGGCGTTGCCGAACCGCGCCGCCGTTTCCACCACGCGCTGGAACTCCGCGCCATATTGCACGGCGCTGAACTCGGTCTGGTTCGGCTCGAAGTTGATCGTGAACGACAGAATCGTCCGCTCGTCCAACGCTCCGCCGGAGCTAAGCAGTTCGATCTCGCTGCGCACCGCTTCCGCGCGGAACCGCTCGCCGCGCTCCAGTTGCGTCTTGGTCAGGTAGCCGAGGAAGAGAGGCGACTTGTAGTCCAAGCCGGACGGAAACAGGCCCATCCGCTCGCGCGCGTGGCCGCGGTTCACGGCCAGATCGAGCGCGGATTTCTGGAAGGCCTCGAAGCCGGTGAGGTTCCCCGCTTCGGTGAAAAACGCCACGTTGCCCGGGTAGCCGGCGAACGTGCAGTCGGAGAGCAGCCCGTGCGCGTCGTCCAGCACGGGAATGGTCTTCTTCCCGTAGATGTCTTGCGTGAGTTGGAGCAGGGCCTTGTAGGTCGGCGAACCGGAAGTCTCGTGCTGTTTCTTGAGATCGATGAGTTCCTCGCACGCTTTGAGGTAGCCGGCCACGAACTTGGTGACGAGAACCTTGTTGGCGTCGTAGAAATCTTTGCGACACACGTACACGTCGGCAATCGAGCGCGACAACTGGGCGGTCGATACCAACACGCGCGAACCTTTCACCGTGCCTTCGGCGCCCGTGCCCGCGCTGGTCAGGCCGCCGCACAGCCCGACCATGTCCGGCGTGATGGCGAAGCAGGCGTCAATGTCCGCGCGCTTGCGGAACAGTTCCGCCGGAGAATCCGCCGTGCCGGTGAGATCCTTGGCCCAGACCACTTTGATGTCGTCCCAAGTCAGCCGCGCGGATTTGAGCACGTCGTCCAGCATCCCGACATGCGGCCCGCCTTGCTGGAGCGCAACGGTCTTGCCCTTGAGGTCGGTGAGCGTCTTCACGTTCTCGCGCGACACCATGTGATCGCCAGCCGACCAGGTCATTTGCAGGATCACCACGCCCTTGGTGCGCGGATCGGAGCCGATGACCTCGGAGGCCAGACCCATCATGTGAAACGTCCCGCGCAGGAAGGGGGTCTTGCCGGCGCGATAGTCGCGCACCTGTTGCAGGAAATCGTCGCCCGGCGTCAGGCGCAGATTCAAGCCCTGCTTGGCGAAGATCGTGCCGGACTTCGTGGCCAAGCCGCCGTTGGCGTGGAACGTCGCCATGTCGCCGCCCCAGGTGATGAACGGCACCTGCAACGGCGTCGTCTGGGTGACCGGCCCCACGGCCCCGGCGCCCACCAACTCCGCGAACCGCTTCTCCTGGGCCCGCAACGTCAGACCGGTCAGGCACACTCCGACCACCGTTCCGAACAGGATGTATTTCCAGCGTGTCATAGTCAGACCTTTCATTGGCAAACCAACCACCACATCTCCACCCCAAATGATTTTGCCGTCACCGTCGCCGGACCAGCCACTGTGATCGCGACCCCAGCAACTGCCCGGCTCCGCTGCTCTGTGCTCTGTGCTAGTACCGAACCGCGCCCTGCGAGGCAAGTAAACTCTTCCGAGGGAATTGTAAGAAAGCGCGTCTCTTTCAAAACTGAGGCGGTGCCTCCACAAGTTGTCGGCGCGGTCGGGGGTGGCAAAGGAGTTCGAGTGCGCCGGCGGAGCGGCGCGGCAACAGCGCTTATTTCCCGCCAGTTCATGGCCGTGAAGTCCGCGGGGGCGAGCAGGATCATTCCGTTGGGCGATGAGCGCGTTGTTCCATTTTCTCTTTTGCCTTGCCGTCGGCCCGTGCCTACACTCGCCCTCACAAGCGATGTGATATGTGCCGTGCCCAATTGCATCTGAATCGTCCGCCGTTCGCACCATGAAAAGCGAACCTTCAGCGCATCGGCCCCGGCCGCATTGGCGGCACTTCGCCGTCAACATCATCTCCCCGGCGATCCTCACTTTCGCGCTGTTCTCCGGCCTGATTTTCGCGGTCATCATCCCCACGATGAAAAAGAACATCATCGAGCGGAAGAAGGAGATGATCCGCGAGTTGACGCAGGCCGCCTGGAGCGAACTGGCGGGCTTGCATGAACAGGAGAAACAAGGCGCGCTCCCACGAGCCGCGGCCCAGCAGGCGGCCATCGCGCGCATCCAGACCATGCGCTACGGCGACGACGGGAAGGATTACTTTTGGATCTCCGACATGCAGACGCGCATGGTCATGCATCCGTACCGGGCGGAGTTGAACGGCCAGAGTCTCCTGGACTATTCCGATCCCAGCGGGAAGAAGTTGTTTGTGGAACATACCAAGGTGGTCCGCGAAAAGGGCGACGGTTATGTGGAGTATCTGTGGCAGTGGAAAGACGACGAAAAGCGGGTGGTGCCCAAGCTGTCCTACGTGAAAGGCTTCACGCCATGGGGCTGGATCGTGGGCACGGGCATCTACCTCGAGGACGTGCGGGCGGAAATCAGCCAGATGATCCGCCGGGTGCTGCAAATTTCGGTCGGCATCTCGGCCATTATCGCCGCGCTGCTGGCCTACATCAGCACCCAGGGACTCAATCTCGAACGCCGGCGCTGGCGGGCGGAAACGGCCCTGCGCGAATCGGAGGAGAAGTACCGGCTCCTCGTGGAAGGAACGACGGAGGGAGTTCTCCTGGTGTTGCAAGACCGCCCGGTGTACGCGAACAAGACGCTGCTCAGCCGGCTGGGCTATGCAGAGGAGGAACTGGCGCAGCTTCCCTTGGAGAAGATCATTGAGTCAGTCGCCAACGGCGGGCTGGCTGCACCCGCCGCGGAACGGCGCGCGAAACTCACCCTCAAGAGCGGCGAGGTTTCGGACGTGCTGCTGGCTTCCGCGCCCGTGACGATTGGCGACAAAGCAGGACTGGTTCTGACCATCAAGGACGTGGCGGCCCGCAAGAAAACGGAGGAAACCCTCGCCCGCCTGGTGGCGGACCTCCAAAGCATGCTGCCGTTGGCTACGCGGTCCATCAAGAGCTCGCCGCTGACGCTGGCCACTTGCGCGCTGGACACCCCGATCCACAAGGCCGCCGCCGCCATGGCCCGGGCCAAGTCCAGCGCCATCCTCGTCCACTCGCCCGCCGGGGAGCCGATTGGCATTGTGACCGACGAGGATTTGCGCAACCGCGTGCTGGCGGCGGGCCTGCCCGCGACTCAACCCATCGCCAATATCATGAGCGCCCCGCTGGTCCGTATCGAAGACCGGGCGCTGCTGTTCGAAGCGGCGCGCGTCATGCAGGAGCGGAAAGTGCAGCATCTGGTCGTGACCGACGAGCGCGGCGCCACGCGGGGAATTCTCACGGGCACGGAAGTCCTCCACGCGCAACGCCACGCCATCGGCGCGTTGCTGGGCGAAATCCAGGAGGCGCAGTCGCCGGAAGAACTGCGCGACAGCCGCGCCAAGCTGCCGGTGTTCGTGAAGGCGCTGCTGGAGAGCGGCGCGCGGGTGGAGAGCGTGACCCGGATCATGACGACGGTGTCGGACGCGATTCTCGTGCGGTTGGTCGCGCTGGCCGAGGCCGAACTGGGGCCGCCGCCGGCCGCCTTTTCCTTCGTGGTCCTGGGCAGCGAAGCGCGCGAGGAACAAACGCTGGCCACGGACCAGGACAACGCGATCATCTACGCCGATGTCCCGGCGGACCAGAACGAGGCGGTGCAGACCTATTTTCTGCGGCTGGGCGAAAAGGTGTGCCGTTGGCTGGACCTCGTGGGCTACCGGCGTTGCAAAGGCGAGGTCATGGCCTCCAACCGGAAATGGTGCCAGCCGCTCTCGCAGTGGCGGCAGTATTTCAGCGAGTGCGTGACGGCAGCCAAGCCGCAGGACTTGCTGGACGTGAATGTGTTCTTTGATTTCCGTTGCGCGCACGGCGAGGCGGATTTTGTGCGGCAGTTGCGCGAGCACCTGCATCACTTGCTGGATGGCGAGGGCAAGAACACTTTCTTCTTCCACCTGGCGCAAAGCACGCTGCAGTTCAAGGCCCCGCGCGGGTTCTTCGGGAACATCCAGCTTGAATCGTCCGGCGAGCGGCCGGCCGCGTTCAACGTGAAGGCCGCGACCATCCCGCTGGTGAACTTCGCGCGGATGTACGCGCTGCAGAATCGTTTTGCGGAAACGAACACCATCGAGCGGTTGCGCCGGCTGCGCGAGCAGGGCCTGCTGCTGCCCTCCAGCCACGACGAACTGGCGCAGGCTTACACGGCGCTGATGCAAATGCGCCTCACGCACCAGGCGGCCCAGATCGGCCGTGGCGTCGAGCCGGACAACTTCATCGACCTGCAGGAGTTGACCCAGCTTGAGCACTCCGTGCTGAAGAAAATTTTCGCGGACATTACCGTCTTCCAAGCGCGTCTGGAAACGGACTTCGCCCGGACAGCCTGAAAGAAAATCCGAATGTCGAAATCCGAAATCCGAAACAAATTCGAATTCTCCAATGACCCAAATTCGAAACCGCGCGGCCACAATGCGCGGCGCGGCGATTGGGAACATTCGTCCTTTGCTCATTCGGATTTCCTTCGGATTTCGGATTTCGGATTTCGGATTTGTCCCGGTTGCCGTCTATGCGCGTCCTGATTGTCGGCGACGTTCATGGCCAGCACGCGAAGCTGGCCGCGGTTTTGCGGCAGGCGCAGACGGATTTCAGGATTGGGGCCGCCATCCAGGTGGGCGACTTCGGATTCTACCGGGACATGATCCAGCGGGCACGCGAGGAGAAACTCCGCTTCCCCGTTCCGCTGTACGTGATCGACGGCAACCACGAGGACCACCAATGGCTGCGGCGCGCCTTGCTGACCGGCGCGGGGCGGACCTGGAAACACGAACTCAATCTCATCTATCAGCCCCGTCCGTCCGTGGCGCAATTCGGAGCGTCCAAGGTTGGCTTTCTTGGCGGGGCGCTGCATGTGGACCGCCCTCAGAAGCACAATTGGCTGACCGGCTTTCCCAACTACATCTTACGGCGCCACCGTGAACACGCCGCCACCCTGTTCAATGAGCAACACCCCGAACTGATTGTCACGCACTCCTGCCCCTCGCGGATCGGCATTGGAATTCATAGCGCCGCCGAGATGCAGCCCGGGGTCGCGGAGCACATCACCGCCGCCGGGTTCGATCCCGGCCCGGAAGATGACTGCGGCGAGGTGGAACTGGGCCGGCTGTGGCTCGACCTTAACTACAAGCCGCGGGCCTGGGTCTTCGGACATTTCCATCGCGCCCACCAAGCCGCCGTGGAAGGCACGCGCTTCGTCTGCGTGGGCGACGATCTTGATTCGCCGCGCCGCGTTCTCGTGATTTGGGACACCGAGGAGAAGAAACTCCTGCTGTGCCCCGCCGATCCGAGTGCCGGACGCGGGTGAACGGAAAAGGCGGCTCTCTCGCAAGAGCCGCCTTTTGAGGGTCGAGATGGTAATGGAGCGAGGAACGTTCGTCCGCGTCAGGCGCGGGCGGGCACGGCCTTGCCTTGCTCCTCCGGGCGTGGGGTAATCAGCGAAACGAGGATCAGCACCAGGAAGCCCAGCGGGATGGTCACGATGGCCGGTTGGCTGAAGGGCACAATGGCGCGCGCCGGATCAAGGCCGTACACATCCTTGTAGGCTTGCGCGCTCAGGAGGATCCAAGCCAGGGATGAGATCATGCCCACGATAATGGCCGCGGTGATGCCCTGCTTGGTCGTGCGCTTCCAGAAGAGGAGCATGACGAGCGCCGGCAGGTTGGCCGAGGCGGCGATGTTGAAGGCCCAGCCGACGAGGAAGTTCACGTTCATCTTGGCGAAGAGGATGCCCAGGCAGATGGCCAGCAATCCGACGCACATGGCGGCGATCTTGGCGGCGCGCACTTTTTGGAACTCGTCCAGTTTCATCTTCATGAAATTGGTCATGAGGTCGTGGGCGACCGCGCCGCTCGCGGCCATGATCAGGCCGCTGACCGTGCCCAGCACCGTGGTGAAGGCCACCGCCGAGAGCACCGCGAAGAGGAATTCGTTCAGACTGCGCGCCAAGAGCGGCGCGGACATGTTCGAGTCGGTGACATCAAGGTTGCCGCTGGTCATCGCGCCCAACCCCAGATAGAGCGTCAGCACGTAGAAGAAGCCAATGGCTGCGATGCCCACCACGGTGCTCTTGCGGGCGCTAATCTGGTCCTTGACCGTGTAGTAACGGATCAGGATGTGCGGCAGCGAGGCGGTGCCGCAGAAGAGCGCGAGCATGAGGGAGAGGAAGTCAAGTTTGTCGAACAGCTTCGCGCTGCGAACTTTTTTGAACGTCGGACTGGAGCCGGGCGCCATGAAGTCCGAGCCAGGTGTGGGTTTCTGGTAATAGACGGTCGTGGCGCTGCCGTCGGCTTCGGCGATCTTCTCGTTGCTCCACAGGATGACTTCGCTCTCTTGCATGGTGCGCAGGAAGCCAAACGGGCCTTTGGGACCGGTTTTCTCCACCCCGCCTGGCAGCTTGGAGACGTAGCCTACTGGCGCGAGGTCCGCTTCACCCGCCCTCTTGCCGCGCGGCAATCCGTTGACCAGTTTTTTGCCGTCCTTCTGCACCGTGAGGGTTTGCGCTTCGGAAAGCAGATCGCCGTCTTTGCGCCAGACGGAAACCACGCCCGCTGAATTCTTGACGCGGACATAGGGCTTGGCTTTCCACGCGCCGTCTTCGGGCAGGACCGTTGCTCCGGCCGCGCCGGTGACTTCGGCCGCCGGGACGCCCCGTTTCAGGATGCGCACCTCTTTGCCGTTGGCATCGGTGGGTTTGGTGGTGACGCCCCGCATGAGGAGCAACACGGTGATGAAGGCGCACAGGAGCACCAGCATGGATCCCTTGATGAACTGGACCCAGGTGGTCGAAACCATGCCCGCCGTGGTGACGATCATGGTCACGATCAAGCCCACCACGATCACGCCCACGTAGTGCGGGAAGCCCAGCAACGGCTGCACCAGCGCGCCGGCACCGACCATCTGCGGGATCAGGTAAAAGCAGCTCACCACCAGCGTGCTGATGGCCGCCGCCAGCTTGATGCCGCGGGAGTTGAACTTGTTGTCGAGCGCATCGGCAAACGTGAAACGGCCCAACCGCTTCAGCGGTTCAGCGATGATGAACAACGCCACGATCCATCCCGCCAGATAACCGATGGAGTACAGGAAGCCGTCGTAGCCGTAGAAGGCGATCATGCCGCAGATGCCCAGGAAGGAGGCCGCGGAGAGGTAATCGCCGGCAAACGCGATGCCGTTGACGGCCCAATGGATGCCGCCGCCGGCGGCGAAATAGCCGCTGGCGGACTTGGCCTTGGAGCCAAGGTAGAAGCTGATGGCCAGGACGGCGCCAGCGAAGAACAGGAAGACCAGGACCGCAATCCAGGAGGTTTCGTGAATCATGGGAAGTTCCTTATTTCGATTTGCGGCAGACCTTCATGTACACCAGGGCCAGCACCAGCGCGGCCACGATCAACGCGAAGCCGTACACGACGGCAAGATTCGCGTCGAAGAGGAACGGCTTGCTCATGACCTCCGGCCAGAAGGCGCTCAAGGCCATGAAGCCTCCGTAGAACAGCACATACACGACGAACAGGATCACGCCCATGCGCGTGTTGTGCGCGACGACCGCCGCGTCTTCCTGCTCTTGGGCCACAGGGGCCTTGAAGTCCAGTCCAGCCATAGTTTGTTTTTCTGTTGGTTGCGCGGCCCCCGCTTTGTGCCAGCAACGCTGGCCCTCAGATAGGGTCCGCAGATTTGACGGTCGGTGCTTTGTTTCGGGAAGGATTGCCCACGCGGGCGGCCCTGCCTAAAAGGCGTATTTCACGCCCAGCGAAACGAGGTGCCGCGTGAACTCGCGGCCTTTGGACAACGGCGCCACGCTCACGGGCACGCGGCTGTCCACCCAGTCATACGAGTAAGCCAGTTCGGCGCTGAGGTGCTTGTCGTGCGTGTAGATCAAGACCGCGCTGGGGGTGAAGATCCAGTCTTCCCGGTTGACCGGGGCCTGCCAGTCGCCGCCATAGATGCGGAAGCCCGCTCCGGCGGTGACATGGTCGCTGAATTTATGCCGATACGAAAAATCATACACGATGTCCTCATAGACACTGTGGCTGGAGAAAGCCGGCTGCTCGTAGCGTCGGGCCGCGAGGGTCACGGTGTCCTGCTTGGTCGGCAGGAGGCTCACGGAGGCGTCGATGAAATACAGGAGTTCATTGCGATTGAAGCCGGCCGGCGTGGCAGAAGCCCAGTCACGCACATCGGGACCGGCCAGGACGTTCAACTTCAACCACTCAGTCGGAGTGCCTTCAAGGCCCACCAGGAACCGGTGATAGTTGTTGCAGTACGGGCTGAGCGCTTGGAACTGGTTCTTCATCTGTTCCTGATGGCCGAAGCGGTAGCCCACGACCAGCCAAGTCTTCTGAAAGGCCTCGTATCCGGCATCCACTCCGCCTCCAATGTCGTAGCGGTCGATGTAGTTTTCGTAGCCGGCCGTCGTCCGGTGCTCAGTTTGGAAATCATGGACGTAAGAGTTGAAGACCGGGCGCAAGAACGCTTTGCCCAGCGTCTGGGTGAGCTTGAAGCTGTTCCGGTAAATCGCGGCGTCGCGGCGGTCGCGCAGCGGGATGCCGCCGATGGCCGGAATGTCGCCGCCGCCGGTGAAGATCGGACCGAGGCTGCTGCCGTCAATCCAGACGACGCCATTCAGCATCTCCCACGCGGTGTCCTTGACCTTGCCGCCAAAGTTGATCGCGCCGCGATGGGCCACGTAGTCCTCCGAGCGTTCGGAGTGATAGAACGTCACCTCGGGCGCGTACGATACCGACGCCTTGAACGCCGGGCTTTTCTGGTAGGCCACCGCGACACCGGGCATGAGCGACGTGACCCACGATTCCCGCTTGGCCAAGTCGCCGTGGTCCTGGATGAACACGTTGTCGTCGAAGCTCTCTTTCACCGCCATGCTGGCCGAGAAGGTCCAGGGAGGCTTGGTGGCGGGTGGGGCCGGTGGGGCGGCTGGGGAAGCGGTCTGGGCGCTGAGAACGACGGGCAGAAGCAGACTGGCGATACTGAGCGAGAGGGTCTTGGAGTTGGCCTGGGTTGTCATGATGGGAGGGGGAAACATGCCGGAAGCGACGCCTCGACCAAACGGACTTGGTCAGGCGTACGATCGCTGTTTCCGATGTTTCGGGGCTGCACTGGCGACAGTCGTATCCTTTGAAGGTAATCTGAAGCAAGCGGAATCTTAGTTGTTGGCATTCCAGCAACGTGAAAAAAAAGGGGCCGGCCTACTAGCAAGCCCGTAAGGGCCGCAGTCTTGTCCGGGAGGTGCGGCCTCGCTCGTTGCGTGGATTGGAAATCCGCCGCCTGGTGAGGCGAGTGACCGCCTGCCGAATCCAATTCGGCGATCCAGGAGCTTCCTGCAAAACTGTAGCAGCCGACGTGAGGAGGCTCTGATTGTTTTCTGATTTCTAACCTCTGAATGGAGCCTCCTCACGTCGGCTGCTACGGGGTTCTGACATGGCCTCATAGCCGATTGGAAATCCGCGGACCAGCCGGGCCAGACTGAGGCCCTGCCGGCGCCGGCAAATTCCCTTTGCCCGAAGCGCCCGCCCGTTTTATCCTGCGTCCGCAAATTGAACCACTCGCATCCGATGAAACGCTCTGTCCTCTCCGGCGTGATCGCCGCCGCCACCCTCGTTCTCACCTCTGCCGCGCCGGCGCCCCCCGACGACGGCACGCTGCGCATCATTTGCTTCGGCGCGCACCCGGACGATTGCGAAATCCAGGCCGGCGGAGTCGCAGCGATGTGGGCGGCCAAAGGCCACAAGGTCAAGCTGGTGTCCGTCACCAACGGCGACATCGGCCACTGGCGCGAGGCGGGCGGCCCGCTGGCCCACCGGCGCAAGACCGAAGTGGAGCGCGCGGCGCAGATCCTCGGCACCACCGCCGAGGTGCTCGACATTCACGACGGCGAATTGGAGCCGACGCTGGAGAACCGCCGCACGATCACGCGCCTCATTCGCCAGTGGAACGCCGACCTGGTCTTCAGCCCGCGCCCGAACGACTATCACCCCGATCACCGCTACACCGCCGTGCTGGTCCAGGATGCCGCCTACATGGTGACCGTGCCGTTCTTCTGCCCCGATGTGCCGGCGCTCAAGAAGAACCCGGTGTTCATGTATTACCCTGACCGCTTCCAGAAACCGACCCCGTCCCAGCCGGACGTGGCGGTGTCCATCGACTCGGTCATCGCGAAGAAACTCGATGCGCTCGATGCCCTGGAGTCGCAGTTTTACGAAGGCGGCGCGAACGGCTCCGCCGACCTTATCCCAAGCGACCCGGCGAAGCAGAAGGAGCGCAAGCAGCAGGTTCGCGCCGGTTTTGACCGGCGCTGCCAAGGCATTGCCCAACGCTTCCGCGCCAAGCTGGCGGATTTCTACGGCCAGGAGAAGGCCGCCAAAATCCAGCACGCCGAAGCTTTCGAGATTTGCGAATACGGTCGCCAGCCGGACAAGGCGGAATTGAAGAAGCTCTTTCCGTTCTTCGACGAGTGACGGCCCTGGCGGGGCCAAGTCGGTCCTGAAGTCGGGGAGTCGCGTCGATCATGGAGCGCGCTCAAGGACGCGGTAGAAGCGCATCGCGGGTTTTGGCGAAGTGAGATCATCAAGCCAAAGACGCCCGCTGGAAAAGGAGAGCGCAGCGTTGAGGCGGGTGGCGGTGTCGGGGACTTGATTCACCCTGGCGAGGGCGTGGACTTCGATGCGTGCGGCGCGGGAGGAACTGAGCGCCGTGCCGTCAGCCGCGGCGATCCAGAGGCGGTAGCCGCCGCCGGACAGTTTCTGCGGCGGGAGCAAGTGAAGACGATCCTGTTCCGCGATGCTGAGACGGATATTCCCCGCGGGCGCACCGAAACCGAAGCCGTCGTCGAAACCGTCCACGGCGAACTGATAGCTCATCCCCGCGACGGCAGTGAAGGTGACGGCGCTGGCCGGCCAGCCACCACTGTCGTCATCGGCGGCGATGAGCGTGAGCGCACCGACGGACGTTCCGATGTACACAGCGAGGGTTGTGTCGAAGTCGCTGCCGGTGGTCGCGGCGCGCACCGGGCCGCTGCTCGGCGCAGTCCAAGTCCACCACACGGATCTTCCGCCGGTGTTGCCCGCGTGCAGCGGTTCGCCGGGTTCCTTGGTCGCGTTCTCGTTGTTGCCGGTGGTGGTGACGTTGGCGCCAACGAGCAGGAGGCGGCTCGCAAAGGCGTCGTTCGGCGGCGGGACGCTCATCTTGAGGTTCAACTGAATCGAACCGGACGCGCCGCCGAAACCGTCCACGGCGATTTGATACGGCGTGCCGGCCGTCGCGGTGAAGCTGACCGAACTGAAAGGGAGAAAGCCCTGGTTGTCATTGGCCGCGACCACGCTCAAGGCCGACACTGCCGCGCCGGTATAGACTCCCAACAGAGTGTCGAAATCGCTGCCCATCGTGCCGATGGTCACGGCGCCGTCTGCGGGCGCGGTCCAAGTCCACCAGACGGATCTTCCACCCGCGTTGCCAGCGTGAGCAGGCTCGCCTGTTTCCTTTGTCGCCCCCACGTTGCTCGCGGTCGTAGTGGCGGTCGTGCCAGTCAGGGCGGCGCGACTCGCGAAACGGTCGTTGGCGGGCGGCTGGAGAATTTGGATAGTCGCGCTGTTGGTCGCGGTTTGTTTGCCGGGAGCGGAGACGACGACGCGCACCGTGACGTTGCTGCCCGTGGAGGGAACGGCCAACACGGCGCTGTAAGTGCCGTCTCTCGCCGTGGCGTCCGGTGACACGCCGTTGTTCCCGAACGCGAGCGAGCTGCCGCCGACGATTCCGCCAGTGACCGTGGCGTTTGTCACCGGCGACACGTCCGAGACGTTGACAAAGAAGTTCACGCTGCTGCCCGGGCTGAACGGCGGCGCACTGCTCGTCGCGGTGGAGATTTCCAGGACGCCGTCCGGCACGGTGGAGAGTGCCTTGAACGCGTCCACGCGTCCGCCGGTCACGCATCGACCAGACAGCGACGCGAGTGAAACGGTCGAGCCGAGCAATCGTTGTCGCAACGTGGCGAGGCTGAGGCCCGGTGTCTGCGCGAGCAGCAGCGCCATCACGCCGGTCACATGCGGCGCGGCCATGCTCGTGCCTTGGTAAGTGTCATACGAGGCGTCGCTGTCGGCGGTGCAGGAATAGATGCCGACGCCGGGTGCCGCGAGATCGACGGAGGTTTGGCCGTAATTCGAGAAGGAGGCGAGCGCGTCGCTTTGGTCAATGGCCGCGACGACGAAAAGGTTATCGAGGTTGAAGGACGCGGGGTAATCCGGCAGTAGATCATTGTTGAACCCGTCGTTGCCCGCCGCCACGACGACCAGTACGCCTGCGGTGCGCGCCGCCGACAGGGAGTTGAACAACGCCTGGCTGTACTCGCCGCCACCCCAACTGCAGTTGATGACACGCGCGCCGTTGGCCACAGCGAAGTCGATGCACTCGACGGCGTCGCTGGTGTAGCCGTGGCCGGTTGAGTCCATGAACTTGCAGGCCATGAGCCGCACCTGCCAGCACACGCCCACAACGGCCCCGGCGTTGTTGGCCGCCGCGCCGATGGTCCCGGCGACGTGCGTGCCGTGGCTGTGGTCATCCGAAGTGTCTCCTGAATCGCTGATCGCGTTCAGGCCATGAACGTTGTCCACGATCCCGTCGCCGTCGTCGTCCAGGCCGTTGCCGGCCATCTCGCCGGGGTTGCGCCACATCTGCGCCGCGAGGTCTTGATGCGTGTGGCGAATGCCGCTGTCCACCACGGCGACGATGATGTTGGTAGAGCCGGTGGTGATGTCCCAGGCCGAAGCGGCGCCGATGCGTTGGAGGCCCCAGAGCGTGCCGTTCTGGTAGGCAGTGTCGCTCGGCGTGGCATGGGCCGTGAGCACGTAATCCGGTTCGACGAATTCAAACAGCCCGGACTGGCGCAACGCATGGAGACGGGTCAGTAGTTTCAGCTTTCGTTCCTGCGGTGTGGCGTTGGCCAAGGCTCTCGCGGCGGCGGCGGTTTCGTTGAGCACCAGCAAGTCTGCCGAATGGCGGAACCGTTTGCGCACGGCGAGGCCGTGATCCAACGCGAGCTTGGCGGCTCGGTTGGCCGCGCCGAGTTCTCGCTTCAGCTTCGCGATGAGCCGTGTCGGATGCGGGCCTGGGCGCTCGCTGTTGCGTGGCGATTGCGCCGCTACCGGAAGTTCGGCGCCCGCTGCGGCGAGAAGAAGGACGAGGAGGAAGCGAAGGGATTTCATGGTTCAGCAAGGTTGGTGTTGTGTGGTGATCGTTGCCTCCGCGGCCAGCGGCACGATGCCAGAGTAGCGCAGGCTTTCCAGCCTGCCGTATCGCCGACTTTGAGTCGGCGGGGCGTGCCAAGTTCAGAAACGATCTGCCTTCTCGCACGCCTTCGCATTTCAGCGACCCGCAGGTTGAAAACCCGCGAAACGGCAGGCTGGAAAGCCTTGTCATTACCCACATCTTTTCGGGCTGACATGAGCGAATCTGCTCGATACCCCGAAAATGCTCTGGAAATGGCCGAAAGCCGCCATCCAGTCACTGGTGGTCCGCCTGGAATTGGGCCGGTG
>JACRJZ010000145.1 GCA_016219875.1 Verrucomicrobiota bacterium | reverse complement strand
GTCGCGCCTGTCTCCAACTTCGAAAACGGAGACAGGCGCGACGCCTGTCCTACTGTGCGGGTTCACCAGCGCCACCGCTGCCGGTGCGGGCTGCGAGACTTGGTGATGGTCCAGCACGATCACGTCCACACCCTGCTGCTTGAGCCAGCGGATGCTGTCCACGGCGGTGGAGCCACAATCGACCGCCAGCAGCAGGGTGGTGGGGAACTTCTTCAGGCAATTCTCCACGCCTGCCTGGCTGAGGCCATAGCCCTCGTCCATGCGATGCGGGAGATAATGCCGCACGGTCCAGCCGAGGGCGGTGAGCACTTCCGTGAGCAGCGTTGTGGCCGTCACGCCGTCCACGTCGTAATCGCCGAAGATCACCAGCGCCTCGCCGCGCTCGCGGGCGGCAAACAGCCGGTCCACGGCGGCGCGCATGTTCGGCAGCAGGAACGGATCGGCCAGGTGCTTGAGCCGTGGCTGGAGAAACCGCGCGATCGGTTCCGGTTCGCTGTGGCCGCGGTTGAGAAGGCATTGCGCGAGCAGCGGCGAAATCTTTAACTCCTTCGCGAGAAGATTGGCGAGCGCAGGCTGAGGCGGCGCGGCGGACCAGCGATACTTCATGTCGAGAGATGCAGCCAGTGGCCCAGCGCCTGGAACCATTGGTGAAAATGCCGGGCGATGAGTTCGGCGCAGACGAGGAAATAGACCGTCGTGCCCAGGGTCACGGCGTAACCGGCCCAGATCATGACGCCGTCCTCCTCCATCATGCTGGCCGCGAGGAGAATCACGGAGTAGCTCGGCAGCGCGTTGGTGAACGGCGGCAACGGCGGTAGCGGCAACGCCAGCAGCAAGGCCGCGTAGCCGACGACCGCCGCGTTCACGAGCCGCGTGACGGGCCAACTCATCCAAAACGTCCGGCGCGGGCGGACGCCCTTTTCGAGGAACCGCAGCACCTTCAGGCCGCCGCCCAGGATGGCCTTCCGCACTTTGGGCGCGAGCGCGCGGTCGCCGAGACGCCGGGGCAGCCGCGGCGGTTTGCGCAGCGCGAGACGAACGGCGATCACCAGGATCGCCAGCCCCAGGGGCGTGCTCATGCCCGGCACCGACACCGGCGCGACGAACGGCAGACAGAGGAGCACGATGACGCCGAAGAGGCCGCGCCCCTCCGTTCGCACGAGGACCTCGTTCAACGTCACGCCGCCGGACGCAGGCGCTTCGCCCAGGATGCGGGCGAGTTCCTGTGAGAGCGGCAAGTGGGGCATGGGGAGGGTTGGGAAAGGCAGGACGGCTAGGACGGTTGGCTGTGCTTCTCCCGCTTCGCCATGACAACCGAGAACAAGATGGCCAGCACAATGATGCTCGCCACCACCGCCAGCGACAGCCCCGTGGGGATCTCGAGTTGAAACCACTTGGCCGGCTGATCGTGCGGATCGATCAGCATCTTCACGCCGATGAACACCAGCACCAGCGACAAACCGTATTTGAGGAAGTGGAAATACTGAATGGCCCCGGCCAGCACGAAGTAGAGCGAGCGCAGGCCGAGGATGGCAAAGACGTTTGAGGTGAAGACGATGAACGGCTTCGTGGTCACGGCAAAGATGGCGGGGATGGAATCGAGCGCGAACACCAAGTCGGAGGTTTCCACCATCACCAACGTCAAGGCCAGCGGCGTGAGCGCGCGGCGGCCGTTCAGCCGGGTGACGAACTTCTGTCCTTCAAACCCATGCGACACCGGGTAGAGCTTCTGCGCGAGCTTGATGAGGGGGTTCTTCTCGGGATGCACTCCTTCGTCGTCCGCAAAGAGCATCTTGGCGCCGCTATAGACGAGGAAGGCGCCGAAGACATACAGCGTCCACGCGAACCGCGCCACCAGCCCGGTACCCAGGCCGATCACCACGCCGCGCATGACCAGTGCCCCCAGGATGCCCCAGAACAACACCCGATGCTGAAACTGCGGCGGCACGCGGAAGTAGGCGAAGATGAGCGCGATGACGAAGACGTTGTCCATGGAGAGCGACAACTCGATGACGTAGCCGGTGACGAATTCGACGGCGTCCTGCTTGCCGCGCCACGGCACCAACGCGCCGGCGAAACACATGGCCAGCGCGAACCACACCAGCGTCCAAGCGAAGGCCTCCTTGAACTTCACCACGTGCGACTCGCGATGGAACACGCCCAGGTCCAGCGCGAGGAACAGCAGCACGCACGCGACGAACCCGGCCCACACGGTCCAATGCACTGGCGGAATGGTGGCTTGAGCGATCATTGAGGCCGCATCGTTGGCGGACGCGAGGGAAAGGTCAAGTTTGGGGAAAGCGGATGAAACCACGGAACGCCCAGCGCGGCGGAGCGGTGGGCAGAGTCGGTGAAGCGATGAAGCGTTGCAGCGGCCGTCTGGTTTGGCCTTGAGGTGAATTGTCCGCTGGGAGGCGAGCCGTGCGTCAGCGATAGACCTCGCGGCGAAGTCCGATCTTCGCTACCAACACGATCAGGAGATCGTCTCGAATCTGGTACAGGGCCCGGCAGTCGCCGACCCGGATTCGATGCAAATCTTCCGATCCCGTCAGTTTTGTCGAACCGAGGTGATGGGGATTCACGGCCAGCGCGTCAATCGCGTCGCGCCAGCGCGCGCGTAGAGACGGGCATCCCGAAGCTTCTCCAGAAACGTATGTGTTGAGCGTAGCGCAGGCTTTCCAGCCTGCTGTATCGCAGGTTTTCAACCTGCGGGACGCTGTGCCGGGCGAAGGCGTGGACGAACTCGGCGTGTTTCTGAACTGGCTAGGCCCTGCCGACTGCAAGTCGGCGATACGGCAGGCTGGAAAGCCCGCGCTACGACGCTAAACACATGCCCAGAAACCTACGGGCGGGCGGATGAGGATCGTGTAGGGCATCCAGCTTTCCACGCAGTTCTGCCCAGGAGACATCCTCACCGGGTTCGGCCAGCGCCGCGCGCGCGTCCTCCAGGTCTTGCTTGTCTTCGAGAGCCTGCAGTTCCGCGAGGTCGTCGATCAACGAAACGACCCGTTCGGCGCGTTCCGGCGACAGGCTCTGCAGTTTGCTGATGATTGCTTCGACCGCGATCATGCCGCGAACTTGCCGAGGGCGATCTGGCCCGTCAAGCCGCCGTGCTCCAGAGTCCTGGCCTGGGCTCAGTTGTCGATCGTCTCACCGCCTTCGTGGAGCTTTCGGGAACAGTTCTTCCATCCGAAGGCCCAAGACATTCGCCAGCGTCGCGTGGTTCAGGTCGAGCCCGCTCACGGAACACCGCGCCGCGAGCAGGTTCTGTGTCAGCTCTTGCTGGTAACGCAGTTGCGGATGCTCAACCCCACAATGTTCTCTGGGATGGGCGGGCTCATTCCTGCTGTCGGCCGGGATGTACTAGGCTTGGTTCCAGATCTCCGCGGCCAACCGTGCCGCCAGCATCGCGATAGGCCAGTTCCTCTACCAGCACACTCAAGAGTTGCCGCTCCCCGTTGAGCTCGGTGCTGAACTTCTTCCCCTTCTGAACGCAGAACTTGCCGACCAAGGCGACCGTTTGGGGCGGCGAGTCAGAACTCAGACGAGAGCCGAGGCGCAGACGACACAGGTTTCCTGAAGAGACAGCCTGCTTCGCGCGTTGGCCTCGTCAAGCAGCGCCTCGGGGACAAAGTCATCGTATTTTTCGACCGCTTTCACCGGGATCAGACGTGCGAGAGCGATGGCGTTCGGTTCCGATGCCGTGATCTGGCGCAGATGTTCCCGGAAGACATCAAGCGATGGCAGTTCGTAGGTGATGGAGATGCGATCCGTCTCGTGGGAGATCTTGGCGGACTTGGCGAGGAGCGAGAGCGTCAGCAGTGCCCGCGTGCCGACCCACGGGAACCACTGGATGCCTTGCCGTCCCACGATGATGTCCTTCTCCGCTAAACCAACGGTGCGGGCCGTGCGACGAGCCGCGCGCAAGAGCAGTTTGCTGTTTGGGTCGAGATAGGCTGGCTCGTCCTCGCCCAGCAGAACGGCCTTCATCTCGCGCACGACATGGGTGTGAATCTCTCCTCCCCCGCCTTGGAACGGGGGTGCCTTTCCGCCCGGCGAGAGGACGACCAACACGAGCTTTTGATCCAGCAGGATTTCCACCACGCGCCAGCGCTTACCGGCCAGGATCAGGTGTTCGCCGACGGGCGGAACAATGTCGGCGGGGAGCTTGCCGATCTCCTCCGATCCGCAGCGGATGGGGAACTCCTCAGTGCTTTGAAAAGCGGCGTAGAAATCGAAGGAAGCGGTGATCCGTTCACCGACCAAGGCTAGGATCAATTCTCCGGTTGGCACTTGTTCAACCAAGTCGTGTTCCGCAAGACCGCGGAGCAGCCCCGCGAACTGTGCCTGAGTCACGCTGCGGAAAGGTCCGCGAAAGCAGAGCGCCCGATGCAAATCCGCCGCGCGCATCCCGCCGGTCTGCTTCAGGCAACTCAAAACCTGGTGCGTGAGCGTGCTGAGGTGCAGCCGGTTTTGGTCGAATGGCTCCAGCCACTTCGTCAGCATCAACCGGGTCATGGCGATGGCACGGAGCAAATCCGGGTAGAGCAAGTCCGTCAGTGTGCTGCCAACGTGCGGCGATTCCTCACGAACGTACATTCGCAGGATGGCGGCTTCGCCCGCGCGCCGCCCGGAACGGCCCAACCGCTGGACCAATGAAGCGACGCTCCACGGGGTGTCGAGTTGGCCGACAGCCCGGACGTGGCCAATGTCGATCCCCATTTCCAGCGTGCTGGAACAAAGCGCGGTGGTGGGCACGCCGCTTTTGAGCGTGGCTTCCGCGTCTTCACGCAAGTCCTTGGAGAGCGAGCCGTGGTGGACCACGAATGGGTCGGCTGGCCATTTCTCGCGGCGGACCCGCTCATGCAGCCGGTCGGCAAGCACTTCAATGGATTGCTTGGAGTTGCCGAAGATGAGGTTGGTTGAGAGGGAAAAGTTCTTGATGATGTCATCAGCGATTTCGTCGAGTTCATCTTCCTCTGGATTTCCGACGCTCGGATCTGCTGGAGTGACTCGCCTCTCAAGTAAATCCTTCAAGCCCTTCTCGTTTGCATCGCTGGCTGAAGAAAGGCCGTCAGCTAAGGCCAGTGCCTGTTCGGGCGTCAGCCGGCGCGTAGGTCGCTTTTTCTCCTGTGGCTTCTTCAGAAAGGATTTGATGCCAAACTTGATTTCCCGCTTCGCCGACGTGTCTTCGATGACTTGGACTGACTCCACCGCGTCAGGTGCCAGGAACGCGCGCGCCGCCAATGGGTCTGCAAGCGTGGCCGACAGCCCAACCAATCGCGGCGAACAGCCCGCAGCCACGGATAGACGGCTCAACAGGCTTTGCAGATGGATGCCACGGACGTTGCTCAGGAAGCTGTGCAACTCATCAATCACGACGAACGAAAGATGCCGGTACACCCGAGGCACCTGCGCGCCGAAGTTGATGAAGTTCGATTCCAGCGACTCTGGCGTGATGAGCAGAATGCCGCCCGGTTTGTCGCGCAGGGCTTTCTTCTGGTTGGCCGGAACGTCTCCGTGCCAGCGATGCACCGGAATGTCCAGCTTGGCGCACAGTTCCTCCAGTCGGTGAAACTGGTCGTTGATGAGCGCCTTCAGCGGCCCCACGTAAAGCGCCTGCACCGAGGGCTGCGGTTCGGCAGCCAGCCGGGAAATGATCGGCAGGAAAGCGGCCTCGGTTTTGCCACCGGCCGTTTGCGCGCAGACCACGAGGTGGTTCTTCGTTTCACAAATGGCGTGGATGGACTGGACCTGGATGGGCTTGAACGCCTTCCAGCCCATCTTCCAGATAGCTTCCTGGGCTCCAGGATGGAGAAGGGAGAAGACCGGTTCGCTCATCAGAGCTTGAGGGTTTCCAAATCGTCTTCGGTGTCCTTGGGCGGCGGAACGCCCTTGGCAACTTCCTCTTCGGCGGAAGCCGGCTTGTCTGACTTAGTGAGGAAGCCGTCGCCGAGAAAACTGCGCCAGTCGCGGCCCGGATTCTGTTCCAGCACGCTGAGCAGGCCGACGAACGAACGGACGATGTCGCGCGGTGTCTTGTAGTAATCCGCGCCCAGCGTCTCGCTCGCCTTCTTCAAAACGGCCACCAGCGCGTCGTCGGGGACGATGTGCTTGGCTTCATCGCCAAAGGCGTGGACGTGGCGGATGTTTCGCAAGAGAACGAACAGGTCTTCGGGGCTCAGGTTTTGCAGCCGCAGCACCGGGCCGGAGAAGTCCTTCACGCCCTGGCCGGCGAAACGGTTTTCCGCCAGCCGCGACCGCAACGCCTCGTAGCTGTAAAGCCCGCGCCGCTTGTCTTCGAGGAACTCGTCCGTGCCAGCCAGCAGGAAGCCCAGATTCTTCACCGTGCCTTGCAGGCAGTCGTTCAGCATCGTCAGGAGCGCTTCGTAGTTTGTCTGCCGAGCGCGGGAACTGGGCAGGCGATGTGAGAGGACGACCATCTCGTCGAGGTTCACCAGCAAACCTGCGTAGCCGGCCTTCACGCAGAACGCAGCGACGAGTTTCAGGCTGTCGTAGAAGTTATCGTCGTCGATGATGCGGCGCACGCCCAGTTCGGCGCGGGCGTCGGTCTTGGTGGTGTATTCGCCGCGCAGCCAGCGCAGAGCGGCGCCCTGCAAGGTGTCGTTGCCGGCGGCGTGGCCTTCGTAGTATTTCGATAGCACTTCGGCGAACTCGAATCCGCCCACGCAATCCTGCAACTCGCGCAAGTCCTCGAAGATGCGGCGCTTCACTTCGTCGTCGTTGCCGCCTGCCGACTTCACCAGGTTCTGAAGGCCGGAAATCCAGCCTTCGCACAGGTTCCGCAGCGCGCCGCCATCGGGCTTCGACTTCGTCGCCAGGTTCTTCATCAACTCCGAGAACAGCGCGCGGGCCTGGCCGCCGGAGGCGTGAATGCGACGCTCCATGGAAATATCCGCCTGGACCACGACCATGCGTTTCTGGAGCGCCAGCGTGCGCACCAGGTTCAGGAAGAAACTCTTTCCGCTGCCGAAACGCCCCATGACGATGCGGAAGGCGGCCCCGCCCTGCTCGATTCGTTCCAGGTCGTTGAGCATGGCGGACACTTCGTCCTTCCGGCCCACTTGGATGAGATGCAGCCCCATGCGCGGGACCAAGCCCGCTTGCAAGGATTGCAGCACGGCGTCGCGTTCGCGTCGTTTGATTTCAGCCATATCAAGTTGTCCCCTTCAAAATCAGTTCCCAGCGGATGAGAATCGGGTCTTCGCCTTCCAGAAGAAAGTCGCCGAGCGACTCGTCCGCCCATTCGTTGATGACGTCGTGGATGCTCAACGGCATCAGGTGGAACTCGCCCGCCAAAGCATGGAACTCGCTCCGGGGCCAAGACTCCCTCGCGAGCAACCGTTCGAGAACGGGGTGAAAAGCGGCGTCGAGGCCGATGAATCTGGCAGACGGAGCCGGTGACGGAGGGGGCACAACGTCTCTGGGGGACAACGGAACTTCGTCCGAAAGGTCTGAGTCCTGCTTGGAATCCTCGTCCGACATCGCTTTGGCGAGAAGGCCGATAACCTCGTGGGTTTCCGAAGTAATTGCAGCAACACGAACCATGTCGAGGCTCCACGGCTTGGGCGGGATTGGAGCACCCTCAGGACGTGGAGGGATGGTCTCTCCTGCCTGACCTGGCTCCTGAGTCTGAATGACGAATTCCTGCCCGGTGTCGGCCAGACCTCGAATCATTGTGTCGAGCGTTCCTTTGCTCAAACCAAGGGCATCAAATATTCGTGCCAGAGCCTTGTACTCCCCAGACGTTACGACTCCATCTGCCGTCGCTACATCGAGCAGAAGATGTGCGACAACGGCGTGCTTCTCCTGAGGCACGCGTTTAGCTGTGCGTCCAAGAGTCACTTTGGCCGAAGCGGAATTCCTCGCCAAAAGCGATTCGAGCACAACAAGCCGTTGGCGTTCGTCCGGCGAAAACTGAAACTCACGCTCTACAAACTCCCGAAATGGATCGAACTCCTCGTGTGAAACTGCCCCATCGGCTGCCGCGACCAGCAAAAGAAGTTGCAGCAGAGCGGAGGCCCCAAGTGCGTTGTCTGACGGCGCTTTGATCACGCTGCCGGATGGTTGAAAAACGCCTATCTCCCGAGTGCCCCAGTAGTTGCCGGCACCCCACCTCGGATCAGGCTCAACGCAGAAACCACATTGTTCGACAGCGCGTGCCATCTTTTTGCTGTCAGGGAGAGAAAAATTGTCCTGCGGAGCGTCGCCAAGCAACGCCGCCAGTTCGTTGGCTGTCAGCCGGAGGAAGCCAGATTCAATTTGGTTGTTGCGCTTGGCATCGGCCCATTTCCTGGAAATCGAATTCTCCGCCAGCACCAACGGCAACTGTTTCCCTTTCATGGAAGTACCTTGTGTTTTGATAGTGCCTTCGCCAGTTGGCACAAGGAGGGGGATCGGCCCGAAGCCAGCGGTCTTCTTGAAGTCCATCCGGTGCGGAAAGTTCTCCATCGCATCCGAAGGGTCGAGACGATCAAAGTTCAACTGGGCGAACACCGTCCGCGCCATCGCGACCGACAGGATTGTCTCCAAACCTTGGTGTCCCGTCCGTGTGTTCAAGAGATTGGCTTGGACGTTCACCAAAACAGTCTGCACTGGCAGGAACGCGAACAACTCGCGCCCGGCCCGCAAGGCAACTCCACAAACAAAGTCCAGGTAGAGGTCGTTGAATTGCCCCTTGGGCATCGGCTTGGTTGAGAGCTTGCCCGTGGAGGTGAGCGATTTGACTTGGTCCGGGATGAGCCGCCCACCGTCTGCGGTCAGTCGCACCTCAACGAGTTGCGCGTCGTGAGGCTTGAAGTCGATGGACGCTCCCAGTTCGCTGAGGTCGGCGAACGGATTGAAGTCCATCAAGGCATCCACGTAGGCTTGCGTGTCCCCTTGGAGGATTCGCCCCGCGAGTTGGCGGCGTTCGTCCCAGTCGGTGCAACGCTGGGAATACTCCTGAAAGACCTGTTGGTATTCCTGCTCGTCTTGCGCCTTCGCAACGTCAACGGCTTGCGCGAGTGCCTGGCGTTTGGTTTCAGCGCGTCCCAGCAGCTTGTCCAGGAAGCCAGGAACAAAAGCGTTCAACGCTGCTGTCGCGGTGGCTTCGCGAGCCGATGCTCGTTCGGGCGCGGCTGGGGGAGGCGTATTGTGGATGCTGTTCCAGTCCCACACTTCAGGAGACTCCTTGTGAACCGAGGTCAGCCGCTCCAACTGGTTTTCAAAAAGCTCGACCTCGTAAGCCGCTTGCTGCCGGGCCTCCATCTTGGCGCGCTGCTTTTCGTCCCGCTGCAACTGATGATACCGGCGCTGCGACTCCCGCTCGGCTCGCCTTGAAGCGGCTTCCATCGCGCGAAGTGTTCCTTGCCAGCCCATATCGTTTTTTCTGAATGGTAGCGTCTGCCCACGCAGCCTATCCAGATTTATCACGTCCCACGTTCTTGGCTCATCGCCTCCAGCTTCGCTTGCATTTGATCCAACCGTGCCATGATTTCCTCCGTCTCGGATGATTTCTGGCTCTGCTGCCCACCGAGAAAGAACGAAGCCGCCAAGCCGCTGATCGCGCCAAACATCCCCACGCCGCCTACCATGAGAATCATGGCGAGCACTCGGCCTTCTGTCGTGACGGGATACTTGTCGCCGTAGCCCACTGTGGTGAACGTGGTGACACTCCACCAGACAGCGTCTTCCGCAGTCTTGATGTTCGCATCGCCGTGGCGCTCGCAAATCAGGACGGACACTGACGAGAACGCGACGAGCAGAAAGGCCGTGAACGCGATCGACACGGCACCGCCGCGCAGCTTGTTCTCAAAGATCAGCGCCAGGACTTTCTGGACCGAGCGAACGCCCCGCAACAACCGGATGACTCGCAACACGCGGACTAAGCGTCCCCAGCGGAGCAGTTCCAGATTGGGGATGGAGGCGAGGAGGTCGATCCAGCCCCACTTCATAAAGGTGCGCTTGGATTCCGCTTGGCAAAACCGGATGCAGAAATCGAAGAAGAACACCGCGCAAGCGAACTTGTCGGCGATGTGGATCAGGTCGCTGGCTTCCCTCGGCAAGACCAGGATCGTATCCACGACCAAAGCGCAGAGCACCAGGATAGTGAATACGAGCAAGGCGAGTTGGAACACGCCCACTTTGGGATCGGGGGCAGTTTGGGAATCTTTCATGTCCTTTTCCTAGCGGTGCAGCGGCGTTCTTGCACGTCTTTTTTGCCTCGCCGGCCGGCGGTGGATTTCGTAAGTGAGCAAACGGCAAGAAGGTTTCCCGACCATTTCGGTTTTTCCTTCTCTTGTGCACTGGGATCAAAACTTCCAGTTCCAAGTCGCCGTCGAGTACTTCTCCGTCGCCAGCCGCGCGATGCTTTCCGTCGGCGCGGAGGCCAACTCCTCGTCGGCCTGCCAAGCGGCGCGGAGCGCAGCTTTGATCAGCGCGGGGGACACCGCGAGGTTCATGACGAAGTCCGTATGTGGGCGGCCCTGTCGATAGGCGGGTTGCTTGGACGGCAAGCGCAGGAACTTCCCGATCAGCGGCAGATCGAGGTTCCACAGGAACGTCCCGTGAAACAAGAGCGCGCGGCGCTTGCGGCGCTGGGCGTTGCCGGAGAACTTGTGGCCGTCCAGCGCCAGATCGGTGTGACCGCAGACTTCCACTCGTGGCGGCGGTCTGGCGACCGCTGCAAGCTTCTCACCTTGCACGGTGGGAGCGGCGGCGGTCGCCAGACCGCCGCTACACGCCAGGACCGCTTCCACCGCTTCGCGATGCCGGTGCATGATGAACTGGTTCGCGCCGGAGATGCTCGCCAGCCAGCCGTGCTCGGGGACTTGCAGCACGAGCGAGTAGTTGAGGCAGCCCGGTCCTTGCAGCACCGTTCCGCCGCCGCTGCAACGGCGGTAAATCGGGACGCCCGCCGCCGCGCACGCCGGCGTGTTGACCTCGACGGCCACTTTGTTCGCGTAGCCCACCACCACGAAGTGCTGCGCCGGCTCCCAAAAGCGGAGCGCCTGTTCCCCCGACTCATCGCCCCAATCCAGCAGCGCCTCGTCACAGGCGAGGTTCTCGGCGGGCGTCGGGAAGGTCAGGTCCAGGCACTTCATGACTTGCCGTTGGCAATTCGTCAGGCCGTCGTTTATCATCTGCCCCGTGAGCGACAAAGCGAAATTGAATCCGCCAGGTGCCGGCTTGGAGAGCGTGGCTGGCGCGATGGCTTCCACCAATGGCGACGCGCGCTGGTTCGACGCGCTCGAGTATTTCGTGGGCCATGTTCTGCGGCACGAGGGCGGCGAGAAGACCCCGCTCTACGTGGGCCGGTTGCTGGAAGACCTGCGCGCTCGTGGCCTGCCGGTGCCGGCGCCGCTCAGCACGCCTTACATCAATACCATTCCCGTCGAGCAACAGCCGGAGTATCCCGGCGACCGCGAACTGGAGCGCACCATCAAGAGCCTCATCCGCTGGAACGCCATGGCCATGGTCGTGGCCGCGAACCGCGAGCACCACGGCCTGGGCGGGCACATCTCCAGCTACGCTTCGAGCGCCACACTCTACGAGGTCGGCTTCAACCATTTCTTCCGCGGCGCGGCCGGTGACCGGCCCGCGGACTTGGTCTTCTTCCAAGGCCACAGCACGCCCGGCATTTACGCCCGCGCGTTTCTCGAAGGCCGGCTGGACGCCGCGAAGCTCCACGCCTTCCGCCAGGAACTCGCGCCTGGCGGCGGGCTGTCGTCCTACCCGCATCCCTATTTGATGCCGGAGTTCTGGCAATTCCCCACCGTGTCGATGGGCCTGGGGCCGATCACGTCGATCTACCAAGCGCGCTTCCACCGCTACCTCAAAGCGCGCGGCTTCTTGAAAGAGGAGCCGAAGATTTGGTGCTTTGTCGGCGACGGCGAGAGCGACGAGCCGGAGACGCTTGGCTCGCTCACGCTGGCGTCGCGCGAGAACCTCGACAACCTCGTCTGGGTTGTGAACTGCAACTTGCAGCGCCTCGACGGCCCGGTGCGCGGCAACGGCAAAATCATCCAGGAACTCGAATCCGCCTTCCGCGGTGCGGGCTGGAACGTGATCAAAGTCATCTGGGGTTCCGATTGGGACCCGCTCCTCGCCGCGGACACGAGCGGCCTGCTCCTGAAGCGCATGGAGGAGGCCGTCGATGGCGAGTATCAGAAATACACCGTCGAGCACGGCTCCTACATTCGGAAGCGGTTCTTCGGCAAGTATCCCGAACTGCTCGAGCTCGTGAACCACCTCCGCGACGACCAGCTTTCCAAGCTCATGCGCGGCGGCCACGATCCGCGCAAGGTCTTCGCCGCCTACAAGGCCGCGACCGAACACCTGGGCCAGCCCACCGTCATCCTCGCGAAGACCGTGAAGGGCTATGGCCTCGGTGAAGCCGGCGAAGGCCGCAACATTTCGCACCAGCAAAAGAAACTGAACGAGAAGGAACTTCGCGAGTTCCGCACCCGGTTCAACATCCCGATCAGCGACGACGAGATCGCCGAAACACCGTTCTACAAGCCGCCGGCGAACTGCCCGGAGATGAAGTATCTGCTCGAGCGACGGAAGGCCCTGGGCGGCTTCCTCCCGAAGCGCGAAGTCAAGGCTGCGCCGCTGGCCGTGCCGAAGCTGGACTTCTTCGCCGAGTTGCTCAAAGGCTCCGGCAAGGGCGAAGTCTCGACCACGATGGCCTTCGTCCGCCTCCTCAGCATGTTGCTGCGGAACCCGGCGGTGGGCCGGCGCATCGTGCCGATCATTCCCGACGAGGCGCGCACGTTCGGCATGGACGCGCTTTTCCGCGAGATCGGCATCTATTCGCACAAGGGCCAGCTTTACGAGCCGGTGGACAGCAAGTCACTGCTCTATTACCACGAGTCGAAGGACGGCCAGATTCTCGAGGAAGGCATCACCGAGGCCGGCTCGATGGCGTCGTTCATCAGCGCCGGCACGGCCTACGCCACGGCGGGCCAGCACATGATTCCGTTTTTCGCCTACTACTCGATGTTCGGCTTCCAGCGCATTGGCGACCAAATGTGGCTGGCGGGCGACATCAAGGCACGCGGCTTCCTCCTCGGCGCCACGGCAGGCCGCACCACGCTGAATGGCGAAGGCCTCCAGCACCAGGACGGCCACAGCCTCCTGCTCGCCAGCACCATTCCGACGCTGCTCACCTACGATCCGGCCTTCGCCTACGAAATCGCGGTCATCATCGCCGACGGGATGAAGCGCATGTACCAGGACGGCGAAGACCTCTTCTACTACCTCACGCTCTACAACGAGAATTACGCCATGCCGCCGATGCCCGCGGGCGCGGAAGAAGGCATCCTCAAGGGCCTCTACAAGTTCAAGCCCGGCCCCAGAGTTTCTGGTTCCCCTCTCCCATCGGATGGGAGAGGGGTCAGGGGTGAGGGTTTGAAGGCCCAAATCTTCGGCAGCGGCCCGATCCTCCGCAGTGCCCTGCGCGCCCAGGAAATCCTCGCCGACCGCTACGGCGTGAGCGCCAATGTGTGGAGTGCCACGAACTACAAGCAACTCCGCAGCGAAGCGCTCCGCTGCCAACGCTGGAACATGCTTCACCCAAGCGCGCCGCCGCAGAAGAGTTACCTCGAGACGGTGCTGGAGAAAGAGCCAGGCCCGTTCGTGGCCGTGAGCGACTTCATGAAGATCGTGCCCGACCAGATTGCGCCGTGGGTCCCCGGCGGCTTGATGACGCTGGGCACCGACGGCTTTGGCCGCAGCGACACGCGGGAGAACCTCCGCCGCTTCTTCGAGGTCGATGCCGAGAGCGTCGTGATCGCCACGCTTTACGCGCTGGCACGGCAAGGCAAACTGCCGCGCGAGACAGTGGCGCAGGCGATCAAGGATTTGGCCGTCGATCCCGAAAAAGCGTTCGGGTTCTGCGTGTAGTCTGGAAGAATCACGCGCTGACGAAGGCCGCGAGGGGTAGCGCAGATTCTCAAGCTGCCGTGAGCTTCGTGCAAAACTGTAGCAGCCGACGTGAGGAGGCTCTGTTTTCATTGGAGTTTGAGCCTCCTCACGTCGACTGCTACGGGGTTCTGCAATTGCCTCCCGTATCGCAGGTTTGGGGAACCTGCGAGGCCGGCTGACTTCGTAAACATTCTGCCGACTGCAAGTCGGCGATACGGCAGGTTGAAAACCTGCGCCACGAGCCGGCGGCACCAACTCGCCTTGGGAAGCTGGTGGCCCTCCGGGGGCAGGCGCCGCCTACGGCCCCCGCTTCAGCCGGAAGAATTGCGGGCTGGTTCGGGGGTCGATCGGGACCACGAGTTGGTTGCCGGCCGGCTGCGGCGTCACCGTTGAGTTCGTCCACGGCCCCAGCACGCTGGGCGCAGTTTCCAGCGTGAAGCCCGTCGCAGCGGCAGGCCAGGAGAGGACGAAGTTGTCACCACCGGAAGCCTCGACTCCGATTCGCGGGGCAAAGCCCTCCCGGCATTTGCCGGCGCCCAGCGCGTCGGAGAGGGCGAAGATTTCCGTCGCCGAGAGCGCGCGGTGGTAGAGGGAGACTTCGTCCACGCTGCCGCGGAGGAACCGCTGGGGCGTGGTATTGCCCCAGGCGTAACCCATGTTGAGCGGGCGCGTGTTGTGGACCGGCGTCGCGAGGAAGTTGCTGCCGTGCGGAAGGCCGTCGATGTAGAGGCGAATCACTCCGGCCTCCCAAGTTCCGGCGACGTGGTGCCATTGGTTGTCGAGCAGGGTGTTTGTCGAGGTGGCACTCACGAAGTTGCCGCTGCCGCTGCCGCCGGCGCCAATGATGAAGCTGAGGAACCCGGTGTTCGTCATGCCTTGAAAAGCCCAGCCCGCGGAGTCCACGTAGCCGTGGGATTTATCCACCGCCAGGTAGTACGCCTGCGGCTGGCGGTTGGAGGCCCGGAGCCAGAACTCCACGGTGAAGCCCGGCGCCGTGATGTTGAAGTTCGTGTGGTGCGGCACGGTGACGCGGTCGTCGTTGCTGTCGAAGGTGAAGGCTTGCCCCACGCGCCCGTCCGCGAAGACCAGCGTGCCGAGAATCGCGCCGTGGTTGGTGCGGACGATGTCCCGGGCGTCGCCTTCGCCGGGCCACCAGTGGAAGAGATCGCCGGGCGGTGGCACGCACACGTTGGGCAACACGTTCACGATCTGGCCGGCGGCGTTGTTCTCCAGCGCCGGGTCTTTCTCGTAATGGGTCACCGCGCAGAGGTTCGTGATGGGCACGGCGTTCGTCGGCCGTGTCACGATCACGAGCGAGGCGTTCGAGCCGGCGGGCAAGGAACCCAGCAGGCAAGTGAGCAGGCCGCCGCTCTGGCTGACGGTGCCTTGGGACAACACGAACGACCTCATCGGCACGGTCTCGGGCAGGAGGCTGGTCAGGACCACGCTGCGGGCGGCGTTCGGGCCGGCGTTGGTCACGGCGAAGGCGAAGATGGTCAGGTGCTCGTTGGTTGTGGGATTGGGCAGCGCGGCGCAGGCCACGGCGACCTCCGAGGTGGCTTGCGGCAGCGGCGTGACGGTCAGGTCGTAGAGCGTGGGGGACACGCCGCCGACGGTGCTGCGCAGGGTCACTTCAATTTCCAAGCGGCGGCCCGGGGGCGTGGCGAGGAGCGGGAAGCCGTTGGTGGCGCTTTCCCACGGCGCCCAAAGGCGGCCGTCCTCGGAACTGCGCACGCGAATACGGAGGCTGTTGGCGGACGGCTCGTCGCCGTGCCAAGTGACGACGCCCCATTGGGTGAAGGGCCGACGGGAATCGTGCAGCATGAGCCAGGTGCCGAAACGGATGGTCGAGTTGCGGCCCACGAAGCCGGTCATGTCGCTGTAGCCGTAGTGCGTGGTGCCGATGAGGCGTTTGGAGAGATCGACCAGATTCAACGCCGGGTCGATGCGGTGGATGTATTCGTCCCCCAAGTCCACGACCCAGACCTTGCCATCGGCATCCACGGCCACGCCGGTGGGGGTGTCGCCGACGGGAATGTGTTGTTTGATGACGCCGTCGTTGGACCAGCGCGTCACGGTCCCCGGCGCGGAGTTGCCCGTCCACACGTCGCCATCGTCGGTGACCACGACGCCGCGGGACTCGTTCACCCCCACGACGGTCCAGTCCTTGGTCTTGGTGTTGACGTTGACGCGCGAAAGGCGGGTCGCCTGCCAGCCGCTGATGAAGAGTTGCCCGTTCCGGTCCAGCCCCAGGCCGTAGGTGGTGTGGCCAATGGCCAGGTTGCTCGCCGTGTTGCTCACCGGATCGAGCCAAACCACGTCGCTGCTCAGTTCGGAGGACCACAGAATCCCGTTGGCATCCACGACTGCGCCGTAAGGCGTGTGGCCGAGGGCCGTCAGGTCGTTCGTGCGCAGGATCTGGCCGGTGCCTCCTTCGATGAGGTAGTAATGTTTGGCGGTGTAGTTGCCGGCCCAGACGTTGCCGTCATGGTCCGCCGCAATGGACCGCGCGCCCGCCGAGTTGTAGCTGCCATAGCTGCCGGTGAAGGTGCCCGGCGTGAACGTGCCTTCCTTGCCGGGGATGATGACCACTTCGTAAAGCACGCATTCGTCCTGGCCCCACGGCAGGATTTCGCTGCCGGTGATGTCGCCGTCCCCGTTGGCGTCAAACGACGTGTCCGGCACGCCGTTGCCGTTCCGGTCGAAGTACTGGCCGGCTTCCAGCAAGCCGATCTTCACCACTGTGCCGTAGTGGCGGTTGGCGACGTAGCAACTGCCGAACTGGTCCACGGTCGTGCGGGACGGGTTGCTGCTCGTGCCGGAGCCGACACGGTAGCGGCCCAACTCGCGGCCCGTGACGGTATCGACCTTGGACACCGTGCCCTCGTTGGAATTCGGCACGAAGATGAACGGCAAGGTCACCGGCTGGGTGGCGAGTTCGAGCTGGTCCGCGCGATAGACCGTGCCGATGCGCTGGCCCTCCTCGAAGTCGGCGTCGCTGGTGAAGGTGCGGCCCACCGGATTGGTGCTGAGGGTCTGGACGTGCGTGATCGCCCTCACCGTGTCGCTGCGGCTGGGCGAGCCGAGCGCGGTGGCGGTCAACGTGACGGCGAGGCTCGTGTCGCGCGGTACATTGAGGCCCGGCGTCATATCAAGACGGCAGTTCCACGATCCATTCGGTGGCAGCAGGACAAACAGGTTGCCGCCCATCACGTCCGCCGTGATGTCCGCCCCACCGGCCAGCGAATCAAGGAAGCGCACGGTCCAGCCTGGGCCGGCCCCCGCGCCGGTCAGGCGGAACTGGTTGGTGAGGTTGCCGTCATTGACCAAGCGCAAGTGGAAGATGGCGGTGGTGAGCGGCTCGACGATGGCGGCCTTGGTCTGGTTCAAGCCGGTGGCGTTGTAGATGTCTTCGCCCGCGTACACCACGTCGGTGAGCCGGCGGACCAGCATGTCCGGCTGGTACGTGGGATCGTTGATCGCGGTCAGGCGCACGACGTCGCGGGCCACGGGATTGAAGCGGTCCGCGAACAAGCTCAGCGTGGCGGACTCGCGCCTCCCGCCCAAGACCAACGCCAGGGGACGGATCTCCACCGTGACAACCTCGCTCGCGCCGGCGATGAGATTCGAGAGCGTGTAGCCGTTGGTGCTGAGGACAAATGCGGTGATGTCGCTCGCTCCGGAACGATAGATAACGTCCCAGCCAGCGTTGGACGATTCGAGCGAGCGCAAGATGGGCGAAAGGGTGCTGGGACCGTCGTTCTGAATTTGCACGTCGAAGCTGGCCGGGGCGGACGGCGTGGCGAGTTGGGACGGGTTCTGCGCGCCCGCGGCCACGGTTTGATAGACGTTCTCCAGGGCGAAGCTGGGCGCGGGTTCGACGCTGCGCTTCACGAGCAAGTCGAGCCGCGTCGGCGCGAGGCCGGGCGGGCTGGCTTGGTAACTCCGGTAGGCCGCCGTCGTGGTGCGGCCCACGGCGTTGGTGAAGGCCGTGGTCGCGAGGCCGACGAACGCGCGGCTCGGAAAGGTGTTGTTCGTGGCCTGGGCGAACTGGGTCCAGTCGAAACCATTCGTGCCGCGGAAGGCGGTGAAGACCGCGCCCGTGCGCGTTAGCCGGAGCCAGGCGTTCGGAAAAGGCACGCCGTTGTTGGTGGAGACGCCGGGCCAGAGCGCGCTCGCGCCGTTGGTAGCCAGACGCCACAGGGCGAGATAGCGGTTCGCGCCGCCCGCGGGTTGCACGCCGGCGAAGACGTGGCGGCTGCCGGGAATCAAGTCTTCGCGGGCCATGAGGCCGGCCTTGGCGTAGAACTGCGACAACTCCAACGAAGCGACTCGCACGCGCGCGTCGAAGTCGCCGTCGCGCATCTCATAGACGAAGTGGAAGGCGTCTTTCGTCCCGCCGATGTCGGAGCCGCCAGCGGTCACGGTGACATCGCCGGCACGGCAGGGCAGGGCCAAGCCGTCTTCCCGCGGATCGGTGCCGGGCGTGCCGACATCGAGCGTCTCCATCGGCCAGTATTCCACGGTGGCGGTGGAGTTAGCTGGAAGCAGGTTGCCGGCGAAGTCTTTCACGCCATTGACCGTCAGCGTCAGGTTGCTGTGGAGCAGAAGCGAGATGGACAGGAGAACCGATTGGCCGCTGGGATGAAGCGTCACGCCAAGGACACTGGCGGAACTCAGCGCATAGTGGGCGGGATTGGTGGCGGAGGCGGCGTCGAGGAGTTCGTTGAAACAGACGCCGACGGTGCCGCTGTGGGCGAGCATCCCGGCCGACAACAACTGCGGCGGCGTGTTGTCCGGGGTGACTGTGACCACGGCGTTGACGGAGGTGGCCATCGCGCCGGGAATGGAGACAAGGCACCGGAACGACGCGCCGCTGTCCGTCCTGAGTAAGCGGGGCGTGGTGTAGCTGGCGTTGGTGGCGCTGGGAAGGTCTGCGCCATTGCGCTGCCACTGGAAGAATACCGGACTAAACGAAGAGGTCACCCCCACGACGAACGTGGTGGCGCTGCTCTCGTTGACGGTGAGACTGGCCGGCTGCTGGGTGATGGAGAGCGAAGCCGTGGTGGGATCGGCGAAGCTAGCGAGGAAGTTGGCCAGAATTGGCGCAGCGCCGTTGGCTGGGACGGATTCGCCGGGCAACTGCCACGTCACGCCGAGGTTGTCGTCGCCCGTGTCGGCCTTCATCACCGCCTCGAAGAAGTACTTCTGTCCGGCGACGAGATAAACCGGCGCGGAACGGTTCTCGGGATTGGCGGCGGTGCGGCGCGTCGTGCCTACCCAGTCGCGCGGGCCGGTGTCGTATTGCGGCTCGGTGGCGAGGAGCCGGAGGTCGGTGGGCGTGTCGTCCGTGCCGAGATAGAGCGCGCCCTGGGCGTCGGACGAAATGTAGAACCGGTAGTTGCCGGTCACGGGCGGCAGGAGCAGGCCGACGAGCCGCTGGCCGTAATTGTCGGCCGCGTTGTTTGGCGCCTCGGCGTGCATTACGTAGCTCGCCGAGTCGGGCGAGTCGGGGAATTCCACGGTACTGCTCAAGTCCGCGACCGCGGCCCCCGGAATGCCGAGGAAGAGTTCGCGCCGCAAGAAGCCGCGACTCTCCACCCAGGCCGTGAAGTTGGCGGTGGTGTTGGCGGGATTG
The DNA here is from genome assembly GCA_016219875.1 of Verrucomicrobiota bacterium. GTDB lineage: Bacteria > Verrucomicrobiota > Verrucomicrobiia > Limisphaerales > JACRJZ01 > JACRJZ01. The sequence continues at coordinate 134,709 of JACRJZ010000145.1, read as the reverse complement.
TGCGCGGAAGACGTGTCAGCCACGCCGCGGACGGTGAGTGCATAGACTTGTCCCGGCGTCTGGGGTGACGTGTTGAGAATGACGTTCGTCCGGTTGGGCATCAGGCGCGCCGACAAGACCGCTGCGCTGCCGCTGAGAGAATAGTTCGTCGTGGTCGTGGCTGACTCGGCGGTGACCGGCTCCGAAAAGCTCACACTCACGCGGTCGAGCGTCGGCCCGCTGGAGACGCGGACAATCGCCGGCGGCACCGGGTCGGCGAGGACGGTGAGTGTTGCCACAATGCTGGTGGTGGCGCTGAACGCGTTGGCGACCACGACCTGGAACGCGGAGGCGTTGTCGGCCAGGGTCGCGGCGCTGATGGTGAAGTTCGTTCCCGTAACCAGCGGCAGCGGTGAGCCGTTGCGATACCACTGATAGGTGTAAGGCGGCGTGCCGCCGGCGACGACGCCGAACGTGGCCGTCTGGCCGTCACTCACTGTGAGGCTTTGCGGCGGCACCGACACGACAGCCGGAGCGGACGGCGTGAGTGAGGACAGGAACGCGCCCGGAATCGGCGGATCGCCGTCAAACGGGCCAGGCATCCCGCGCATCAGCCACGTCACGGCCAAGTGGTCCGCGCCGGTGCTCTCTTTCATCAGGGCTTCGATGTAATAGCGACGGCCTGCTTCGAGGCGGAGGAAAGCGGAGGCTTGGCTGGCCGAGGCGTTGTAGTCGCGCGCGCCGCTGCTGGTGGCGACGGTGGCGATGAGTTGCTTGTTCGCCGCGCTTTCGTCCGTGCTCAGGCGAAGCTGTCCCTGGCCGTCGGACGCGAGGTAGAAGATATAGTCCCCACTCAGCGGTGGATAAAGGTAGCCCGCCAGTTGCACGCCGTAGTTGTCGCCGAAGGCCGGAGACTCCAGGCCCGCCTGCCAATCCACGAAGTCCGGGGCGTTGGGGAACTTCGCGTGGCCCGTCAGCGCATCGACCGTCGCGCCGGTGATGCCGCTGAAAATTTTCCGGGTGACCACGCCTTGCGCTTTGAGGATTGGCGTCTGGGAATTGGCCGCCACGGCGTTTGGCGGATCGGAAGTGTCCGTCACGTTGTTGACGGTCAGCGTGTGCAACCCCGCATCGCCGATTGCCGCGGTTGTCAGCCAGACGGTGAAGCCGTCGTCGCCGACTGCGGCCGACTGCACGGTGACCGGAGGGCTGATCGTGTAATGCGCCCGGTTCGTCGCGCTGGCCGCAGCGACAGGCGCGGTGAAGACGACTTCGACCCGGTTGGGATTGCCGCGGGTGCGGGCGAACGACAGCGCGATGGGGGTGTAATCCTTGGGCTGGCCTTGGGGAGGCGCCGCCGGAAAGGCGAGTTCCACCACGCTGCTGGGGGCTGCCCAAGTGGTGGTCGCGAGCAGCAGCGGCCAGAGGCCGCGAAGGAGAGACGCCGGGGCGGAAACGCGGTGTTGGGTCTTCATAGTTGTGTTTGGTTTTGGCTGCCGATCAAGCGTGAAACCTGTCGGACGGCCTGCTGAATCGGGGGCGATTACACATCGATCCGTCCGAAAAGTCAACGCCTCCATTTTCTGCTAAACCCATCACGGCGTCTGCCGATAGCCAGGTCGCTCCGTGCGCGGTTTCCGCATCCAGGTCCATGCGGATCGACAACTGTTCTGCCTGACGGCGGGTTGTCGGGGCGAGATGACTGACTCGGACCCGCACGTTCGGGCGCAATGAAATCGAGAAGAGACAACATGAAGAAGTTCATAATTGGGGGAACAGGTTTGGCGATGATGCTGGCAGCGTTCACCACTTGGGCCGCGGGGCCGGAAGACGAAGCGCTGGCCTTGACCAAGAAAGCCGTGGAGTTTTGGAAGGCGAACGGCAAGGAGAAAGCCGTGGCGGCGTTCAGCGATCCCAAGGGCGGGTTCGTCGCCGGCAGCCTGTATGTTTTCGTGAACGAGTTCGAGGGCACGACCCTGGCCCACGGCGGGAACCCGAAACTGGTCGGCAAGAACATGAAGGATCTCAAGGACGCGGACGGAAAACTCTTCATCCAGGAGATGGCCGAAGTTGCCAAGAAAGGCGGCGGCTGGGTGAAGTACAAATGGACCAACCCGGAAACCAAGAAGATCCAGGACAAGGCGACCTACGTGCAGGCCATCCCCGAGGCCGGGGCCTACGTGGGGTGTGGCATTTACCGCTGACCACCTTCTTCGTCCGCCCTCACGGAGCGGACGCTGCGTTGTATGTCGGTTCTGCACATCCAGGGTGCCACCCTGAAGGCCCGGTGCTCCAAGACGGCCGCGGTCATGGTGGCCATCACGTTCCTCTTCGGCGGTCTCAGCGCGGCGCTGCTCTTCAGCCAGCAGCGGTTGCTCAAAGGCATCGCGGCCAAGTCCGACCAAGCCCGGCAGAGCATGGAGATCGTGAGCCAGGCGCGGCAGGCCCACATGAATCTCTACAAGGCCTTGAGTTGGGCGTCCTCCGGCTACGAGGCGAAAAAGGTGGAGGAATTGCTGGCGGCCCAGACCAACGCCATCGACGTGATCGCCGCGAGCCTCGTCAAACTCCAGTCGGAGGATGCGGAGCAGTCAGGCGTCAACAGCGCCTATCAGGAGGCAGGAGCGACATTGCAGACCTACCGCTCGTGGATCGTCAAAGTGGTGGACATGAGTTCGGACACGGCCACGGCCACCATGTTTATGGGCTCCGCCGAGTCGGCCTTTCAGGACCTCAGTGCCCAGCTCCAAAAAGTCGCTGAGGCCAAGAAGCAACTCTGCGCCCGCCAGGAAGCCGGATCGCACCGGGCGATGCGCTGGTTTCTGATCGGCTTCGTCCTGGTGCTGGCCGGCATCGTGTACGTGGTGACGCGCGTGGCGCGGGCGTTGTACGACTCCATTGCGCTGCCGGTGCAACGCATCACCAAAGAGTTGATCTCCAGCGCCCATCAGGTGGCCGCCGCGTCCGATCAGGTGGCCAGCGGCAGCCAGTTGCTCGCCCAAGGCACTCACGAACAGGCCGCTTCGCTGACCGCCACCAGCACGTCGCTGGTGCAGATGACGGCCACGGTCAAACTCGCGACAGAGCACGTGCAGGGCGTGAAGGAAATGACGGGCCAGGCGCGCAGCGCGGCGGAGGCGGGCGCCAGCCGGACGCAGGACATGAGCCAGGCCTTGGAGGCCATTCGGGCCGCCAGCCAGGAAATGCGCACCGCGATGGAAGCCATCCAAACGTCCAGCGCCGACGTGGCTCAGATCGTCAAAGTCATCGACCACATCGCTTCTCAAACCAACATTCTCGCGCTCAACGCCGTCGTCGAGGCCGCGCGCGCGGGCCAGGCCGGACGGGGATTCGCCGTGGTCGCCAATGAGGTGCGCGCGCTGGCGCAACGCAGCGCCCAAGCCGCCAAGGAGACGACGGCGAAAATCGAGTTGGCCATCCAGAGCAGCCATCAAGGCTTGCGCGTCAGCGAGAAAGTGGCCGACAGCGCCCAGGCGGTCGAGGCGCGCGCCCGCCAGATGGACCAAAGCCTCCAAGACATCTTGGCCCGCATTTGCCGAGTGGATGAGTTGGTGACCGAAGTGGCGACGGCTTCCCGAGAACAAAGCCAAGGGATCGAGCAGGCGAGCGTCGCGGTCTGCCAGATTCAGCGGGTCACCCAATCCAATGGCACCACCGCGGAGGAGAACGCGGTCGCCTCCAAAGCCCTCCATGCTCAAGCCGATGCCACTCAGCGCGCCGCATCCGAGTTGCAAAGACTCGTCGATGGTGAGCCCCAGTCATCGGCGCCGCCTGGACCGCCCCTGGCGCGGAAGACCCTGGCCTTGCGTGGCCATGCTCCCGGCAACGACGAAGCCATCGCGCACAGGAGCAGGCGCCTTGATTCTGGCCGAATGGAAACAGTTTCGCCGCGAAGTCCGGGGCTCGCGGCATCGGAATAGGCGCCCGTTCGCCGCTTCGCGAGAGGAAAAGGGTTTCGTGGTCCGCGTTCCACGGTGGATTCGAGAATCCCTGGATCGCAGCAGCCGACGTGAGGAGGCTCTGTTTTCAAATCCGAAATCTAAACAGAACCTCCTCACGTCGGGTGCTACGCTTTCTTGAATCAGTCCTGGTCCGCGTTCCAGGAAAGGAAGGCTGATCTCTTTCCGATTCGTCCTGCCGCGCCGCCACGACTTTTGGAATTGAAGACCTGGTCCGACTCCACAGTCTAAGCAAGCAGTGACAAACGAACGCGAACAACCATGAAGACCGCACTGCTTGCCCTCACTGCCGCACTCACACTTCCCGCCACTGCACTGCTGGCCGCCGACCACAGCGTCCTGGCTCCCGGCGCGAAGCTGGAGAAGTTGGCCGGCGATTTCAAATTCACCGAAGGCCCCACTTGCGACGCCGAGGGGAACGTCTTCTTCACCGATCAGCCCAACGACCGCATCCTGAAGTGGAGCATCGAGGGCAAGCTTTCCACCTTCATGCAGCCCGCCGGGCGCGCCAACGGCATGTGTTTCGACGCCAAGGGCAACATGATCGCCTGCGCGGACGAGAAGTGTGAGCTGTGGTCCATCTCACCCGACGGCCAGACCAAGACGGTGTTGGTGAAGGACTACGACGGCAAGCTCCTGTGCGGTCCGAACGATGTATGGGTCCATCCCAACGGCGGCCTCTACTTCACCGATCCGTTCTACAAACGCCCGTGGTGGAAACACGACAAGATGCCGCAGGATGGGCAGCACGTTTACTTCCGCTCCGCCGACGGCAAGACGCTCACGCGCGTGGCCACGGACCTGAAGCAGCCCAACGGCATCGTCGGCGCACCCGACGGCAAGACGCTCTTCGTCGCCGACATCGGCGCGCGAAAAACCTACCGCTACGGCATTCAGCCCGACGGCACGCTCGCGAACAAGACGCTGCTCTGCGAATTAGGTTCCGACGGCATGACGCTTGACGCCGAAGGCAACCTCTATCTCACCGGCCGCGGTGTGTCCGTCTTCGACAAGACCGGCAAGAAAATCGAGCAGATCGACGTGCCAATGGAAGACGGTTGGACCGCGAACGTCTGCTTCGGCGGCAAGGACAAGCAGACCCTGTTCATCACCGCCAGCAAGTCGCTCTACGCGATTCAAATGCGGGTGAAGGGAGCGAACCAGGCGAAGTAGCCAGCCCCCGGTCGGCGGGTGCCGCCAACACCGCTGCATGAAGACCGCTTTTTGAGGCCACTTTTGACTTCACTTCGAGGGCCGCGGGTGCAACGCTCCGGCCATGAGAGGCGCCCAGGCAGAACCTGACGGTCAGGCTCCCGCACCCGCGACGGATTTTGCGACAACACACTGGAGTGTGGTGCTGGCGGCAGGGCACAGTTCGGCTCCGGGCGCACAGGCCGCTCTCGAAAGCCTGTGCCGCTCCTATTGGTATCCGCTTTACGCTTACGTTCGCCGCCGGGGTCATTCGCCGGAGGAGGCTCAAGATCTGACTCAAGATTTCTTCGCCCGCTTCCTGGAGAAGAAATACTTCGCCCTGGCCGATCCGGTGCGCGGCCGGTTCCGCACCTTTCTGCTGACGGCGCTGAAGCACTTCTTGGCCAACGAGTGGAAGAAAGCGCACCGCGAGAAACGCGGCAGCGGGCAAGTGGCGCTCTCCCTGGATGCGGAAGTCGCCGAGCAGCGGTATGCCGTCGAACCGGTGGAGGAGACCAACCCAGAGATAATTTACGAACGACGCTGGGCGGCCGCGCTGCTGGAAGATGTGCTGGAGTCGCTGCAACAGGAATGCACTGCCGGGGACAAAGGTTGGCAGTTCGAGGAACTCAAGGCGGGCTTGTGGGGCGGGAGCCAGGCCTCGTCCTACGCGGACATTGCGACGCGTCGGGGCACCACCGAGACCACGATCAAAATCGCGGCGCACCGCTTGCGGCAGCGGTACCGGGAGTTGCTGCGCGCCGAGATCGCGCGCACCGTGGCTAGCCCGGCGGAAGTGGATGAGGAACTCCGGCACCTGATCGCGGTGATCAGCGGGTGAGGAGATTTGCGATTTGCGATTTGCGATTTACGAGGCGCGGGATGGGAGGGAGCGCTCGCAAATCGCCAATCGCGTAACCTCCGCGGCGTTTTGTTGTAGCAGAAGGTGAGGCCAGCCCAGGCTGGTCGAAGTCAGTTTATCGTCACGGTGCGCACGTGTGAAAAATGCGGGACGCGGCTGGGGACCTACAGTCCTCAAGATCTCTGCCCGCGTTGTCTGCTCGCGGATGGACTGGACGCTGCCGATAACTCCCAACTCTCAACTCTCAACTCTCAACCTTCCTCGCGCCGTTTCGCCGACTACGAGTTGCTGGAGGAAATCGCCCACGGTGGCATGGGCGTGGTGTGGAAGGCGCGGCAGGCGGGCCTCAATCGCATCGTCGCGCTGAAGTTGATGCTGGCCGGGCCGTGGGCTGGGGCGGATTTCACGCGGCGCTTCCGGGCGGAGGCGGAGGCGGTCTCCAGTCTGCAGCATCCAAACATCGTCGCCATCCACGAAGTCGGCGAACAGGACGGCCAGCCGTTCTTCTCGATGGATTTCGTCGAAGGCTGCAACCTGGCCGGATTGGTACGCGAACATCCGCTGCCGGCCAGGCAAGCCGCCACTTACCTCAAGACCATTGCCGAGGCGGTTCAATACGCGCACCAGCACGGCGTCCTGCACCGCGATCTCAAGCCCTCAAACATCCTGGTGGACACATCCGATCAGCCGCGCATCACGGATTTTGGGCTGGCCAAGAGGTTTGGAGTTGAGACGGAGAGGGAACTGAAAGTTAAGAGTGGCTCTTCGTCCGCGCCGGGTGCGGCGCTCAACTCTCAACTCTCAACTCTCAACCCTCAACTCACTTTGCCTGGCCAAGTGCTCGGCTCGCCGAACTACCTGCCGCCGGAGCAGGCCGAAGGGCGCGTCCGCGACATCGGTCCCGCCAGCGACGTTTATTCGCTGGGGGCGGTGCTCTATCATCTGCTCACGGGCCGTGCGCCGTTCCAGGCGGCAACGGTCACCGACGTGTTACGGCAAGTCGTGCAAGCCGACCCGCCGCCGCTGCGCTTGTTGAATTCGAGTGTGCCGCGCGACTTGGAAACCATCTGCCTGAAGTGCCTGGAGAAGGACCTCCACCGGCGCTACGCCTCGGCCCAGGGACTTGCCGATGAACTGGGCCGGTTCCTGCGCGATGAGCCGATCCAGGCGCGACCGGTCAGCCGGGTGGAGAAGCTCTGGCGCTGGTGCAAGCGCCGGCCCGTGTATGCGGGACTGATTGCGGCGTTGGTCGGCGTGTTTGTCTTGGGCGTGGCCGGCGTGCTTTGGCAATGGGGTCGCGCCGAACGCAACGCCACCGCCGCCGAGACCGCCTTACGCGACGCCCATGAGGCGCTCTGGCAGGCGAACTTCGAGCGCGCTCACGCTTGGCGCATCAGCGGGCAGATGGGCCAGCGTGTGCAGGCGCTCGCCGCCATCCGCAGTGCCGCGGCCCTGCGACCCTCCGCCGAGTTGCGCACCGAAGCCATCGCCGCGTTTGCGTTGCTGGACCTCGAGGACAGCGGGACTTGGCATCCGCTGCCCCGCGACCTCGTCAACGTGCAGGCCGATGACCGGGGCGAGCGTTACCTGATCGCGTTGCCGGATGACCGCTTCGAGGTGCGGCGCATCGTGGATGGCGCGTTGCTCGCGGCCCTCACGAATCGCACGGCTTCGCAGCCGGTGGAGTTAAGGCTGAGCGGTTCACGTCTGGCCAGTTCGGGCAAGGAGCGCAGCTTTGTCTGGGACCTGAACGATGGGCGGATGCTCTTTGACCAACCGGGCTACTATTGCCTCGCCCTCAGTCCCGGAGGAAAGCACCTGTTCCGCGCGTCCCAGTCAAACGGTGCGGTGGTCGTGGACCTGGACACGCAGGCGGAAACCGCACGCTTGCCGGACTCGGTTCGACCCGAATTCGCCGTCTTCTCCCCCCAGGGCGACCGGGTGGCCCTCTGGAGTCGAACTTGGGGCGGAAAAGCGGTTGAAGTCTGGGACCTGACGACGCAGCAAAAAGAGGGCGAATTGCTGTTGTCCAACCTCACCTCCGGGGTGGATTGGCGGCCCGATGGACTGGATTTGGCCGTGGGCTGTGGCGACCGTCTGATTCACGTGTGGCGAATCAAGTCCGGCCTGATCCAGACCCTGCGCGGCCATTTGCAGGCCGGCCTTCGGCCCTTCTACCATCCGCAGGGAGACCTGTTGGCGAGCGTCGCCTGGGACGAGACGCTCCGGCTCTGGTCGCCGGAAGGCGGCGTGCAAGTGCTGGGAACGCATGCCGCACGACCGCTCGGCTTCAGCGCTGATGGCCAATGGCTGGTGGTGCGCGGGCCGCGGGGGATTGGGCGCCTGCGGCTGCATCGCCCCGCCGAGTGCCGTCTCCTGCAGTCGGGGCTCAGGAAAGCCCTGCTCCGGAGCGGTCTCAACTTCAGTCCTGACGGTCAGTGGTTGGTGGGACAAGGGTCGGGGCAATTCGTCGTTTGGAACGTCTCCGACGGGCGGATGCTCGCCCGCGTCTCCCTGCCTGACGGTTACGCGGTTGGCTTCCTTGATTCCCAAACGCTGCTGACGGTCCGTGCCCGCGAGGGATTGCAGATGTTCACCGCCAACGGCCCGCCCGATGCCGGGCGGGTTGCTGCACACCATCACCTCGTCCCTGACGAAGGCCGCTTCACCTGGGGTGCGTTGAGCCGTGACCAGCACCGGTTGGTCGTGCGCCTGGACGGCAACGGCGCCGTCTTCGACTTTTCCGTCACGGGCGGGTGGGAGCCGAGTTCCAATGTGGATGGCGCCGCTTACAGCGCACTGCCTCACGAGCCGCCGACCGCGCCGCGCCTGCGTCTCATCGGCCAACCCTTCTTCTCTCACGCGGAGTTTAGTCCCGATGGCCAATGGATCGCCTCGGGTTCCCGCAACCTCCAGGGGAACTTCGGTGCGGCGCTCTGGTTTTGGTCGGCCCGGGACGGCCAGCCCATGCACCGAATTCCGGTCGGCAACTGCAATCCCCACTTCAGTCCGGACGGCCGCTGGTTCCTCGCAGCCGGTTCCCCGGAGTACCGGCTTTATGCTGTCGCGGGGCCGCCTGCGCAGTGGCGTGAAGTCTGGCGCGAGCCGCGGGAGGTCTTCAGTTTCACCGCTGGCCCGGCCCGGTTCGCGGCCCACCGTGATTGGGTGGCGTTGCTGGCGGACGAGCGCATCATCCGCTTGATCGAGGTGACTTCCCGGCGCGAGTTGGCTCGTCTCACGCCGCTGACTCCACGAGTCGAGGATTTGGCCTGGAGTCTTGATGGCCGCTGGCTCGCCGCCTCGTCTGAACTTGGCACGCACCTATGGGATCTGCCCCTGCTGCGGGTTCGCCTGCGCGAGCTGGGGCTGGATTGGGAGTGAGGGGAAGAAGCGACGGCGAGACGGAGAGTCAGCGAGACGGGGAAAGGGAGACTGGCGAATGCTTTGACCTTCTCCGCGTCGCCGATTCCCCGATTCCCCGTTTCTCCCCTTCTTCGCGTCTTCAGCAGAATTCCTGAAACCTGCTCCCTGAAAGGTTGTAGCAGCGGGGTGAAAGCATGAAACGACAACCATCAACCGCTCAGAAAGAAACCCCATGCACCCCTCTGCTCGCATCTCTCCAGTGTCCCAATGGCTCGTGCTGCCGCTGTTCTTGCTGAGCGCCCACGTTGCACTCCCCGCTGACTCCGCGCAGCCCCGGCTGGAACTGCGCTGCGTCGCGACCGGCAGCGTGCAGGCCGTCGTCCATGGGCAGACGGGCCGAAACTACCTGCTGCAAACCGCCACCAACCTGGCCAGCCCGATTCAGTGGGCGCCAGTGGCCGCCGTGTCCATGACGAACTCAGTCTGCCTCCTCTCGCCAGCGGCCAGCGCGGACGCGGCGCGCTTCTATCGGCTGGCGGTGTGTCCGACCGAGACGCTGGCCCGCTTCGCCCCGCCGAACCTGCCCGAAGGCGTGGCGGTGGATTGCCGCGACAACATCTTCGTGAGCCTGCCGCTGACCGGCGAAATCCGGAAGGTTGCGCCCGACGGCACCGAGACGTCGTTTGCGCAACTGCCCGCCATGGTCGCGGGTCTGACCGTGGAAGCCGACGGCAATGTTTTTGTCGGGGTCTCGCCCGTACCGCCCAACCCGGCCCAGCACGGCGTCTGGAAGATTACTCCCGCCGGCGCCGCCGCGCTCTTTGCCCAACTGCCGCCAGACACTTTGGTCAATGACGTCGTGTTCGATGCGCAAGGCGTGCTGTTCGCCACCGACTCGATCGGCGGGCGCATCTATCGCCTCAGCGCGACAGGCCAGGCGACGGTGTGGCTGGCTGACCCGTTGTTAGTGGGCGCGCCCAATCCGCAGCCGCCGCATCCGGCTTTCCCAATCGGCGCCAACGGCCTGGTTTTCGTGGGCACCAACGCCTTCGTCTGCAACACCGACTTCGGGACGGTGGTGCGCGTGCCGGTCAATCCTGATAGCAGCGCGGGGAATGCGGAAGTCTTCACAGGCGATGCGCGGTTGGGCGGGGCGGATGGCCTCAAGGCGGACGTGCAAGGCAATCTCTATGTCGCCAACGTGATTCAGAGCCTGATCGTCCGCGTGACGCCCCAGAGACAGTTCGAGGTGCTGGCCAGCGCGCTGGATGGGTTGGACAGTCCGTCGAGTCTTTGCTTTGGCCGAACACCCGCGCAGCGCACGACCCTCTATCTCGTCAACTACGCGACCATCTCAGCCAGCATCCCCGGCGGCAATCCCAAGCCCAGCCTCATGCAGATGAGGGTCGATACGCCGGGATTGGTGCTGCCCTGCACGGTCACGCTGGCCACGTTCGTGCCACCAAACCTGCCTGAAGGACTGACGGTGGATGGGCAAGGCAATGCTTACGTGAGCATGGCCCTGACCGGCGAGATTCGGAAGATCGCGCCCGACGACACGCAATCCACCTTGGCGCAACTTTCGCCCATGGTCACCGGCCTGACCGTGGATGCGTCGAACAACGTGTTCGTGGGCCTGGCTGCGCTGAGTCCGCCCGATCCCACCAATCACGGCGTCTGGCGCATCCAACCCGACGGCTCCGCCTCCCGGTTCGCGGCGCTGCCGATGGACTCGCTGCCCAACGACGTGGTGTTCGGGCCGGGCCAGATGCTTTACGTCACGGACACCATCGGTGGTCGCATCTTTCGGATCGACAACGCCGGCACCGCGACCGCGTGGGTCTTCTCGACGCTGCTCTTGGGCGCGCCCAATCCGCAGCCACCGCATCCGGCTTTTCCGATCGGCGCCAACGGCCTGGCTTTCGTGGGCACGAACGCCTTTGTCTGCAACACCGACTTGGGGACACTCGTCCGTGTGCCCGTGAATCTAGACGGCACCGCTGGCACGCCGGAGATCTTCACGGGCGGTCCGCTGCTGGGTGGCGCGGATGGCCTGAAGGCGGACGCGAACGGCAACTTGTACGTGGCCAACGTGGCCCAGAGCACGTTGCTGCGAGTCAGTCCGCAAGGCGCAATCGAGACGCTGGCCACCGCGCTCGACGATCTGGACAGTCCTTCGAGCCTCTGCTTCGGCCCGGAACCGCGGCCCACGATGCTCTACCTGGTGAACTACGCGACCATCTCAGCCAGCATCCCCGGAGGAAATCCAAAGCCAAGCCTGATGCGGCTCGATGTGGGGATGCCCGGCAGGCCTTGAAGCAAGACCTGAAGCTCTCCCACGGTTGTCCGTCTTCAAGATCCCTGAAACCTCCTCCCCGAAATGTTGTAGCAGGGAGTGAACAGGTTGAACACCGCTCCTCTCGCCGAGGCAGCGGGAAGGACGTTCCAACGCTGCGACAAACTCAAACCAGTCCACAAGAAAGACAGACATGAAAACAACAGTCCAACAAAGTTCGAACCTCTCCGGCACCCGGAGAAGTTTCCTTAAATCAGCCGGCGTCCTGGCCCTGGCCGCCCCCGCGACACTCCAAGCCCAGAGCCACCCAATGCCGCCCCACTCCGAATGGTGGCACGGACGCGGCCGGCTCGGTCTGCTGGCCGAGGGCGTGATCCCGAACCTCCCGGTCGAGCCGGCAATCCCGTGGGTCTTGCCGCCTCTGATCCCGCCTCCGCCCCTGCCGCCGGGCTTGGAGGTCCGCTTGCGCGCAACCTTCCCGCTGCACCGCGCCAGGCACGTGCTCGCGGTCCAGATCTTCGTGGTGCCGCCCGCGGCGCCGCTGCCATTGCCCGTGGCCCCGCCGTTGGTGCCGGAAAGCCCGGATGATCCCCTGACTCTCTCCTACTTCGAGGTGGCGGTCACCGCCGTCGAATTGTCCAGGCATCCGAGTCCGAACCTGGCTTTGGTGGGACACGTGCTGGTGAACAACCCGGCGATGTTCGGGAATGTGACGGGCGCCAGCTTTGTCCTGACCACCGGTTTCGTGCTCCACGACGACGCGCCGGTGGACTTCGCGATGCTCGGCACCCACGTGCCGGGCAACCACACCACCATCGCGCCGCAGGGCAAAGGCACACTCGTCATCCGGTAATTGTCAGGCAGTCCGGTAAAGGAAGGAAGCCCGCTGCCGGGGCCAGCGGGCTGCTTCCTGTTGCCCGTCTGGACTGGGAGTTTCCGGCTTGCGGTGAATGACCGGAAAGGCGCCCATTGCCGGATGGCCAGGATGGAGCCGATGAGGATGCAGTCCATCTCTTCTTCCTGGCACGCTTTTCTTGGATTGCAGATTTCGCCCGGCTGTGAAACAAGAGCGACATGCAAACAGCGGGAACGGATCGAGACGTCGTCGCGCTCCTGGGCCTGGCCTTGGTGTTCGCGATGATCAACTTGGTGACTGCCGAACGGGCGGACGGAGGAGAGCCTCCAGACAACCTCGCCTTCACCACAGCACCGCTGGGTGAATTCCACTTCAACACAGGCGTCCTGCGCGGCAAGTTGCGGTCGCAGGGCAAGTCCACTGGGCTTGGTTCAGTCGTTCACGTTCCTTCCGGAATCAGGCTGGATCGGAGCATGGGCCTCTTCAGTCACTACCGCGTCTTCACCACCAACAAACGCTACGGCACTGCGGCCTGGGACTGGCCCAGCACCGCGAGGCTGACCGACGACGGCGCGGTCGAGGTCCGTTGGGCCGCGGACACCAATCGCCCGTTCGAACTGCGCGCCGTCTATCGCTGGGCCGCGCCGGACACACTCGACCTCGATACCATCGTCACGGCCAAGCAGGATTTGACGAAGTTCGAGTCGTTCCTGGCCTCCTATTTCGCGAGCAACTTCACGAACTCTCTAGCCTGCGTCAGCGACCTCCCGTCGAAGCCCGGCACGCCGGGATTCCTCGCTGCCGAAAAATCACTCGGCCCTTGGCAGATGTTCCCGCGCGACGACGCGGCGGTGGCGATCGTCAACGACGGCCGCTGGCAGATCGCGCCGAACCCCGTGACGTGGGGCCGGATGCCCGTGCTGGCCAAACCCATCGGCGTGCGCCGCGATCCCGTCAGCGGCGTGAGCGCGGCGCTCATGGCACGGGCGGAGGATTGCTTTGCCGTGATGATGCCGTTTGAAACGGAGGGGCACTACTCGCTTTACCTGTCGCTGTTCGGTCGCGATGTGAAGGCCGGCGAAACCGCGCGGGCGCGGTGCCGGTTGATCGTCAGGGCGAGTTTCAGCGCCGCGCAAACCGAGGAGGCATACCAGGCCTTCACGGTGTCTCTCGCCGAGAGGTAAGGACGGATTTGGCGTTGCGCAATCCAGCCGGTTGCTCTTTCATCCATTCAAATCGGAAGCTGGTTGGAAACACGCGCCGTGCCCGACCGCTTCCTCTAGACATTTCGTAACATGAAAGCGTTGTCTTCGTCTGAGCGTCCTCACCTTGCCTCCCTGCCTGTTCTCGTTGCTGCCACGCTCGCGGTCGCCGCTCTGGCGGCGGACCCAGTCCAAGCGGCCCAGCCAGTTCAATCGGCTGGAGCGCTGATCGAACGGCTGGGCGACCAGCGCGGCATCTGTGTCGTGCTGGGCGATCCGCGCGGCGAACTGGCGGTGAGCCTGGCGAGAGGCACGGAGTTCCTGGTTTACCTCCAGTTGCCGGAGCGCGCCGCGGTGGACGACGCCCGCCGGCTCGTGGATGCCGCGGGCTTGCTCGGCACACGCGTTTATGTGGAGCAAGGCCCGCTGTCGCGACTCCACCTCGCCGACAATGTCGCTGACGCGCTGGTGGCCGTGGGCGCCGCCGCGAACCTGCCGGAAGCGGAGGCGCTGCGTGTGTTGCACCCGCGCGCCAAAGCCGTGTTGGGCGAGAAGGAACTCGTCAAGCCCGTCCCCGCCGGCGTGGACGACTGGAGCCATCCGTATCACGGCCCGGACAACAATCCGTTGTCGGGCGACCAAGTCGCGCGCGGCCCGTATCTCACGCAGTTCCTGGCCGACCCGCGCTACGCGCCGCTGCCGCAAGTGGCCGTGGCCTCGGCGGGCCGGGTATTCAAGGCGTTTGGACACATCGCCTTCAAGACCCGCGAAGAGCCGTGGCTGAATACGCTCGCCGCTTTTAATGGCTACAACGGCACGTTCCTCTGGCGGCGCGAGATCGCGCCTGCGCTCATGGTCCATCGCAACACCCTCATCGCCACCCCCACGGTCGTCTATTTCGGCGATGACAAGTCGTGCAAGGTCATTGACGCGGCGACGGGCGAACTCCGCGACGAGATCGCGCCGGCGGCAGACGTGGCCGGCGGGACGTTCTGGAAATGGATGGCGTTGGAGAACGGAGTCCTCTACGCGCTGATCGGCGAGCAGGAGGAGCGCGATCCGGTCATCCGCGCCAAGAGCGAGAACCACGGCTGGCCTTGGAATCCGCTGTCGCCCGGGTTCAACACGGAAACACACACTTGGGGCTTCGGTCGCACACTGCTGGCTCTCGATCCGCAGACGAAGAAAGTGCTGTGGCGGCATCAGGAGGCGCAGCCCGTGGACAGTCGCGCGCTCTGCATGAAGAACGGCCGCATCTACGCCTTCCGCTTTGGCGCTTACTTGAGTTGCCTTGACGCCAAGACCGGCCAGGAACTCTGGCGCAAGACCCGCGAGAACGCGCCGGAGTTGTTTCGCTCGCTGGGCGAGTATTCCAAACGCCAGGACTGGCGCACGAACTGGCGCACGACCGCGTATCTCAAGTGCAGCGACAAGGCGCTCTATTTCGCCGGCCCCGCGGTCAACAAGTTGCTCGCCGTCTCAGTGAACGACGGGCGCGTGCTGTGGGAGCATCCTTACGACAACTACCAGATCGTCATCCGCGGCGACGGCGTGTTCGGCATCAGCGGCCAAATCGACAAAGACCCGGCGCGCGTGTTCGACCCGCTCACGGGCAGCGTCTTGGAGGAAATCAAGCTGGGCCGCCGCGCTTGCACGCGCGTGACCGGCAGCATTGACGCGCTGTTCTGCCGCGCGGGCGAAGGCTCCATGCGCCTCGACACCACCACGAGCAAGCCCCAACTCGTCTCGCCCATGCGGCCCAATTGCCACGACGGCGTGACCATCGCCAACGGCCTGCTCTACTGGTGGCCGAGTGTCTGCGATTGCAACCTCACGCTCTACGGCATCACGAGCCTCGGACCGGCAGGGAATTTCTCCTTCGGCCAAACCGCGGACGAAGCGGCGCGCCTGGCGAGTTTCGTGAAGGAGAACGAAGCTGTCACGAGCTTGGAGATTTCCTCGGCCGACTGGCCGACGTTCCGCGCGAACAAAGCTTGCACCGTGACAACGGAAGCGCGCGTGGCTGAGAAGAGTGCGCGGTTGTGGGAATTCTCCGCGCCGGCTTCGTTCACCCCGACCGCGCCGACGACCGCTGGCGGCTTCGTCTTCTTGGGCGGCTCCGACGGCATTGTGCGCGCGATCGACACGGCCACAGGCAAACTGGCCTGGAAAGCTTACACCGGCGGCGCCGTGCGCTATCCGCCGACGATCTGGCAAGGGCGAGCGCTGGTCGGCTCCGCGGACGGCTGCGTGTATTGCTTTGAAGCGAAGACGGGCCGGACGTTGTGGCGGTTCCGCGCCGCGCCGGTCGAGCGGCGCATTCCGGTCTATGGAGAGTTGCAGTCCACTTGGCCCGTAGCCAGCGGGGTGTTGGTCGAGGACGGCATGGCCTACGTCGCAGCGGGTATTGTGAACATCGACGGCACGCACGTTTATGCGCTCGACGCCGCCACGGGCCGGCTCAAGTGGCAGAACAACACCTCCGGCCATCTCGACGAAGAATCCCTAACGGGCGTGAGCGCGCAGGGCCACTTGATGGCGGCGGACGGGAAGCTCTTTCTGGCGGGTGGCAACGCGGTGT
The DNA here is from genome assembly GCA_016219875.1 of Verrucomicrobiota bacterium. GTDB lineage: Bacteria > Verrucomicrobiota > Verrucomicrobiia > Limisphaerales > JACRJZ01 > JACRJZ01. The sequence continues at coordinate 118,399 of JACRJZ010000145.1, read as the reverse complement.
CGCCGGCGATCTACGACCTCAAGGATGGCCGCTGCCTCAACGATCCCAAGGCGCTCCGCCAAACCGCGAACAACAACGTCCCCGGCTCCTTCAGCCCGCGCGGCAACGAGCTTTACCGCATCGGCGACAAAGTCCTGGTGAGTGGCAAGCCGCACTACGCGCATCCGAAGTACCAGGTTTATGACGGGCAAGTGCTCAACAAAGTGCTGCTCACCCATGCGGCAGATCGCGCCGTGGCCTGGCAGAACAACGCGCGGCTGATGGGCTTCGCCGGCACAGAACCGAAGTTGGAGGAGCAGGTCGCCACCGCGTGGAACCGCCCGCGCACGCTGACCGCGAAGCCGCTCTGGGAAACGCAATGCAAAGAGAGCGTCGCCCTCGCCGTGGGAAAGAACGCGGCAGTCGTGGCCAAGTCGAACGAAGTGCTGGCCGTCAATCTGGCCGACGGCAAAGTGCTTTGGTCCCAATCGCTGCCGGCTTCCCCTGTGCCGTGGGGCCTTGCCACGACGCGGGACGGGCGCGTCATCGCCACGTTGGAGAACGGAGTGATCGTCTGCTTTGGGCAGACGGGGGCGGGATCGAACTGAACTGGCGCGGATTCCTCATCAGTCTGCGTAGCGGCAAACTGGCGTTTGCCGTTGTTTGCTTAAGGACGCAGGGGGAAAAGCGTGGAGTGCGGCGAACGCCAGTTCGCCGCCACGCGCTGCGGCAACCCAAGCCCTGCCTCTCTTTCGCGTTGCCGGTGAGAAGCGCAGCTCAGTTCTTCATCTCGCGAGCGTTCACCGCGGCGAGAAGCGTCTGCCGGTCACGATCAAACGGCAGCTTGTTCAACTGCGCCATGATCGTCTGCTTGGCCGGAGGAGAAAACGCCGGATTCTGGATCAGCGCCAACAACACGGACACCTTGCTGGGGTCGAAGTCCAGGCGCTTGAACGCGGTGTTGGCCAGGTGGACTTGGGCTGGGGGAACCAGGTTGGGGCGCTGGGCGATGGTGCGCAGCGTGTCCGCGCGGGCGTTGTCGAAGGTCAATCCGCCGGCGGCGTCGATCTCGGCCAGGGTGGCTTTGTCTGCCGGTTCGCTGACGACAATCACCGGCGGGGGGCCTTGCGGGTTTTTGACTTCCCGGTTGCCGACGGAGATGCCCACGCAGCCGCTCCAGGTTCCAACCGCCACGATGCCGACCAAACTCGCAATGAGATGCTTCATAGTTGCCCTTTCGTTGGCTTTGGAGGTTTCGACGAAAAGGGAGGCCGGGAATTCAAGTGAGGCGTTTTCAAGACCTCGTCGCTTCCCCTTACCCGTCCTCCGGGCACCCTCTCCCGTCCGACGGGAGAGGGAACGCGCGGCACGCGGTCGTCGTGAGCCAACGCCTACTTCGTCAAAACGCCGGATCGATTCCTCCATCTCCCATCGGATGGTAGAGGGCCGGGGTGAGGGCATCTTCAGCGCAGGAGGCTCCATTCAGAAGTCAGAAGTCAGAGGTCAGATCGTGAATCAGGACCTCACGCTGGCGGCTGCAGGGTTGAAGGAAGCTTACCGGTAGCCCCACCCGAAGCGGCTGGTGATGGGCCAATAGACGAAGTAGGCCTTGCCGATCACGTCCTCGCGCGGGAAGGCGCCCCAATAGCGGCTGTCGAGGCTGTTCAGGGTGTTGTCGCCCATGACCACGTACTGGTTGGGCGGCACCGCGTATTCCTGCTCGTGGGCCAAGAGGCCGATGCCGACGTGGCCGAAGTACTGGTTCTCCCGGGGGCCGTCCATGAAGCTGTACAGGTTTTCAAAGTGCGGCGTGGATGGCGTGAGCGGCTTGCCGTTCACCACCAACCGCTGGTCCGGCCCGATCTTGAGCCGCTCGCTGCCGAGGCCCACGAGGCGCTTGATGTAGAACTGGTCGGTGGGCACGTCCTGATGGGAGATGTGCTTGGTCTCGAAAACCACGATCTCGCCGCGCTGGGGCGGGCGGAAGTTGTAGGTCAGCCGGTCCACGAACAGGTGGTCGCCCGACGCCACCTTCATCTTGAGGATTTCGTCGCCGGGCTGGAACACCTTCACGCTTCCGTCCGAGTTGTACCAGTAGCCCTTTCGCCCCAGGTTTTCGAGGTAGCTGTCCGCCGGGAACCAGAGCGTGTACACCTCCCCGCCAACCTTGAACCGTTGCTTGAGGTTGAACAGGGCCAGGCGGGTGGGCGGTTCCGCCCCTTCAAAGGAGCCGGCGCTCCGCGCCACGACGTGCTCGTAACCCACGCCGCGAATCCAGAACTCAGCCAGTCGCACGAGGCGGTTCGGGACGCGTTCATCCGCTTTCATCACCGTGGGCCAGATGCCCCAGAGCGTTGGCTGCATGGAGCCAGTGGGAATCTTGAACGGCTGGAGGAAGAACGTGCGGATGGCCATGGCCACGGCAATGGCCACGAGTAGCACTTCGATGTTCTCGCGGTAGGAAGCGTAAGGATAGGGCTTGAGCCACTGGTTGGCAGTCTGCTCCAACTCCGCCATGCCGGCCTGGATGGCCGCGCGGTCGCCGCCGGCGCACAGAGCGCGCAGGGCGTTCATGGACTTCTGCACTTCGCCGATGGCCTGCGGCGTGAGCAGGTCGCGCTGGTGCTGGAGGATTTTCCAAACGTGTTTCCGCATCTGGAGCGCGTGGCGCACCGTGCGGGAGAAAAGCCATTTCAGGATCATGGAGGGGTAGGTGGAGGAGCTTGGCCTTGTTTTACGTTTTACGTTTTACGCCCTGTCGTAAAACGTAAAACGTAAAACGTAAAACGGCGCGGCAGTCAGGGATCATGCTTTCAGCACTTCAATGAACGCTTCCTGCGGAATATGCACCGTGCCCACGCTCTTCATGCGCTTCTTGCCCTCCTTCTGTTTCTCCAACAGCTTGCGCTTGCGCGAGACGTCGCCGCCGTAGCACTTCGCGGTCACATCCTTGCGGAACGCCTTCACTGTTTCACGGGCGATGATCTTGCCGCCGATGGCCGCCTGGATGGCGACCTGATATTGCTGGCGCGGGATCACAGTTTGCAGTTTCGCGGCCAGCGCGCGGCCCCGCGCTTCGGCCTTGTCGCGATGGACAATGCAGGAAAAAGCATCCACCGGCTCGGTGTTCACGAGGATGTCCAGCTTGACGAGGTCGGACTGCCGGTAATCGGCATGCTCGTAATCCATCGAGCCGTAGCCGTGGGTGATGCTCTTGATGCGGTCGTGGAAGTCGATCAGGATTTCGTTCAGTGGCAGCAGGCTGGTCATCATCACGCGGCGCGAGTCGAGCGTCTCGGTGTGGTCAATGTTGCCGCGCTTTTCCTGCACCAACGCCATCATGTCACCGATGAATTCGTTCGGGCACAGGATGAACGCCTTGACCGTCGGCTCTTCGATCCACTCGATGTAGGTCACATCCGGCAGGAAGGCCGGGTTATCGACCTCCTTCACCGTGCCGTCGGTCAGCGTCACTTTGTAGATCACGCTCGGATACGTGGCGATGATGTCCATGCCGAACTCGCGCCGGAGCCGTTCCTGCACGATCTCCATGTGCAGCAGGCCCAGGAAGCCGCAGCGAAAGCCGAAGCCCAGCGCCACCGAGCTTTCGCTCTGATAAACGAAGCCGGAGTCGTTCAACTGGAGCTTGGCCAGGTTGCTCTTGAGATGCTCGTAATCGGCGGAGTTGATCGGGTAAATGCCGCTGAAGACCAGCGGATGCACTTCCTTGAAACCCGGCAGGACCGGCGACGGCACCCGCACGTCGGTGATCGTGTCGCCCATCTTCACTTCCAACGGACTCTTGATGTTGGCCGTGATGTAGCCGGTTTCGCCAACGGTGAGGATGTCGCGGACGTAAGGCTTGGGATTGAAGCTGCCGACTTCCTTCACTTCCACGTTCTTGCCGGAATGCAGGAGCTTCACGTGCATGCCCGGCTTGAGTTCGCCGTTGAACACGCGGACGTGGGTGACGACGCCTTTGTAGGTGTCGAAATAGGAATCAAACCCCAGCGCCTGCAACGACGGGGCGCCGGTGGGTTTGGGCGGAGGAATGCGGGCCACGATCGCTTCCAAAATCTCCTCGATGCCGATGCCTTCTTTGGCGCTGGCCGCAATGGCGGTTTCCGCCGGGATCGCGAGAATTTCCTCCAACTGCCGCTTGGCCATCGCGATGTCGGCATGCGGCAGGTCGATTTTGTTGATGACCGGGATAATGGTCAGGTTCTGCTTCATCGCCAAGTGGAGATTGGCCACCGTCTGCGCCTCCACACCCTGGGCCGCGTCCACGATGAGCAGCGCTCCCTCGCACGCGCTCAGGCTGCGGGACACTTCATAGGAAAAATCCACGTGGCCCGGCGTGTCGATCAAGTTCAACTCGTAGGTCACTCCGTCCTTCGCCTTGTAGTACATCGTGACGGGATGCGCCTTGATCGTGATGCCGCGCTCCCGTTCCAAATCCATCGAATCCAGCAACTGGTCCTCCATGTCGCGGCTCGCGATGGTGCCAGTGCGATGCAACAACCGATCCGACAAGGTGGTCTTGCCGTGGTCGATGTGGGCAATGATGCTAAAATTTCTGATCTTCGAAACGTCCATCGTACGAGCCGAAGAAGATACCGGGGGGCGAGGGGATGAAAAGGGAAAAGGTTTCCTTTGTCACTCCTGCACGATCCGGTCCAGCGGCGGCAGCGAAACCCAGTGCCCGTTCACGAAGCAGTAGGCGTCCGCCACAATGCGTCCCTGTTTGCCAACCAGGAGAGTGTGGACGGTCAAGTCCGCGGCGAGCCAGCCCTTGGCTTGACACTGCTGGATGTAGGGGCTGGGCGGCGCGGGCTGGAGTTTCACGATGGGAGGCTCTTTGGAGGCGTCGATGAAACCTTTGTCCGCGGCGGCCTTGATCTCCCGGTTCAGTTGCTCCACCACCTTCCAGGCCTGCGCGGCGTGCCGGGGAAACATCTTCTCCACGTCGGCCTTGCTCGGCAGCATGGCCAGGGAAGTCTTCTTCTTCTCGGACGCGGAGCCAGTTCTGAAAGCTTGGTCGATTCCCCGGTAGTAGTTGACCAGGCTCTCCTCCATCGGTGAGAGCGGCCGCTGGCGCGGATTCTGGCCGCCACGGCTCCGCAACGCTGCCACGATGGCCTCGCGCCCCTTGGCCGAAGCCAAGCCGAGGGGCGTGTCCCCCTGGGCGTCCTGGGCATTCACGTTGGCGCCGCGGGCCAGGAGCAGCTCCACCATCGGCGGGCTTCCGTTCAAGGCGGCCAGATGCAAAGGCGTACTGCGCGTCGGCTTGTCGCCGGCGTTCACGTCCGCGCCCCGGTCCAGAAGCAATCGCGCCACCTCGACGTGCCCGCCTTGGGCGGCGAACCACAGCGGCGTCGAGTCCAGGGTCGTGGTCGCGTTGACTTGCGCCCCGTAGCTCAACAGCAACGCCACGCCGGCCGGGTTGCCATGCCGGGCCGCGTAGTGCAGCGGAGTGTAGCCTGCTTTGGTTTTGGCCTGCGCGTTGGCGCGGCGTGAGAGGAGCACCAGCGCCACATTGGTGCGGGCGTTGGCTGCGGCGACGTGCAACGGCGTGAGGCCCTTTTCGTCTTGGGCTTCGATCAGCTCCGGCCATTCCCGAAGCAGAGCTTTGACCTGCTCTGCGTCGCCCACTTCCGCCGCGTCGTGGATCGGGAACACCACGGGATTCAGCCGCGGCTCCACGGTGGGCAGCCGATTCGTCGCCGGCGCGGGCGCAATCGGCGCCACCCGCTCCGGTTGGCGGACTTCTGGGAGCACAGGCGAAACCGGGGCCGGCACGTAAGGCGGCGTCTGGACGAAGTTGGTCCTGGGCGGCACGGCTGGCGGGGCAACGGCCTTTGCGGCTGGCGGTTTCTCGACTTTCTCCAGGCCGCCATGCTGGCGCAGCAATTCGGCGGTTTCTTTTCGCTGATAGCCGAGCGCGAGTTTGAGCGGCGTGATGGCGCTGCTGTCCAGCGCGTTGACCTGGGCACCGTTGGACAGGAGCAACTCGGCCACTTGGGTGTGGCCGTGCCGCGCGGCTTCGTGCAGCGGCGTCGTGCCGAGGGAGCGCACGTTGGCGAGGGCGGGGTTCGCGGTGAGCAACGCCCGCACCTTCTCCACGTCGCCGGCGGCGGCAGCTTCGTGGATTTCACTGGCTGCCAGCGCCGACATGGCGGCCAGGCCGAGACAGAGGAGCAAAGCAAACCAAAGTCGTTTCATTGCTGCTTTGCATCCCGCAAAACGGGCCTGGAGGCGAGTTCAAAGTTCAAGGTTCAAAGTTCAAAGTTCAAAGTCCGCACGCCGTCGCTGCCTGCGAACTTTGAACCTGGAACCTGGAACCTGGAACCTACAGCCCCGACACCGGCCCGGCGGGCGGGCTGCCAAGGGCGCGCCACTCGTCGGTGATGGCCCACATGTTCACGGGGCTGACGGACTGCCCGTAGCGCAGGAAACGCGCGCTGCCGTCCGCGAAGACGAAGTTCGAGCCGCCGCCGGCGTTATTTTTCTGCCGGTTGCTGTTGTGGCGGCTTTGGTCAAGCTGGGTGATGTCCTCGTAGGTTTCGTAGTCGAAATACCAGTGCATGGACTCCGGTTCCTTTTCTCCGAAGACGATCGTGTCGCTGGGTTGCTTGACCTCCGTCTCAGGCATGCCCAACTCGCTGGTCTTCGCGATCTCGCGCCAACCGGGCGCGTTGGAGTACTGCTTCAGATACCAGTCGTTCCACGAGTTGTAGATGTAACTGCGCGGGGCGAAGTCCGCGGCATAGGTCGTGGCTTGGTTGAGGAAATCCGGTCCTGTCCGAGGACTTGGACGGTCACTTGCACACACCAGAATCTTGAGATCGACGTAGGTGGGCTGCAACCGATGCGGCCACCGTGGATGGTTGGGCGCCCCCGACACCGGATGGGCCCGAGGCATGAAATGCCCATCGTTCTCGTCCGTGTAAACCATCAGCGCGATGCCGAGTTGCCGCGTGTTGTTCAGGCAGGAAATGCGCCGGCCTGCTTCCTTCGCGGAGCCGAGCGCGGGCAACAGCATCGCCGCCAGCACCGCGATGATGGCAATGACCACCAGCAGTTCAATGAGCGTGAACCCGCCGGCCCGCGTCGCTTTGATGGAAGTTTTCGTTGTCATACCGACTTCTGGCCATTGGACGCCGCCGCCGGGGTGGCGGTTACAGGGCGTCTTGTTCCGGCTCGAAGCCCACCAGGAATCGTCCCGATCGGCAATGCGGCGTAGGCAGTGGGTTGGTCGGAAGAAGAGGGCCAGCCGAGCCTCTTTCAACACTGTAGCAGCCGACGTGAGGAGGCTCTGATTCCTTTGAAGTCTGAGCCTCCTCACGTCGGCTGCTACAGAGTTTTGAAATCGCCTCAGCCTTTTGTGGATTCCGTCCCTGGCGCGTCCTCCCAACCAGCCGTAGGGTAGGCCGTGTCAGGCATGGCCGCCGCCGGCGACATACTTGCACGACGCAGCGATGACAGCGGAATTGAGTCAGCAAGAATGAGCCTCTTTCAAAACTGTAGCAGCCGACGTGAGGAGGCTCTGTTTTCATTGAAGTCGGAGCCTCCTCACGTCGGCTGCTACGGGGTTTTGAAATTACCTCGAATGAACGCAATTATGACTATGAACGTGGTCATCGTCACCGGCGCGGTCGGGAATCTCGGTTTCGCCGCGGCGCAAGCGTTTCAGAACGCCGGCTACCGCACCGTGCTGGTGGATCGGTCGCCCGACCGCTTGCGCGACGCCTTCAAAAGCCTCGCCGATTCGCCCCATCACTTTCTGGCGGGCGGCGTGGATTTGTCCGACGCAACCTCCCTCAGCCAGTTGGTCGAGAATACCCTGGCGCGCTTCGGGCGCATCGACGCGCTGGTGCATACCGTCGGCGCGTGGCGCGGCGGCCAGCCCGTTCACGAGACAGACCCAGCGGATTGGGACTTCCTGTTCAACGTCAACCTCCGCACGACGCTGAACTGCTGCCGGGCCGTCGTTCCGCAAATGCTGAAGCAGCAGCGCGGGCGGATCATCACCGTGGCCAGCCGCGACGGCCTGGCGGGCAGCGCCGGTTACGCGGCCTACAGCGCCTCCAAGAGCACGGTGTTGCGGCTGAACGAAGCCCTGGCCGACGAACTCAAGACGTCGAACATCAATGTGAATTGCATACTGCCGTCCACCATCGACACGCCCCAGAACCGCGCCGCCATGCCGGATGCGGATTTCACCAAGTGGGTCGAACCCGCTGCCATTGCCGACGTGATCCTGTTCCTGGCCTCGGACGCGGCACGTGCAGTCACCGGCGCGGCTATCCCGGTTTATGGCAAGAGTTGAACATGGCGCTGCCGAAGGCGCGAGCGGGCGGCTCAGCGTTGGGGCTTGGGCTGCTCGCCGGCGCGACCTGCCAGCGCCACCAGCGCCGCCGTGAAATCCCTGGGCCAAGCGGACTCCAAGGTCATCCGTTCGCCGGTGCGTGGATGGGTGAACTCCAGCAGACGCGCATGCAGCATCTGCCGGGGCGCGGTGTAGCCGGTCAGTTCGGCCAGCCGTTTGTTCGGGCGACTGCCGTAAGTCATGTCTCCTACGACCGGAAAACCGATGTGCTGGAAGTGGACCCGGATCTGATGGGTCCGGCCCGTGTGCAACACGGCTTCGACGAGCGTCGCCTGCCGCAGGCGTTCCTGCACCGTGTAGGTCGTGCGCGCGGCCCGGCCCCGGCCGGCGGTCACGGCCATGCGTTTGCGGTGGTTGGGATGCCGCGCGATCTCGGCCTCGATCTCGCCTTGGCTCGGTTCCAGTTCACCGCAGACGATGACGTGATAAACCTTCCGGACTTCGCGGCTGGAGAATTGGGCCGACAGCGAGAGGTGCGCCTGGTCGTCCTTGGCCACCACCAGACAGCCGCTGGTGTCTTTGTCGAGCCGATGGACGATACCGGGCCGGGCCACGCCGCCGATGCCGCTGAGTTGGCCGGCGCAATGGTGCAGCAGGGCGTTCACGAGCGTGTGCTCCTCGTGGCCCGCCGCCGGATGCACCACGATGCCCGGTTGCTTGTTCAGCACGAGCAGGCACTCGTCCTCAAAGAGAACCTCCAGCGGAATGTCTTCCGAGGTCACGCCCAGTGGCTTCACTTCCGACCATTGGATCGTCACCACTTCGCCGGCGGCGGGGTGATGCGACGGCTTGATGCTGCGCCCGTTCACGCGGACCTGGCCCTGGCCGATCATGCGCTGCAACAGCCCGCGCGAAACGTGGGGGAATTTTGCGTGCAAGAACACGTCGAAGCGTTCGCCGGGCAGGGAACGCTCAGTCACGAAACTCTCAGAAGCCGTCGGCATAGACCTTCACGAGCAGGCGAGGGCAGGGGAGCGCCAGGGCGGAACCTCCGGGAGGGGAAGGGAATCCCCGGTGATGGTGGCTTCCTGGATTCGTTCGGGACGTTTCATTCAGATTTCAGACTCCCCTCACTGGGCGGTTGCGGACGGGCCAGGTTCTCTTTCCGGAACGACAGCACGAAGAGCAGGAAGACGCCGACACAGATGGCGCTGTCCGCCACGTTGAAAGCGGGGAAACCCACTTCCGCGCCGTCGCCCCGCCGCCGCACGTAGAAATAAAGGAAGTCGATGACGTGCCGCCGTGTGGGCAAGAGCCGGTCGAGCAGATTGCCGGCGATCCCGCCGAACATGAGTCCCAGCGCGACCCATCCGATCGTGGTATGGATGTCGAAGCGGTGGCGGAGCAGGACCAGCAGCAACAACGCCACGAGGGCCACCACCGCCAAGATGGCGTTGTTTCCGTGGAACATGCTCCAGGCCGCCCCGGTGTTGACCCAATGGACGAATTTGAAGAAGCCGTCGATGACCACTCTCTCGTCCGCGTAGCCGAGAAAGTTCAAAACCAGCTTCTTGGTCAGTTGATCGGCGGCGAACACGGCGAGCGCCAGGACGACCATTCGTTTGTTTGGGCCGAGCTTCAAAGTGCGGGCTGTTTAATCAGTCGCCGCAGAAAAGACAATGGTTTAGTTGACGCCTCTGACGCGGCTCACGGCTGCATCAAGCTCGATCCGGGAGCACTCGTAGCGCAGACTTTCGAGTCTGCCGTAGCGCCGGTTTTCCAACCGGCGAGCGTTGGAAGAGGCCAGCCGGCTGGAAGTTTCACGGCCTGGCCGACTGCAAGTCGGCGCTACGGCAGGTTGAAAACCTGCGCTACCCGGTGCGCCGGGCGGAAGCTTGATGCAGCCCTGGACGCGGCAGCGATGAATCTGAGGGAGCAGGGCCACGAAACCCAGCGCGGCATCGCCGCAACCCAATGGGGTTGACGATCGAACGATCGAAGTGGTCGGAAGGATGCCGCCGATGGGGGAGGAAGGGTCCGGTGCAAGACCAACTTTCCACCGGACCCGACGGCGTCACCAACCCGTTTAGGCAAATACACCAAGCCGATGAGCCTCTTTCAAAACCGTAGCCGCCGACGTGAGGAGGCTCTGTTTCCCTTGAAGTTTGAGCCTGCCAAGGAACGGAGCGCGGCTGTGTCCGCCGGACCAGCCACCGCGGTGGCGGAAGTGCTGCGGCTGGGTCTTCGACCACAGCCGCGCTCCGTTCCTTGGCCCGATGCAGCAGCCTGCGGCGGTGGCTCCGACTCTCCTCACGTCGGCTGCTACCGAGTTTTGAAACTGCCTCCGATGTCATCGGGGTGTTGTGCGGCTTTGGCCGCCGGCGCGTTGGTGACCAACCGCACGGTGCCGTCCGGCTGAAGTTCCAGCCTCGCCAGCCGTGAGGCGGAGGCAGATGGTTTCTGCTTGGCCAGCGCGGTGGCCAGCTTGGTTTCCTGTTCCACCTGGGCGCTTTGCCGCCGGAGAAAAGCCGGATCTTCCAGCTTGCGCAGCACCTCCGCTTTCTCCACCTGCAGCCGGCCGCATTCTTGGAGGGCGGCGACCCGCTCGCTGGCCACGGCGGCGACTTGCTGGCGCACGTCGGCCAACTGTTTTTCCAGCGGCGCCAGCGACGCCACCTGGCGTGCCAGCGCGTCGTTCTGGCCTTCCAACTCCGTCACGCGGACGGCCCGCGTCGCGGCTTCACTGTGCGCGGCCTGCAATTCCTTCTGTGTGGCCGCCAGTGAGGCTGCGGTCCGAGCCAGATGATTGGAGAGGCCGGCCAGTTCCGCCAACCGCTGCGTGAGGTTGGTTTGCAGGAGGCCTTGGGCGTCGCTGGCCTTGGCTTGGTTCATCACCAGGCGCGTCTGGACCTCGGCCACTTTGTTGGAGAGTGTCTGAAGCGCGGCCAGGCTCGCTGCTTCCTGTTGGTTGGCCTGGCTGTTGCGCATGAACCACGCGCCGGCGAACAGCGCGCAAAGAATACTGAGAAGGATGACTGCGTTTTTCATGAGGGAGGAAGTTGAAAGAGTGGCCGGTCACTGTGCCGCGCGGTCCAACACGGATGCCGTTCTTAGCGGTCCTGCCTGGGCGACGGCGTTCCTGTCTGCAGGGCTGCGCTGCTTGGGAGGGGCTTGGGCCGGGGTGAAATAGCTGAGCAGGTATTCCTTGAAGTTCTGTTTGCTGCCGTGGCTCAAGGTGCGCTCAATCACGCTGTTCACGCCCTTGAGGCGGAGACAGACTTCCTTGCCGTTGGCGACGGCCACCAAGATCTCCGGCGACACGCGGTAGAGCGTCGAGGTGAAGCCCTTCCGGCTGACGAAGGCCGTGCCCGACTGCCCCGGAGCGAACCCGTAGCGCACGCCATCGACCAGGACCACGAGCGACTCGCCCGGCGGCAGCGCGAAGTCCGTCGCGCCCAGCAACTCGGTGTACAGGAAGTAATCGTGCTGCCAGCCGTTCGTGGGCGCCATCGTGACGTTGGTGACCGCCGTGATGGTCGCGTTCGTCACGTAGGTCAGCACTTGGTTGGTTTCGAGCGTGACCACTTGGTTGGTCATCACGGAGACGGAGAGATTGTTCGAGACGGTGGTGATCTGGTTGTTGAGGGTGCGCACGATCTGGCTGTTGGCCGCCGTCTGGGTGGGCGAGGCGGTGCCGGTCACGTTGCGCGCGAGCGAGACGGTGACGTTCGTGCTCACCGAAGCTGGGTTCGGAACGGTCGGAGGCGGCGGGGACTCGCCACCCGTCGTCGCGGAACCCTCGACCGCCGCCGTCGCGCCTACGCCAGGGACGGGCAGGGTGAGCGGAACCAGGTTCGTCGCCACCGTGAAGAAGTAATTCGTGGAGGCGGACACCGTCTGGTTGGTGAGGATCGTCACGCTGAAATTGGTGATCGGCGTCACGACAACATTGGTGGTGGCCGTGATCTTCCGTGTCTCCCTCCGGGCGTTGAGGCAGAGCACGGTTCGTTGCAGCAAAGCACCAGAGACGTTGTTGCCCACCATCTGGTCCACGCGGACGTCGTCGTAACGGTCCACGCGAGAGACGCCGTGACGCTGTGAGGCGCAGCCGGCCAGGAGAACAGCGGTGAAGAACATTGAAACGATTCTCATGCCTTCTCTTGTTCACGAGGCCGCGGGCAAAGTCAAAAGCGGACCGTCCCGCCGGCGCAGTTTTTACCCGGCCGTAACGCGTTCCACACGGGGCCGTAACAAAATCGCGACGAAGCTCCGCCGAAGCGGCGATCCAGGCCGCTCGTGGACTTGCCGGCGGCGTGGTCTTTCGCAGCGGCCAGCGGCCTCTTTTCAGTTGAATGCCGGTTTTGTGGAATCAGTCTGACAACAACAACGCGGCCCCGTGCTGCAGCAACGAACTCGTTCTATGAACAACAACATCACCGTGAAGTCTCTCCTCTTCGCCTGCCTGATCGCCGGAGTGGCGCTGAGCGCCGCTGCGCAAACGCCCAAGAAAGTCCTGGTCGTCACCACGACGCTGGGCTTCCGGCACAGTTCCATCCCGACGGCCGAGAAGATTCTCGCCAAGCTCGGCACGCAGAGCGGCGCCTTCACGGTGGATTATGTGCAGCAGCCGGCCAAACAGAACGTGCCCGAGAAGCCCAGAACGCCCCGGCCGGAAGCGAGCGACGCCGCGAAACAGAAACACAAGGACGACCTCGCCAAGTGGGAAGCTGATTACGGCGACAAAGCCAAGGCCGCCGAACAGGAGTTCCAAGCAGCGATGAAGCAGGTCCTGACCAAGCTCGGCCCGGACAGCCTCAAGAATTACGACGCCGTCATCTTCGCCAACACCACCGGCGATCTGCCGCTGCCGGACAAGGACGCGTTCCTCGATTGGATCAAGTCCGGCAAGGCCTTCATCGGGATGCACTCGTGCAGCGACACGTTCCATCAGTGGCCGGCGTTCCTCCGGATGCTGGGCGGCGAGTTTGCCGGTCACGGCGCGCAGGTGGGGGTCGAATGCCTGAACCAGGATCCCAAGCACCCGTCCACCGCCATGCTCGGCGCCTCGTGGCCGATCAAGCAGGAGGAGATTTACCTGATCAAGAACTACGACGCGAAGGACTGCCACGAACTGCTTCTGCTCGACAAGCACCCGAACAAGCCGGAACAGGCCGGACGCTTCCCGATCTCGTGGTGCAAGGAATACGGCCAGGGCAAGGTGTTCTACACCTCGCTGGGCCACCGTGAAGACGTGTGGGACGACGAATGGAAGGAAGGCAACGGCAAACGCGCCAATGCGCCGGAGGTCGCCAAAGCCTACCAGCAGCACATCCTTGGCGGCATCAAGTGGGCCATGGGCCTCGAAGCAGGCGACGGCAAGCCGCAAGCCAAGTAGGCCGTGCCGCTCTCGGCCTCTTTGAACAACGACCCCGACGACTACCGCCCAACTTTTGCACCCATGAAAAAGCTGTTCACCACCGGCATCGCCGCGACGATGCTCCTCGCCACCTCCGCCGCGCTGGCCGCGGACGAAGACGGGTTCTTGCCGCTCTTCAACGGCCAGGACACGACCGGCTGGAAACTCCGCAATCCCCAAGGGCACAACTCCTGGAGCATCCAGGAGGGCGGCGTGTTGAAGAACACCGTCGCCAAGGGCGAGCACGGCACCGACCTGCTCACGGAAAAGAGATTCAAGAACTTCACCGTCCGTTACGAGTTCATGGTGCCGGACGGATCGAACAGCGGCTTCTACCTGCGGGGCCGGCACGAGATTCAGATCCTCGGCGACTTCAAGAACGGCCGGACCAGTAAGGGCGGCAACGGCGCGCTCTACAACTTCAAGGAGCCGGCCCAGTTCGCCAGCAAACCCGGCGCCGAGTGGCAGACCTGCGAGGCCACGATGATCGGCCAGAAGATCACCGTCATCCTGAACGGCGTGAAGATTCACGACGGCGTCGAGTGCCCGCGCCCGACCGGCGGCGAGATCGACAACAAAGTGGGCGAGCCGGGGCCAATTCTGCTCCAGGGCGATCACGGCACGGTGAGTTTTCGCCACCTCCGCATCAAAGAGTTGCCTTGAGGCGGGAATCCCTGTAACTACTGTCCCGCTTTTTCGGTAGATGTAGATAGAAACTATGACAAACAGCGAATACAACCGGCGCGATTTCCTGAAGGGCACCAGCTCCTTCGCGGCGATGATGGCAATCATGGGCGCCGTCCCCATTCGGGCGGCGGACGACGCCAAGGACGACATCGCCGCCAAGACCGCCGAAGACCCCTTGAACTTCGGCGTCATCGGGTGCGGGGTCTGGGGACGCGAGATCATCAAGACGCTTTCTGCCCGTCCCAATGCTCCGGTGGTCGGCGTGTGCGACACCTACAAGCCGTTCCTCAATCGGATCAAGGACGCGGCTCCGAAGGCCGAGCAGTACACCGAGTACCAAAAGCTGCTCGAAAACAAGAACGTCCAAGGCGTCGTCATCGCGACGCCGTCGCACCTGCACAAGGACATCGTGATCGCCGCGCTCAAGGCGGGCAAACACGTCTATTGCGAAGCGCCGATGGCGACCACCCTTGAGGACGCCCGCGCCATGGCCCAAGCGGCCAAGGCCAGTCCGAAGCTGAACTTCCAGGTTGGGCTTTTGCCCCGCGCCGACAAGCAGATGACCTATCTGCTGAACTTTGTCCGCACCGGCGTGCTCGGAAAATTCGTCAAGGTCCGCGCTCAGTCGCACAAGAAGCAAAGCTGGCGGCGCGCCTCGCCCAACCCCGAGCGCGAGAAGGAAATCAACTGGCGGCTGGACAAGAACCTTTCCCTCGGCCTGCTCGGCGAAATTGGCATTCACCAGATGGACATGGCCTGCTGGTATCTCATGGGCCGGCCGCTGGCGGTCAGCGGCTATGGTGGGCTGGTACAATGGACGGACGACGGCCGCGAAGTTCCAGACACCGTCCAGGCTGTCTTCGAGTTTCCCAACAATGTTGTCTTCAACCAGGAGATCACCCTCGCCAACTCCTTCGATTCCGACTACGACATCTTCTACGGCAGCGACAGCGCGATCATGATCCGCGACCGCAAGGCCTGGATGTTCAAGGAATCCGACTCGCAGCTTCTCGGCTGGGAAGTCTATGCCCGCAAGGAGACGTTCTACAAAGAAAGCGGCATCGTCCTTGGCGCGGACGCCACCAAGCTGACTCCGTCCAAGCCTGCCGAGCCCAAACCCGGCGAAACCGCCTCCACCACGCCCGCCCCTGTCGTGGAAGAAACCGCGCTCTCGCTCTCGCTTCGCGCTTTCCTCACGAACACCCTCGGCACGATCAATGGCGTGCAGGAATTCATCGACAGCTTCGGCGACAAGGACCAGAAGGCACTGGTGGAATATTTGGCCGGCCTCGCCAAGATGCGCCAGCCGGCGGCCTCGTGGAAGGACGGCTACGAATCTGCCGTCATCGCCATGAAGGCGAACGAGGCCGTCACCAAGAAGCAACGCATCGTCTTCTCGAAGGAATGGTTCGAGATCGCTTGAGGCGGCCGCGGTGCTGCGGACGACGCCGGGCGGACGGATGAATTCAAGTCCAAGCCCACCGTCTATCTGGTAGCGACCGTCAGAATGACTTTGACCGACGAACAATAACCAAAACCAACCTATGAAACTGAACTACCTTCTCCTCACTGGAATCGCCGTCGCGGCACTGACCCGTTCGCTGCTGGCGGCCGAGACTATCCGTTACGAAGCTGCGACCACGGGCAGCGAGATGAAGCTCGACGGCAAAGCCACGGGCAAGACGTGGCACTGCATCGGCAAGATCATCGGCGGCTCGTTTGAAGTGGAGCCGGCTTGGCAGAAGGATCCGTCCCTCAAGTCGGTCACCTGCCTTGGCAAAGGCAAGACCCCGCCCAAGTGTGAATTATTCATCCCCATCCGCTCCTTGAAGAGCCAGGCCATCGCCGGGGCCTCCACGATGGACAAGCGGATGCAGCTCGAGATGAAGGCCGACAAGTTCGCACGCATTGAGTACCGCCTCACGGAACTTGCGATCAAAGGTGAAGTGCCGGCCTCCGGCAGCCCGGTGACTTTCGACGCCACCGGCGAACTCGCCATCTCAGGCGTGACCAACAAGGTGAGCTTCCCGATCACCATGGAGCGCGTCGGGGCCGACACCCTCAAGTGGACCGGCAAATACGAAACCAAGATGACCGCCTTCGGCATCAAGCCGCCGGAATTCAAGCTCCTCGGCATCGGCCTCGAAACGGCGGACGAGGTGACGCTCGCTTGGACTTGGATGATGGGCGTCAAGGCGCCAGAGGCCAAGTAAACGAGACGCGACACTTTCGACTTCTCGAATCTGAGCAGGAGAGCGGAACCGCTCTCCTGTTTTTTTTGTCTAACCGCAAGCCTCCCGCACGCTGACCGCGCGCAAGTCGGACACCGCCCAGTCCGGTTGGTGCGCCTGCAACTGCGAGAGCTTGGCCCCGCCCGTGGCCACCGCCAGCACCTTCGCGCCGATGTGCCGTCCGCACGTGATGTCCAGCGGCGTGTCGCCCACCACCAGAATTTCCTCATCGTGGAGCTTTGCGCCCAGCAACTGTTCGCCCCGCTTCCGGGCCACCACGGCAATGCGGTTGCGCTCCACGTGGTCGTCGCCAAAGCCGCCGGTCGCGAACACGTCCCAGAGATCGAAGCGCCGCAGCTTGATCTCCGCGCCCAGGGAGATGTTGCCCGTGAGCAAGCCGAGAACGGGCGGCGGCGACAACCGTTGCAGCGCCTGGATCCACTCCCAGACTCCGGGATGCGTGCCGCCGCGGAGTTGATGCAGAAAGTGGTCGAGGAAGAACACGTAGGCATCGAAGAACTTCGCGAAGTTCTCCGGCGTTGGCTCCAGACCGTGGTTCAGAAAAATCTCCCGGACGATGCCCGGATCGGTGCGACCGGCGAATGCCACACGCGCCGTGCCGTTCTGGATGCCGAACTGCGTGTCCAGCACGCGGGCAAAAGCTTTCTCTCCGGCGCCGCCAGTAAAGATGAGCGTGCCGTCAATGTCGAAGAGGATGAGCCGGATCATGCGAGGACTGCGCGGAAGTCTGCTGGGCCGCCTGCCGGGGTCATTCGTATTTCTTGGAGAAGCGGACCTTGGCGTCCTGCTCCGCGCCGGCGCCCGGCTCGGCTTCGGACTGTTTCTCCACGGCAGGCGCAGCTTCGGCGGGCGCAGACGGGGCCGCGCGGGGCGGCTGTTCACTGGCCTCCACAAACGCCATGCGGAGCTGCGTGAGGCTTTCTTTCAGGAATCGCTCTTCCGTCTTGGTGAGATTGCCGCGGGTTTTGGATTCCAACATTTCCAACTGGTCGATGAACATCTGGGCGGCGGGCAGGTCCACCTCGGCCTGGCCGGCTTTGGGGTCCTTGATCTTGCCCATGAACATCAGGGCCAGGTTCACCTGCCGCACGACCAAATCGCCGAACAGGGCTTCAAACATCTCTTCGCGGCTCAGGGCGGCGAAGTTCTCCGCGTCGAAGGCAGCATCACTCATTGGCGCTATTCATGCCCGTGCTGGGCCAGTTGCGCCATCAAAAAATGGATCAGCTTTCCCAAGCGCGGATGGAGTTCCACCGTCTCGAGGATGCTCTGCCGTTCGAGCGGATTGGACAACAGCGCGCAACTGACCAAATCGGCCACCACCTCCGGGCTGCGGAGGCCTTCGAGGTACCGGAGGACTTCCTTCACCGAGAAGGCCGGCGGCTTGCCTCCGAGCTTCTTGCTCTGGCCCTCAGTGACGCTGCTGAGCGGAAACGGCGACGCGAAAGCCCCCGTGTGCAGGCAGCGGGCGACCAGCTCCAGGACTTTGGCCACCAGCGCATCCACCGCCACCACTTCGGCCGGTGGCGTGGCCAGCGCATGCATCCGGTGGACGCGATACGGCTTGGCCTGGATGGTTTCCGTGAGTTCCACCCGCGTCAAACCTTGAAGAATCAAGTGGGACGTGCCGTCAGAATGACGGACCGAAACCCGGATCAGTCCGAGTCCGGCCACGGCGCACGGGGCTTCCCGCACGCGATCCGGTTTCTGCATGGCCACGGTGAACATCCGGTGGGTGTCGAGCGCATCGCGCAGCATCTGCCGGTAGCGCGGCTCGAAAATATAGAGCGGCAGCAGCGCCTGCGGAAACAGGGTGGCGCTGGGCAGTGTCATCACTGGCACTTGAGGCGGCAGTTCCATGCCCGGTAACTTAGCCGTCCACAAAATCTGTGCAAGAACGCGGATGCGGCCTTGCCAAGTGCCCGGCTTGCGGTCAAGATGCGCGCGTTATGAAGCTCAAAGTTGCCACGATTCTGCTGTTTTTGATTTGCGTGTTGCTCGGCGTCCTCCTGCTCCTGAAGCAGAAGAAGGCCGAGGAAATCCAGAAGACCAGCGACGACCAGGTCACCACGCTCTCCACCCTCTCGAACCAGGTCAAGACGACCAGCGCCAGGCTCGACGAGCAGAGCCAGGTCAACACCGCCCTCACCAACGAGGTGGAAAAGCGCGAGGTCAAGATCGGCGAACTCTCCAACACCGTCACCCAGCTCGCGGTGAAACTGGAGAAGACCGAGGCCGACGCCAAGGCCAAGGAGCAAGCCGCGCAGGCCGAGTTGGCTAAGCGCGACGCCAAGATCAACGAATTGGAAGGCATGAAGGACGACATGACCAAGCGCATGGGGAACCTCACCAACCTGATTGGCGATCTGAGCAAACAGATCGCCGACACCGAGCGCAAGCTGGCCGTCTCGGAGGGCGACCGCGAGTTCCTGCTCAAAGAGTTGAAGCGGCTCCAGTCCGAAAAGGCCGAACTCGAACGCCAGTTCAACGATCTCAAGGTGCTCAAAGCGCAGGTGTCCAAACTGAAAGAAGAACTCGCCATCGCGCGCCGGCTGGAGTTTGTGCGCGCCGGACTGTTCAGCGGCATGAAGGGCGCGGAGATGCTCGTCCGCAAGACCCCGCCTCCCGCTCCGAGGACCGCCACGAACTTCAACTTGAACGTCGAGTTCAAACAGGACGGCGGGGCCAAAGTTGTGCCCAGCACGAATGCCGTTCCCGCCACCAACACCCCGGCTCCGAAGTGATTCCCGTTCCTCCTTCGAGGTGACTGGAACCTGCCTCCGGACGTTCCACGCGGATTCAAAATGGAACGCGGATGAGGACAGTGATTCTTGAAGCGAGTCTGCGTTCCGTCTTGGATTTGCGTGGCGTCCTGGAGTGGAGAGCCTTCTTCCCAGATCGGTTTTGACTGAGCCTCGCGCTTCACTGAAGCCGCCCGGTCGCGGTGCCGATATGCTTCCATGCAATTCGCCGTCGTGCAGAAGGACTCTCTCGCCCCCACGGTCGAGCAGTTGAAGGCCGCGCTGAAAGCCGTGCCCCGCTTCACGGAACTCGACGCGCTCCGCCAGGCGCAAGTCGCCTGCGGCATCCTGGCGCGGCATTTGACGCTCCCTGAAGCCACGCTGGTGCAGCGGGCGCTGGCGGGGGACGGCGTGCCGACGGAAGTGGTCGAAGCCAGCCAGTTGCCACGGCTGCCCGACGCCAAGTCCGTCAAACGCCTCGAACTCGACGGCCAGGCCATGCGCGTTTTCGATCCGCTGGGCCGCGCGGTGCCGGTGCCGTGGCCGCAGGTTTCGCTCCTGACCGCCGGCGTGGTCCGCCACTTCGGCGTCAGCCAAACCGTGACGCAGGAGCGGGTCCATCGCGACTACGTCGTGGTGGCGTTCGATACCATCGAGACGGACGTGCGGCACAAGATCGAAGACACGGCCAAGGTCCAGGTGGACATTTTCTTGGCCGGCGGGGCGATGCGCTTTCAGATCGAAGCGGAGAATTTTCTCTTCGGCTATCTCTTCCAGCGGCCCGAACTCGGCCTGGTCGAGAAAACGGGGCATCTGATTCAACTTCTGTCCCAGAGCGCCCCCCACGTCCGGCTCAACCGCGGCGCCGTCGCGTTGCGCGACCAGCCCGCCCAGCCCGTGGGCTACGCCAGCAAAGCCGCGCTGGACGACGAGGCCGTGTGGCTTCTCTGGCGGATGGCGGCCCAGGCGCGCAGTCAAGGCTCAAGCGCCGCTGCCGGCGCGGTGTAGGCCAGACCTCCTGCCCCGGCCCGCGCACGGGAAGTTCCCGTAGAGAATTCGTGAACTCGATGAAGGGACCGACGGAACTCCGTCCATGCGCACACTTCGCAAAGTGTGCGTATTCGCTGCGACAAGGCGGGTTCGAGTTCAAGCCGAACGCCGAAATGGAATGGGGAGCGCGCCCGCCGCGGGCGCGGTTTTCCGCGCCCTCGCGGAAAACCCCGGGGCCGTGGAAACACTCCCTGCGCTCCTTTCCATTAGTCGGCCCCCGGTGCTGGCCGCGATGGCGCGCCCAGCCACGCCCGGGGCGGGCGTGCTCCCCAACTTCGGGGTTCAAGTTCAAGCCCCGCCCGTTCCATGCCGATTCTTTTACGCATAGGCCGCGTCGCCACAGGCGAAGGCGGCCAGGGCCTCTATGGAAATCATCGTGGATTGTCCGTGCGGACACGCCTTCGCCTTCCGGGAACAACCCGTGAACGGACGTCTTGGCTCGCCGGTGTCTTGTCCGCAATGCGGGCGCGACGGCACGGGCCTGGCCAACAACTACATCGCCAAGGTGGAACGCGGCGAAAACCCGCTCCAACAGCCCACGCGATCCTGGCTCAACTTCGGGCTGGGCAAGCCCAAGCGGCGGCTCGACCCCGACGACTTGCGCGATCCGCGCGAAATCCGGCGCGACCGCAAAGAGCCAAAGCCGCGCCCGCCCACCCCTGGCCTTCGGCTCGGACTCGGCGCGATGGCCGCCCTGGTCACGGGCGTCCTCGGTGCCTTCGGCTGGCAGTGGATCGCGATGAAGACTGGGTTCCACTTCGGCTTTCTTGCTTGGGTCATCGGCGGCGTGGTGGGTTTGGTCAGCCGGCTCGCCGTGCCGGGCGGAAGCTTCGCCTTGGCGAGCCTCGCGGGGATGAGCACATTCGCCTCTGTGCTGGCGGGACACGTCCTGGTCATGCAGGTCGAGGTGGACAAAGCCGTCGTGCGCGGCGTGAACCTGGCTTACGAGATGAACCTCGAGTACGCGCGCCGCGGAGTGAAGCTCGCGACCGACCGTGAGATCAAGGAGTTCCTCGCCTACCACGACGCCAGGACGGCCAAACTGAGCGCGAAGACGAAGACCCAAACCGAGACCGGCCAGAAGCTGAGCGCCGCCCAACAGCGCGAACTGCAGTTCATGAGCGTGGTGCTGTTCGAAGTCATGGAGCACGAGAAAGGCGGCCTGGCCAAGTGGGTTGACCGCACCGCTGCCAGCGATCCCGACCAGTTCACCGAGGAGGACGTGAAGAACTTCCGTGAGCACGACGTGCCCGAACTCCAGCGGCTCCTCAATGGCCAGCCCAGCAAAGCAGAATGGACCGCGCCTCTCACGACGGCAATCTACGAGCGGATTCACTTCAAGGACTTGGTCGCCAGCAGCATTGGCCCGCACACCATCGCCTGGATGATCTTTGGCCTCATCACTGCCTACAAACTCGCCCACAACAAGTCGGAGACGGAGGACGTGTAAGCGAGAGGGAGGGGTGAAAATGTTGAAGCATTGAAGCGTGCCTGTCAGCAGTCGCCAGCCACGGAGACGTTTCAACCCTTCAGCTCTTCAACCCTTCAACGCCTCCAACAAGTCCACTCCGACACTTGACTCCCTCCGCCCACGCCCCTTACTAGAGTGGGTCTATGCCGACATACGAATACGTTTGCGACAAGTGCGGGCACCAGTTCGAGGTGTTCCAATCGATGAGCGAGAGGACGCTGACGGTTTGCCCGAAAGATCTCTGCGGCCAGAAACGCTGGGGCAAGGGCAAGGTCAAGCGCCTGCTGGGCACGGGCGCGGGGCTGATCTTCAAGGGCAGCGGTTTCTACATCACTGACTATCGGAGCGAAGGCTACAAGCAGGCCGCCAAGAAGGAAACCGCCCCCGCGGCCAGTCCCGCTTCCGGCGGAGACGGCAAGCCCGCGAGCACCGCTGCGAAATCCGAGTCCAAGCCCGCGGCCGGCAAGAACTCGAAGGCGTGAAGTCCGCATGACGAACCGCGTCACAACTCAACGGCCGGAACTGCTGCCGCACGGGCTGGCGACACGCGGGTTCGCCACACTTCAGAGACTGTTTGCCTACGCCGATCCCTCCGTAGCAGCCGACGTCTGGAGGCTCCATCCAGAGGTCAGAGGTCAGAGGTCAGAGGTCAGGGAGCCGATGGCAAGACCTCGCGGGCGTAGCGGCGTCTCGGCAGAGCGCCGGGCTTTTGGACCAGGAATCCGAGAATGGCGGCGCTCTGCCGAGACGCCGCTAGGAGGTTTTGCCGTTGGCTCCGACATCGCTGCCTCCGCAGGAAGGAGGAGCCTCCTGGCGTCGGCTGCTACGAGGTCCGGGGCGTTTATCTCGTTCGGATGGGCCGTGCTGGCAGGCTTGGTGTTGTTCTTGTGTTGCGGCAGCCTGCCACTCCGCGCCGCCGCGCCGCAGCCGGTCTTGATTACCAGCAGCAGCAAGCAGATCAGCGTCCGCGGGCTGCGCGTCGCCAACGTGAAACAGGCCCCGTCGCAGTCCACCCTGGTGCTGCTCGATCCGTCGGTGCTGGCGGTCACGGGCGAAACGATCCGCCAGGTCCTGAAGCGCGAACTCGGCTGGGACGACACTTGGCGCGGCCGAGTTTTCGTTGAACTGCATCCCGCGCGAGGCGATGACCGGCAGATTCTCATTCAGGCGAACCACTCTCCCGGTGGCTGGGACTATCGGATCGACTTGCCGGACGAAGTCGATCCGCCGCGGTTGATCCGCGCCTTTGTGGAAGTCTTGCTGCTGGAATTCGCCAACCGCCACGCGGGCGACCGCTGTGTCGAGTTGCCGCCTTGGCTCGTGCCTGGCTTGGCCGCGCATCTTCAGGCCGGCCCGCTGGCCACCGTCGTCCTCTCGCCGGGCCAGGCCGTCGTTCAGACGCGCGTCAACCCCAACCCGCGCGCCGACGCGCTGGCCCGCCTAGCCGTCCGCGCGGCCCTCACCGTGGACCAACTCAATTGGCCGGGGGAAGACCGGTTTGAAGGCGACAACGCCGCGCATTATGACGCCTGCGCCCATCTCTTCGTGCGGGAATTGCTCCGCCTGCGCGCCGGCCCGGCCTGCCTGCGGGAGATGCTGACGCGCTTGCACGAAAACCTGAACTGGCAGACGACGTTCTTCCGCGCCTTCCGCCCGCATTTCGCGCGGATGCTGGACGTGGACAAATGGTGGTCACTAGTGATCGTCAGCCTCACCGGCCGCGACACGACGCAAGTCTGGCCGCTCGCGGAAAGCCGGCAGCGGCTTGATGACGTGCTCTACACGCCGGTCTGGGTCCGGTTGGAGAAAGACGAAGTCCCACACGATTCGCACGTCCCCCTCCAGACCGTTCTCGCGGAATGGGAGCCGTCGCAGCAGTTTCCATTGCTCCGCCAGAAAGCGGCGGAGTTGACCCAACTTCGTCCCCACTTTTCCCCGGAAGCGGCGAAACTGGCAGACGATTATCGTCGCGTGCTGGAGCAGTACTTGCGTGCCCGAAGCCAGGCCTCACCGCCGACCGCTGCCCATCCCGAATTGATGGAGAAGGGCCGCGCGATCATCAACGGTGCCCTCGCCGACCTCGACGCGCTGGACCGCCGGCGCGAACGACTGTGGAAGATGAACTTCCAGCCTTCCGCCCTCAAGAGTCCGAAGTCCCCGTCCCGGAAAGCGGACAAATCCAAGTCCAATCCAGATCGCGCCCCGACTCCCATCTCCGACTTCAAATCCGGCCGCTTCTGACGAGCGAGCCAAATTCAAGGCCCGCGAAGCGATTTCAAAACCCCGTAGCAGCCGACGTGAGGAGGCTCACTCTGATTGCGGAATGCAGATTGCGGAATGCAGATTGAAAACAGAGCCTGCCAAGGAACGGAGCGCGGCTGTGTCCGCCGGACCAGCCGCAGCACCAACCCAGGCGCGGGGCGTGGGAGCCTGTCCGCGCTTCGTCCTCTGGAGCGTGCTGCGGCTGGGTCTTCAACCACAGCCGCGCTCCGTTCCTTGGCCCGATGCAGCAACTATCGGTTGCTCCGACTCTCCTCACGTCGGCTGCTACGGGGTTGAAAGAAGCTCCCGCGCCTGGCTTGAAACCCGGAACTTTGAACTTCGAACTTTGAACTTTTGCCGCCGGCGGCTCCCTTGACACGACCTTTGCCTGACCTATAGTTCGCGCATCATGTCAAATGAAGGTTCAGACGAGCCTCCGGGGGGAACTCCCGAATCCACCGCCATCCACGCGCTGAAGGAGTTCCGTCCCGCGGGCCGAGGGTTCTGGGCGGATGTCCCGGAGCGCGACTGGAACGACTGGCGTTGGCAACTCAAGCATCGCATCACCACGCTGGAGCAACTGGAGCGCCTCCTGCCCACGCTCACGCCGGAGGAACACGCCGGCACGCGGCTGGCCAACACCAAGCTGGCGCTGGCCATCACGCCGTATTTCTTCAACCTCATCGATCCCGCGGACGAGCACTGCCCGATCCGCCGCCAGGTCATCCCACGCCTCGAGGAAACCCAGACGGCGGAGTGGGAACTGGCCGACCCGTGTGGCGAGGATGCGCATTCGCCGGTGCCGGGCTTGGTGCATCGCTACCCGGATCGCGTGCTCTTCCTTGTCACCGACCGCTGTGCCTCCTACTGCCGCTACTGCACACGCTCGCGGCTGGTGAGCAACGCCACGGGCTACGACTTCCACCCGGAGTTCGACCGGCAGATCGACTACATCGCCAAGACGCCGGCCGTGCGGGACGTGCTCTTGAGCGGCGGCGACCCGCTGCTCTTCAACGATGAGAAACTCGAGTATCTGCTGAGCCGGCTGCGGGCGATTCCGCACGTGGAATTCATCCGCCTTGGCACGCGCATTCCCGTCTTCCTGCCGCAGCGCATCACGCCGGAATTGTGCGCGATGCTGAAGCAGTTTCACCCGCTCTTCCTCAGCATTCACAGCAACCACCCGCGCGAGTTGACGACCGAGGTGCGCGATGCCCTGGGCCGGTTGGCCGACGCGGGCATCCCGTTAGGCAACCAGTCGGTGTTGCTGCGCCACGTCAACGACGATCCCGTGGTGATGAAGGCGCACGTGCAGAAGCTCCTGCTTTGCCGCGTGCGGCCTTACTACATCTACCAGTGCGACCTGATCGCCGGCTCGGCGCACTTGCGCGCCAGCGTGCGGCGCGGACTGGAGATCATGGACCGCTTGCGCGGCCACACCACGGGCTACGCCGTGCCGACGTACGTGATCGACGCCCCGGGCGGCGGCGGCAAGGTGCCGGTCAGCCCTGAATACGTGCTCAGCCGGAACCGGGACCGCGTGGTCATCCGCAACTACGAGGGCAAGATCTTCGAGTATCCCGAGGCCACGGACGGCACGCCGCTGTTCAAGGCACCGATGGAGATCGAAGAGCCGGAAGTGGCGTAGCGGGTTTCGAGGCTTGCGCGCCGGCGGCGGCGCGCGTAGAACCTCCATCGTGTTATGGGTCTGCCACAACCAGTCCAGCGTCTGACGGAAGCCGAGTACCTGGCCATCGAACGGGCCGCGGAATTCAAGAGCGAATTCTTCGACGGCGAGATGTTTGCCATGGCGGGGGGCACTCCGATGCACAGCTTGATCGCGACCAACGCTGGACGTGAGTTTGGCAACCGTCTCAAAGGCCGCCCTTGCGTGCCGTTCAATGGTGACTTGCGCATCAAGGTCGAAGCCACCGGCCTCTACACCTACCCTGACCTTTCGGTGATTTGCGGCCCGTTGCGCTATGTGACGGAGGAGCATGACACGATTGTGAACCCCACCGTCCTGGTGGAAGTCCTCTCCGACTCCACCGAGAGCTACGATCGCGGGAAGAAGTTCGAGAACTACCGCCGGATTCCCACGCTCAAGGAATACCTCCTGGTGAGCCAGAAGGAGCCGCGCCTCGAACAGTTCATCCGGCAAGACACCGGGGAGTGGCTGTTGCGTGAAGCCGCAGGTCTGGAGGCAAAGATCGAGTTGCCGTCCCTGCAAATCACCATCGAGTTGAGCGAAGTCTTCGCCAACGTTGAGTTTACGCCGGAGCCGATCCGCGCTCCAGTGGCACGCTCGCACTGAGCCGCTCCCCGTCATGCCCCGCGAAACCGCCGCCGCCAAATCAGCCCGCGTCCGCAAGATTATCGCCGGACTCCAGCGGGCCTACCCGGACGCGCATTGCGAACTGAACTTCACCAGCCCGCTGGAGTTGCTCGTCGCCACCATTCTCTCGGCGCAATGCACGGACAAGCAGGTCAACCTCGTCACCGCTGACCTGTTCAAGAAGTACCGCTCGGCGGCGGATTACGCGCGGGTACCGGCGGAAGAACTGGCCAACGATATCAAGCGCCTCGGCTTCTTCCGCAACAAAGCCAAGAGCCTCCGGGCGTGTTGCCAGCGACTGGTCGAACTCCACGGCGGGGAAGTGCCGCGCACGATGGAGGAGTTGACGCAACTCGCCGGCGTCGGGCGCAAGACCGCCAACGTCGTGCTGGGAAACGTGTTCGGCACCAATGTGGGTGTGGTCGTGGACACGCATGTCCAGCGGCTCTCGCAACGGTTGCGGCTCAGCGCGGAGAGTGACCCGGTGAAGATCGAGCAGGACTTGATGAAGCTCGTGCCGCAGGCGCAGTGGACGCTGTTCAGCCATTGGCTTATCTGGCACGGGCGTCGGCGCTGCTTCGCGCGCAAGCCGGAGTGCGCGGCCTGCGAGATCATGAGTCTTTGCCCCTCCGCCGGCAAGGTCTGAAGTCCGGGCCGCCCCGTGAAATCCTCCCCCGTGGAAACGTGGTTCCTTCTCGAATCCGGCCCCGGCGGTTTCGCGCACAACATGGCCCTCGATGAAGCGTTGCTCGAAGCCGCACCGACGCTCGGCCAGCCCGTCCTCCGGTTTTACGGCTGGACCGAAGCCGCCGCCTCCTTCGGCTACTTCCAGCACATCGCGGACATCGAGCGCCTCACGCTGCTGCGTCCGCTGGTGCGCCGGCCCACAGGCGGCGGACTGGTGCCCCACGACGCGGACTGGACCTACAGCCTGGCTTTCCCGCCGTCGCACTCGTGGTATGCGCTGAAAGCCACGGCGAGCTACGAGCGCGTCCACCGGTGGCTGCACGCCGCCTTCCGGCTGCTTCAAGTTGAAACCGAAGTCGCGCCGTGCCGCCGAATGGAACTCCCCGGCCAATGCTTCGCGGGTCACGAAAAATCCGACCTGCTGTGGCGAGGCCGGAAGATCGCGGGCGCCGCGCAGCGCCGGACGAAAAGCGGCCTGCTCATTCAAGGCTCCGTGCAACCGCAACCGCCGGGCCTCACGCAGGCCGCGTGGGCACAAGCGATGCGCGAAGTCGCCTCTGAAACCTGGGGCCTCCGCTGGGAGCCACTCCTCCTTTCGTCTAACTTGGCCGAGCACACGGAAGCACTCGCCAGCACGAAGTACTCACGGGACACGCACAACCGCCGCCGGTGAAACCCCACCTCGGCCTTCTCCCTTCAGCCGATCACTTCGATCACCAGCGGCGTTGGCGCGGGCGGCTCTTCGGAAATCGTGAACGCCTGTCGCAAGCGGGCCACCGCCACATCGGCTTGGGCGCGATCCGTGGCATGGACTCGGCCCAGCAACAAGCCTGGCGAGACGGGTTCTCCCGGTTTAGCGAGGTGGTCCACGCCGACATCGGGTTGGATGACGCCCTCCTTGGTGAGCCGTCCGCCGCCGAGGTCGCGCACCAACTCACCGACCAGCCGTGCATCGCAGTGCGACACAAAACCGGCGCGGTCCGCGCTCAGTTCCAGCACCGCGGGCGCGGCGTGGTCCGCGGCGAGTTTCCGTTGGAGCGCGTCCAAGTCGGCGCCTTGCGCGGCGAGCATCTCGTCCCACTTGCGGCGGGGGCCACCCGAGGCCAGGCAGGCGATGGCTTGAGCCTCGCCGGTTTCGACATTGTTTGCTTTGCCGCTGAGGACTAGCAGATGCGCGGCGAAGAGGACCACGAGTTCCTGGAGGTCGGGCGCGCTCTGCTTGTTTTCTGAAGAGACGGATTGGCAGCCCGCGTTCCGTTCAAGGCACTCGATGCTCTCTTTGACTTCCAGCCAATTACCCGCGGTCCGGCCCAGCGGCGTGTTCATGGCGGTCAAGAGCGCGCGGGTGCGCACGCCGCATTCGTTGCCCAGCGCCACCATCGCCTGCGCCAGCTCGCGCGCTTGGTCGCGGGTCCGCATGAAGGCGGCGTGCCCGAACTTCACGTCGAGCACCAGCGCATTGAGGTTCTCGGCGAGTTTCTTGGAGAGGATCGACGCCACGATGAGCGGGATGCTCGGCACCGTGCCCGTCACGTCGCGCAACGCATAGAGCCGCTTGTCGGCGGGCACCATCCGGTCGGTTTGGCCGCAGAGGACGCAGCCCACGCGCTGCACGGTTTCGATGATGCGCTCCGTGGACAACGCCGTGGTGAAGCCCGGAATCGCCTCCAGTTTGTCCAGCGTGCCTCCCGTGATGCCCAGTCCTCGGCCCGAAATCATCGGCACGCGAAACCCCAGGCAGGCCAGCAACGGCACCAGCGGCAGCGAAACTTTGTCCCCCACGCCGCCGGTGGAATGTTTGTCCACAAGCGGGCGCGGATCGGCGGGAAAGCGCAGCACCTCGCCGGAGTCGCGCATGGCCAACGTGAGGGCGCGCGTCTCCTCCGTGCTCAGACCGCGGAAGAAGACGGCCATGAGGAAGGCGGCCATCTGATAGTCGGGCACCTGGCCGGCGGTGGAGGCGGCAATGATGTCCTGCACCTGCGTTGCCGTGAGGGCGCGGCCATCGCGTTTGGCTTCAAGCAGGGAGAGGAAGTTCATCGACGAACTTCAGGTTGCGGCCGTCGAGGCCGTCGAGGCCGCGGAAGCACTCGCGGCCTCGCGCCGGCGTTTCTCTTCCATCAGCGCAAGGAACGCGGTGTTGAACCCGTTTTCCGTGGCGATGCTGACCAGGCCCCAGCCCATACCGGGAAGTTTGTTGTGCCAGCGGCACTGGCCGGTCCTGGGATCGAGACAGAAGACTTCACCGTGGGTCGAGGCATAGAGGTGATCGCCGTCGAGGAGGACGTTGACGAACTCGCCGCCTTTGAGGTGTCTGGACCAGACTTGCTCGCCTGAAGCTGCGTCCAGCGCCAGGACGGTCCCTTTGATTCCAACGAAGATGACTTTGGAGGCCGGCATGGCCGGCACTGTGTCAGCCCGCGAACTTCCTGGCAATCACCGTCGCGTTATGCCCGCCGAAGCCGAAGGAGTTGTTCACGATGGTCGTGACTTTCATTTCGCGGGCCTTGTGCGGCGCGTAGTCGAGGTCGCACTCCGGGTCCGGGTTGTCGAGGTTGATCGTCGGCGCCACAAGCTGGGTTTCGATGGACTTGACGCAGATGGCCAGTTCCACCGCGCCGGCGGCGCCCAGCATGTGGCCCAGCGCGCCCTTGGTGGAACTCACGACCAGCTTGCGGGCGTGGTCGCCGAAGATGGACTTGACGGCCTTCGTCTCGGCGATGTCGCCCAGCGGCGTGGAGGTGCCGTGCGCGTTGATGTAGTCGATGTCGGCCGGATTCAGCCCGGCGTTGCGCAAGGCCATCTTCATGCAACGCGCGGCGCCGCCTCCGTCCGGGTCGGGCGCGGTCATGTGGTTGGCGTCGGCGCTGTTGCCGTAACCGAGCAACTCGGCCTGGATGCGTGCGCCGCGGGCCTTGGCATGCTCCAGTTCTTCGAGAATGAAGACGCCGGCCCCCTCGCCCATGACAAAACCGTCGCGCTCCCTGTCGAAGGGACGCGAGGCGCGTTGCGGCTCGTGGTTGCGCGTGCTCATGGCCTTCATGGCGCAAAAGCCGCCGATGCCAAGGGGCACGATGGTGGCTTCGGCACCGCCGGCGACCATGACCTGGGCATCGCCCATCTTGATCGTGCGCCAGGCTTCGCCGAGGGCGTGGGTGCTGGTGGCGCAGGCCGAGCAGTGCGCCACGTTCGGGCCGCGCAGTTTGTAGAACATCGAGAACAGCCCGCTGGCCATGTTCAGGATCAGCATCGGGATCATGAACGGCGACATGCGGCCGGGCCCTTTTTGGAGCATGATCGTGTGCTGCTCCTCGGTCGTGTAGAGGCCACCGATGCCGGAGCCGATGAAGACCCCGATCTCGTCGCGGTTCTCCTTGGCCAGGTCCAGCCCGGAGTCGAGCAACGCCTGATGCCCGGCCGTGACGGCGAATTGCGAGTAGCGGTCGGCGCGGCGCACGTCTTTGGGCGAGGGGAAGCCCGTGGCGGTGAAATTCTTCACCTCGGCGGCGACTTGCGTGTCAAAGGCCGAGGGATCCCAGGCGTGGATGCGATCCACGCCGCATTCGCCGGCAAGGAGCCGGGGCCACATCTCGGCGAGGGAATTGCCCAGCGGAGAGACGGCGCCCATGCCGGTGATGACGACCCGGCGCTCAGACCAGTTGGCAGGCATAATAGAAAGGGGCAGCCAGCCTTGCGGCCCGACGCTGCCCCTGAAAAGCGGGATCGGTTACTTGTTGAGTTCTTCGATGTACTTGATCACGTCGCCCACGCTTTGGAGCTTCTCCGCTTCCTCGTCGGGAATCTCGCGGCCGAACTCCTCTTCCAGGGCCATGACCAGTTCCACGGTGTCGAGCGAGTCGGCACCCAGGTCTTCAATGAATTTGGCGTCGGGCGTTACCTGGTCGGCGTTCACGCCCAGTTGCTCGACGATGATGTCTTTGACACGTTGTTCGATCGATTTTTCGGCAGCCATGAGTTGCTCCAGTTGTCAGTTGTGTTCTGTTATGTGCGGGTTGTCTATGCCATGTCCCGAAAACCCGTCAAGCACTGTTTCGGAAAAAGTTCCACGGGTGGGCGGCGGCGCGGAAGGGGCCGATTCAGCCCTTTCTGGCGTCGTTCACCGCGCGGAACAAGGCGAGAAGGTTTTCGGTGGGCACGTTGCTCTGCACGTTATGCGTGCTGTTGAAGACGAAGCCGCCGCCCTCGCCCAGAATGCCGATGCGCTCCCGCACTTCCCGATACACCTCCTCCGGCGTGCCGAACGGCAGCGTCTTCTGCGTGTCCACGCCGCCGCCCCAAAACACCACGTCCCGGCCGAACTCGCGCTTGAGCGTGCGCGGGTCCATGCCCTTGGCGGAACACTGCACCGGGTTCAGCACGTCGAAGCCCGCGTCGATGAATTCGGCGATCAGCGGGACCACCGCGCCGCAACTGTGAATGAACGTCTTCCACTTCGTCCGCTGGTGAATGGCGCCGCAGACGGCTTGGTGAAACGGCTTGTAGAGGTCGCGGTAGGTCTGCACGGAGCAGAACAGCCCGGTCTGCGTGCCGAAGTCCGTGCCGGTCACGAAGGCCACTTGCACGCGATCGCCGACGGCGGCGGCAAGCACCTCGATGTTCTGCAACGCGAACTCACACTGCCGCTCGAAGACCTTCCTCACGTGGTCGCGGTTCGTGACGGTGGCCATGTACCACTCCTCCACGCCGCGAATGCCGCGCGGGCGCCTGGCCCACGGCGCGGGCACGAGCGCGATGTCGCCAAAGCCCATCCCCGGCAGGGTCATGTAAAGCCCATAGCTCGTGGTGTCGAAGTCGCGCCGCGCTTGCCGGGCAAAGTGCTCAACCGTGTCCGTGTCTAGCCGCCCAAACTCTGCGCAGTTGTCAGCGGGATCCAACTTCGCTTCGTCGAGCGGCCCCTGCCGGTGCAGCGAGTCGAAGAAGAAACTGCTCTGCGGCATCCACGCGCTGGGCGGCGCGGTGGTGTCGCCTTCGGGGTGCATCCACCAGCCGCCATCGGGCGCGGGCGTCACATTGAACTTCTCTGCCACCAAGACCGGCGTGCCGTCAGTCATCGTGAATGGCTTCCAGCCTTCGTTCTTGAAGCCGAACATGGTCTGCGGCCCGTGGACGCCGACCACATCGAGGTCCAGCACCTGCCGCAATTCTTCGTCGATTTCGCCGAGCATCTGATACGGCTCGATGACCTTGACGCGATGGTCGGGTTGGCCGAGCACGCGCTGGCGCAGTCGATGCACCGCGCCGGCCCCCATGCCAGTCTGGAAGCCGGCGCCGAAATCGACGCAGAGGCGGTCGGGTTGCTGGTGGTTCAGAGTGGCGGCGAGTCGTTCGCGGGAAGTCATGGGGTAGGAAAGGTGGCAAGTGGCGGGCCGGGATGGAGCCAGCTTGAGTCGAGACGGATCGGATCGTCTAAGTGGAAGCTCACGTCGGTTGGGTCAGCTTCCGCAACGCTGCGAGGTTCTCCTCCGCGTCAAACACCGCCCGCACCGGCACGGTGAAGCCTTGGACCACGCGGCTGGTGATGGCGCCGGTGTTGAGCTTGAGGAGCAGGGCGTAATGGCCGTCGCGGTTCACGAATTGCTCGATGACCTCCGCGTCGGGATCCACCAGCCAGTACTCCTGCACGTCGTGGGCGGCGTAATCGCGGAACTTGACGCCGCGGTCATTGCGCTCCGTGCTCTCGGAAAGCACTTCGACAATGAAATCGGGCGGCGGCAACAGAAGCTGGTCCGGGTGGAGGCGGGCGGCCTTCTCGGGACCAAAGAAGTTGATGTCCGGCTCGTAGTCGTTGCGGGTCAATTCGATCATCGCCTTCTCGTCCAGGACCAAGCCGAGGCGGTGAACGGTGACGTAGGTGTGCAGCAGGATGACCAAGTGTTTCCGAGCCAGGTTGTGTTTAACCGTTGCCGGTGAGTGCATAAAAACCTCCCCGTTGATGAACTCCGCCTTCACGCTGGGCGACAGCTCTTCACGAAACCGCGCACGCCGCTTGCGCTCGTCGCCCAGTCGGGCCTCAATCTGCTTGGCATAAAGGGCCAGCTCCGGCGCTTCCAACAATTCTGACGGCAACGCGATCACGGGCCTACCGTAGCGGCCACGATTGCGACTGGCAAGGGCGAGCACGGCGTTGCCTAGTCCGTAGGGAACTTGGTGGGGCGAGCGTACCCGCGAGCCGGGAGGGAACGTCCCAGAGCGGCTCGCGGGTACGCTCGCCCCACCGCCCTTGCTCTCACTCATGCGTCGCGGCCTTTCCTGTTTACCAAAGACCGGAGCAGCGCCCCATCTCACCGTCACGCCAACAAAAGTCTTCTCCCCCAGCCGCGGTCTGGCTAAACACAAGCCATGAGCAAACCGAGCGACGTGCGGGTGATCGCCACCCGGCTCCACTTCCTCCCGGTGCAAACCCGGGTGCCGCTCAAGTTCGGGCCGGAAACCCTGACGTCCGTGACGTGTGCCCGCGCTTGCGTAACGGTGAGCGACGCCGGCGGGCGCACCGCCCAGGGCTGGGGCGAAACGCCGCTCAGCGTCCAGTGGGTTTGGCCCAGCAAACTGCCCCACGAGCCGCGTCATCAGCGGCTGAAGGAATTCACGACCCAACTCGCGCAAGCGTGGACAAAGTTCGACGCCCGCGGTCACGCGCTCGAACTGGGACATGATTTCCAGGAGGCCGTGCTCGCCGGTCTGCTCCAACAAAGCAACATGACGCACGACGGCGAACCGATGCCGTGGCTGGCGGCGCTGGTATGCAATTCCGTCTTCGACCTGGCGCTTCACGACGCCTTCGGCCAACTCCATCAGCGCCCTGTTTATGAGACTTACACGCCGGATTTCCTGAATCGCGATCTCAGCACCTACCTGTTGCCCGCGGGCCGGCACGCCAGCTTCGCCGGGAAGTTCCCCTGCGACTTCCTCCTGCCCCGACGCCGGGAGCGGTTGCGCGCCTGGCACCTCGTGGGCGGGCTGGATCTGCTCGACGCTCCCGAACTGACCGGCCATGAGCCGAACGACGGCTACCCGGTGCTCCTGGCCGACTGGATTCGGCGCGACGGCTTGAAGTGCCTCAAGGTGAAACTCCGCGGCAACGACGACGCCTGGGATTACCGGCGTCTCGTGCGCGTCGGCGCCATCGCCGTCCCGCATGGCGTCGAATGGCTGACGGCGGATTTCAACTGCACCGTCACCGATCCGGCGTACGTGAATGACATTCTCGACCGGCTCCGCGACGAACACCCGCGCTTCCACGGCATGATCCTTTACGTCGAGCAACCGTTCCCCTACGAACTGGAGCAGCACCCGATTGACGTTCACAGCGTCGCCGCCCGCAAACCGCTGTTCCTCGATGAGAGCGCGCACGACTGGCGGCTGGTGAAGCTGGGCCGCGAGTTGGGCTGGACGGGCGTGGCGCTCAAGACCTGCAAGACCCAGACCGGCGCGCTCCTGAGCGGCTGCTGGGCGCAGGCGCACGGCATGACCCTCATGGTCCAGGACCTCACGAACCCGATGCTCGCGCAGGTCCCGCACTGCCTGCTCGCCGCGCACATGCCCACGATCATGGGCGTCGAGACGAACGCCATGCAGTTCTACCCCGACGCCTCGAAGCCGGAAGAAGCGGTGCATCCCGGACTCTACCGGCGCCGCGAAGGCTGCGTGGACCTGGCCAGCGTGCGCGGAGCGGGCTTCGGATATAGAATCGAAGAGGTCGAGCGCGAACTGCCGGCCGCGGCGGCGGAGTTTGGGAATTGAAGCCCGACTGGGAATTGAAAATTGAAAATTGAGAATTGGAAATTGCCCATTGAAGCGAAGGCCCGCTTGAGAAGTGAGCAGGCCCTGCGACTGCGAACGGGAATTCGTGTTCTTCTCATCCCGAGCCGGCGTATGTCCCCAATTTCCAATTCTCAATTCCCGTTCCTCCCATGAGCCTGCCGCCTCTCATCCTCGCCTCTGCGTCCCCGCGCCGCTGCGATCTGCTTCGGCAGATGGGGCTGGACTTTACCGTCGTGCCCGCCCGCACCCCGGAGCCGCAGCCGGAGCACTTCACGCCGGCGGAGATTTGCCAGCTCAACGCCCACCGCAAGGCCCGCGCGGTGGCCAAGAAGCATCCGGACGCGCTGGTGCTGGGCGCGGACACGCTGGTCTGCCTCGACAACAAGATTTACGGCAAACCCCGCTCGCTCGACGAAGCCGAGGACATGCTGCTCGAACTCCAGGGCCAGGAGCACCACGTCATCACGGGCGTCTCGCTCATCGGCCTGCGCTCCCATCGGGAAAGAATTTTTGCGGTCATCACCCGCGTCACCTTTCATCCGCTCACCCTCGACCAGGTCCGCGCCTACCTCGCGCGCATCGACCCGTTGGACAAGGCCGGCGCCTACGCGGTCCAGCAGCACGGCGAACTGATCGTGGAGCGCATCGAAGGCTCGTTCACGAACGTCGTCGGGCTGCCGGTGGAAAGGCTGCGCGAGGAGCTCGCGGCGTGGCGGGCCGGCGCGGGTGGTGCAGCGGAAGCCCAGAATCCGTGAGCGAATCCCAATACCTCGGCGTCGTTGCGGCGGTCTGGCGACCGACGCCATATTCTCCCTGGAAAAGCGTGAGGTTTCCGGCGAACGCCAGTTCGCCGCTACAGGGTCTTGAACCCGGCTCTCGTTTGTCGGATTTCGCGCCTCGGATTCTCGGTTGAACAGATACCCCAATGAACCCTCGACTCTCTCCCATCCTGCTCACGGGCCTGTTGGCTCTCACCCTGGCCTCTTTCACCGCTGACGCCCAGGACCGCCTCAAGTCGATGCCCGGCTACGCGCGGTTTCAGACAATGAGCAAGGCGATCCCGGATTCCGTGAAGCTCGGTGCGCTCACCGTGACTTGGAAGGACGGCGGCAAAGCCTTCGAGTATCAGAAGGACGGCAAACGCTGGCGCTATGACATCGCCGCGCGCCAGGCCACCGAACTGGTGACTGGCACCAACGCGTCCGCCGCCAAACAGCCCGAGAAAAAGCCTGAGCGCCCAACGCCGCGCGAGCGCCCGGAGCGCGGCCGCCAATACACCAACGCCGTGTCCCCCGATGGCAAATGGCGGGCCTTTTACCGCGACCGCAATCTTTGGCTCAGCGCCACCAACAGCACCAACGCCATCGCCCTCACCACCGAGGGCAGCGAGCAGTCACGCGTCAAACTCGCTACCGCCAACTGGGTCTATGGCGAGGAGCTTTACCAGACCACGGCCATGTGGTGGTCCACGAACAGCCGCAAGCTGGCGTTCTACCGCTTCGACGAAAGCGCGATTCGTGATTACTACCTGACGCTCGATGAAACGAAAGTCCCGAACCGCCTCGACGTGGAGCCTTACATGAAGGTCGGCACCACCAATCCGCTCGTGGACATCCTCGTCTATGATCTGGAGTCGAAGAAAACCGTGAAGCTGGACGTGC
This sequence comes from Verrucomicrobiota bacterium, assembly GCA_016219875.1. Taxonomy (GTDB): domain Bacteria; phylum Verrucomicrobiota; class Verrucomicrobiia; order Limisphaerales; family JACRJZ01; genus JACRJZ01. Next base: position 81,747 of record JACRJZ010000145.1, on the reverse strand, counting down.
GCGGTGGCCAGCCGTTCGACAACGCGGTCGTCGGCCACTACGTCTATGGCGTGTCGTGGACTGCCGACAGCAAAGAGCTGCTCTTCCATCGCACCAACCGCCGCCAGAATATCATGGAGTGGTGTGCCGCCAACCCGGACACCGGGCAGTGCCGCGTCATCGTGCGCGAGGAATGGCTGCCGAGTTGGACGGAGAACCTGCCTCCGTTCCGTTTCCTCAAGGACGGACGGCGCTTCATCTGGACCTCGGAGCGGACGGGGTGGAGGAACCTTTACCTCTACGACCTCAGCGGAGCGTTGCTGGCCACGCTCACGCGGCACGAGTTTGAAGTGGAAAACATCGTGCGCGTGGACGAAGAAGCCGGCGTGGTCTTCTACATGGCCCGCGACGGCGACAATCCGATGAAGCTCCAACTCCATCGCGTCGGCCTCGACGGCCAGGGCGACCGCCGGCTCACCGATCCGGCCTTCCACCACAGTGTCGATCTTGCGCCGGATGGCCGGCACTTCATCGACGTCGCCCAGACCCACGACACCCCGCCCGTCACGCGCCTGCTCGACGCGGAAGGCCGGGTGCTGGGGGAACTCGCCCGAAGCGACACCACCAAGTTCAAGAAGCTCGGCCTGAAGCCGGTTGAACTGCTCCAGTTCAAAGCAGCGGACGGAACGACGGACCTCTACGGCATGTTGCACTATCCGTCGGGCTTCGTGCCCTACCGGAAATACCCGCTGCTCGTCAGCGTCTATGCCGGCCCCGGCACCGTGGGCGCGCGCGAAACCTTCACCCTGCCGAACACGCTCACGGAACTTGGCTTCCTCGTGGCCTCGTTCGATTCGCGCAGTGCGAGCGGACGCGGCAAGCGGTTCCTGGACGCGATCTACCAGAAGCTCGGCCGCGTGGAAGTGGACGACCAGGCCGCCGGCGTGAAGTCGCTTTGGAACCGCCGCAGCGTGGATCGACGGCGCGTCGGGATGTACGGCACTTCCTACGGCGGCACCGTCTCCGCGACGACCCTCCTGCGCTACCCAGACGTGTTCCAGGCCGCCTGCGCGAACTCCGCCGTCACCGACTACCGGAACTACGACACCATCTACGCCGAACGCTACATGTGGATTCCGCAGGAGAACAAAGCAGGCTTCGAAGCCGCCTGCGTGATGAACTACGCGACGAACCTCCAGGGCCGGCTCCTGATCTTCTACGGCACCGCCGACAACAACGTGCATCCCGCCAACTCGCTCCAACTCATCCACGCTTTGCAGAAAGCCGGCAAGAGCTTCGACGTGCAAGTCGGGCCGGACCTGGGCCACACCTCGGTGAACCGCGACCGCATGATGGAGTTCTTCATCGACAACCTGGTGCTGCGCAAGCCGCCCAAGTATCGGCAGCCGTCCGCTGGGATGAAACGTCCGGGCTGAGGAGTGCGGGTGCCGCCGCCTCGCCCTTCATCTCGGCCCGCTTCGGCGTTCAGGCTCAGCCTGCTCAAGCCGTTTCAGCATCTCTGCCGCCACGCCACGCCGGGGCTGCGCTGCCACCAATCGCTCCAGCAACGCGCGCGCTTCGGCGGGTTTCTCCTTCGCCAGCAAGGACGCCAGCGTGAGACACTGCGCGTAGCCCGCCGTGAAATCCTCGCTCCGCCGCGCGCTCTCCACGTAGGCGTCAATGGCGTTGGGGTGGCGGCCCTCGGCTTCTGCGGCCAGGCCGCGCAAGTACACGTCCCGCGCACGGCAGAAGCGCGCGAGCCGGCGGCTGAACTCGCTTGCGTCGCCCGCTCCGTCCAGGCCGAGCACCGCCGCGGGATTCGCCGCGCCTCGGTCCAGTAGCGAGAACAACAATGGACTCACCGTGGCCCGCTCGCGAGGCGATTTCACATCAGTAGCAGCCGACCTGAGGAGGCTCTGATTCTTCTGACTGACCTCTGACTTCTGACCTCTGGCCGCTGAATGGAGCCTCGTTACCTCGGCTGCTACGGGGCTTGGGAATTGGCTTTTGCGATACACGATTCGCGGCGCGCCAAACGTCACGCGTGGCTCGTTGTCCGTGTTGAGCGGAACGTTGCCGGCGAAGTCGCGAAGTTCGTCCGGCCCGGCGAGCAGTTGCCCAAAGAGCCGCACGGAATCCGTGAGCGACAGTTGCTTCAGCGCGCCGCTGAGTTGCGCCCCGGTCGCCCGCTTCTCCAGCCAGTCGGGAGAGTATGGCGCCGGCTGCGGCGAACCGATCAAACCGACGACGGGCGTATCAACGTTCAGATGCAACAGCCACAGTTGCGCGTGCGGGAACACGTCGAGGAACGTGCGCGCGATGACGCGCAACGTTGGCTCGTCGAGCTGATAAAGCGGCAGCCATTGGCAGAACAAACCGCCTGCCGCCAGCCGTGCGCGGATGGCCGTGAAATGCTCGCGCGTGTAGAGCGCGCCCGCGCCGTCGCGCGCCGGGTGAAACAGGTCCGCGATCACCACGTCGTAGCGAGCTCCGCTGGTCCGCACGAAGCGCCGCGCGTCGGCCACGTGCAGCGTCAGGTTCGTCTGCCGCCCTGGCGAAAAATTCTGCGGCTCGAAGTACGGAAGCATCGCGATCACTTCCGGTACCAGTTCCACGCCGTCACTTCTCAGGCCCGGATGCAAGCTCGCCGCGCCGAGCGTGATGCCGGTGCCCAGGCCGAGCACCAGCGCGCGTTGGGGCGCAGGATGCAGCAGCAGCGGCAGGTGTGCTTGACGGTATTCCGCCGCCGCCGCGGCCGTGCCGCCCATTTGGAAATGATTGTCCACGCGCAAGGTCCGCTGACCGTCCGGTTCCTCGACGACCGCCACAGAAGCCATCACTCCCTCGCGATAGCCGATCACCTGTCCGCCTGGAGGCAACGTCACCAGACGCAAGCTCGCCGGCAAAACCAAGACCAGCCCGAGCGGCGCGGCGAACCAAACCCAACGCCAGCCGGCTACCCGCGGGACCAGCGCGAGGTAACCCAGCACCAGGATGGCCAGCGCCCACTTCGATCCGACCAGCGGCAGCAACACCACGCCGAACACCACGCCGGCCAACGCCCCGCCCAGCGTGTTCAACGCCGCGGCCGCGCCCACGCCGCCCTCGGCCCGGTGGGCGGATTGCACAAGCAGGCAAAACAGCGCGCCCATGAGCACGGTCGGCAGGCCGAAGACAAGGGCCGCCATCAGACCCTCTGCAGCCAGCGCCCCGGCCGGTGTTTTGCCCAAGGCCGCGCGCAGCCCTTCATGCAGCGCTGGCGCATGGGCCAACACCAGTGTTCCGAGCAGGCACGACAGCGAAAGCCAACAAAGCAGGTCGGAGAACAGGGAAGGAGTTTTACGTCGTGCTCCGAACCGCTGGTAAAGCCCCGCGCCCAACGCGGTCCCGCCCAAATAAACCGACAACGCCAGCGCGAACGTGAAGACGGTGTTCTCCAACACCTGCGCCAGCACGCGCACCCCGAGAACTTCGTAACCGATGCCGAGCAATCCGGTCACAAACACCGTGATGGCCGCCCGCCATTCGGCAATGGGTAGCGCCGGAAGCGGTTCATCCGTCCCGCTCTCAAGCGAGCGCACGGCGCCTCGCGCCTCGACGGCCAGCGCCAACACGCCACACAACAGGTTCACCGCCGCCAGCAACCACAGCGCGTGTTGGAAGCCCAGCGCCGGCACCATCACGAACGCGCTGGCCAGTGTGCCGCTGACGGCCCCCAGCGTGTTTGCGGCGTAGAGACCGCCCAGACAGCGGGCGCGCCCGGTCCAGGCAGACAGAAACCGCTCCATCGCTGGCAGCGTGGCGCCCATCGCCGCGGTGGCGGGCAGCAACACGGCCATTGGCAGCAGAAACGCCACCGCCCAATGCCGCAGCGGCGACGGTTGGAGTCCGATCAACCGCAGCGCCAGATCGTTCGCGGGCGGAATCAGCAGCGGCGACAGCATGCCCCACGCGCCCATCAGCAGTTCCAGCCCGCCGTACCAGCGTCCGGGCCGCACACTGCGACTGACCGCGCGGTCCAGGGTCCAGGCGCCGAGCGCCATGCCGCCCAGGAACGCGCTCACGACCGCGAGCACCGCGGGCCACTCGTGGCCGAGGCCCGCGGCCAGCAGGCGGGACCACGCCATCTGGTAGCCCAGCGCCGCGCCGCCGGAGAGGAAGAACAGGAAGTGGAGCAAGATCGTTGTGGACCGCGGTTTCAACGGCAGGAGTATCGGTCAGATTTTGGGAAAGGGAAGAGACCGCCGCGGGCTCGTTCCAGCTTCGGCTTGTTTGAGGGCATCGCTCCCGCTACTTTCCCCGCATGAACGCGCGCGACGAAGTGCTGGAATTCCTGGTGGGCCACATCCCCTCCCAGGCTTGGTCTGATTTCCAGCCGTCCGAAGCGGCCCGGCAACGCATCTGGGCTTTGATTGCGAAAGAGAAGGAAATCGGGCTGCTGCCAGAGGAAAAAGTGGAACTGGAGGACTACCTGAAGCTGGAGCACCTGCTGGTGCTGGCCAAAGCCACGGCGCGTCCGGCAGGGCAGCATGGCTGAGAGTATCGGCCCAGGATTACGACGGGAAGTCGCCTCGCGGGCGGGTGGACGGCGCGAGTATTGCCAGATGCCGGAGTGGGCGTTGCTCGCGGGCTGCGAGGTGGATCACGTCATCAGCCGCAAGCATGGAGGGATCACGGATCTGTCGAACTTGGCGTTTTCTTGCGCCCGGTGCAATCGCGCCAAAGGCACCGATGTCGGCTCCATCTCGCCGTCCACCGGCGCGTTGGTCCGGCTATTCAATCCGCGAATCGAGCCGTGGCGGGAGCACTTTGCCATCGACGGCGCTCGCCTCCTGGGCCTGACAGAAGTGAGGCAGGTCACCCTCCAGTTGCTCCGATTGAACGACGAGGAGCGGATCGTCGAACGGGCCGTCCTTCAAATGATCGGTGAGTATCCGCGAACGTGAGCCGTTTGTGAACGGGCCTCTCTTCACCGTCGGCACTACCGCTCATTCGCTCTTCACTTCAATCCGCGACGCTTCGACTTTGACGTAGTTCAGCACCACCGGGGCCAGGATCATGCCCGGCACGCCCATGAGTTTCTCGCCGATGATCAACCCCAGCAGCGTGAGCCAGATCGGATTGCGGATGCGCGCGCCGATGATCTTGCTGTTCAGAAAATATTCCAGCTTGTGAATGGCCACCAGGAACACCAGCGCGGTCAGGGCCATCTTCGGCGACACCGTGAAGGCGATGGCCACAATAATGGTGTTGCTGAGGAGATTGCCCACCACGGGCAGCAAGCCGCAGAGGAACGTCACGCCGGTGACGACCACGGGATGCGGCATCCGCACCGAGAGCACGAAGATCAACGTGAGCACGGTGTTGATCGCCGAGATGGCCATCTGCGCGCCCATTACCGTCGCGAAGCTTTGATAAAACGCCCCGAAGCGCGCCGCGATCTCGTCGCAGCAAATCGAATAAAGGTTGTTCTTCACCGCGTGTCTGTGGCGGTCGAGTTCCATCTGGGCGTTGAGGAAGACGCTGATGGCCACGACCACTCCGATGATCAGGAAAACCACCTGGGTCGTCGCTACGCGGGCGAAGTGCGCGGCCTTGCCGATGAACCCCGTCTCTTCCTTCAAGGTGTCGAAGATCATTGTCTTGAGGCCCTCGAAATCCGTGAACGGAAGCTCGATTTGGTATTCAGCCGCCCAACGGGCAATGGAGGGGATGGCTTCATCCGCGATCTTCGGCAGGGCATCGACCGACTGGTGGGTGAAGTAGGCCATGCCCCAGCCCGCCGCCGACGCGAGGAGCAAAAACAGAGTGATGGCGATCCACTTGCCGCCGCGCACCTCGAAGTGGAGTTTCGTCAGCGCGAAGTAGGAGAACAGCGCGGCCAACAGCGGCGTGGCCAAGTGCAGCCAGCCCACCAGCGCAAACGTCAGCACGACGAACACGTAGGAGACGCGCTCGGGGCTGCTCTTGAAATGGTTGGTTGTGCTCATGCTGGACGCTCGAACCGGCGGGAATCTAGCAGAGCGGCCCCGACAAACCAGCGTTTTCCCCGCGGCCCAGGCCACGTCCCCACTTTGGATGAACCGAAGCAAAGTGCGGCCGGGTGAACGCCGGGTCAGGGGACCCGGCCGACACTTTCACCCTGTAGGCCGTGTGCCCTCACACGGCGACCCGAGATTTTCGTAAGCATCAGGGAGCCGTGCCACTGCAAATTCCTTTCCCCGCCGCGCGGGCCAATGCTAAGAAACCGCGCGTGCTCTTGACCGTCATCCTGGCTGCGCTCGCGCTGCTGAGCTTTGCGCTGAACCTGTGGCAATGGATCGTGGCCGCGCGCTTTCCGCTGCATCGCCGGGTGCCGGGAGACGGCCACGCTCCGCCCGTCACGTTGCTCAAGCCGCTGAAAGGTTGCGACGCGGAGACGGCGGCGTGTCTGCGAAGTTGGTTCCAGCAGAACTATGCCGGGCCGGTGCAGATTCTGTTCGGGGTCGCAACTGCGGAAGACCCGGTGTGCGAAGTTGTGCGACACATCATTGCTGAAAACCCCAGGCGCGATGCCCAACTGGTGGTCTGCTCGGAGAGCCTTGGTCCCAACGCCAAAGTCTCCACGCTGGCCCAACTCGAACGGCTGGCGCGGCACGAGGTCATTCTGGTGAGCGACGCTGACGTGTGGGCGCCGCCCGACACCATCGCCTCACTCGTGGTGCCGCTGGACTCGACGCCGACCGGTCGTAGCAGCCGACGTGAGGAGGCTCTGGCTTCAAATCTGCAATCTGCAATCTGCAATCCGCAATGGCCTGAGCCTCCTCACGTCGGCGGCTACGACGCCGGAGGGAACTGCGGTCTGGCGTGCTGCTTCTACAAGCTGGACCAGCCGGCGAACCTGGCCATGCGCTGGGAGGCGCTGGCCGTGAACGCGGATTTCTGGGCGCAGGTGCTGCAGTCCCAAAGCCTCCAGCCGCTCGACTTCGCGCTGGGCGCGGTGATGGCCACGACCCGCCGGCATCTCGCGGCCCTCGGCGGGTTTGCATCGCTGGCCGACTATCTCGCGGATGATTACCAACTCGGCCACCAGATTGCGGCGCAGGGCGGGCGCATCGTCCTGTGCCCGCTGGTGGTGGAATGCCGCGCGGCACCGATGACGTGGGGCGCGGTCTTCGCGCATCAACTGCGTTGGGCGCGCACGATCCGCGTCTGCCGGCCCGCGCCCTACTTCTTCAGCATCCTGAGCAACGCCACGTTCTGGCCGCTGCTGTGGGTGGCGTGTTTTCCCTCGCTGGCTTCTGGCGTTGCCGCCGGCGTGGGTCTGGCCGCGCGGCTGTGGGCCGCCCGCTACTGCGAAGAGAAGCTCTGCGGAGCGGACGCCGCGCGCTGCTGGCCGCTGGCACCGCTCAAAGACCTGCTGCAAGTCGTGATCTGGGCGCTGGCCTTTGCCGGCAACCAGGTGACCTGGCGCGGACAGAAATTCCGCGTCACTCCCGGGGGCAAGCTGGTGGAAGTGCCCGTGGCGTTGGCGGTGGAGAAGAAGACCGGCGGCTGAGGCCCCAATCTTCCGCAAACCGGGAATAACGGCATCAGTGGGTGACGCCAGGGCAGGGGACCCGGCCTACAAAACCGCCCTGTAGGCCGCGTGCTCTCACGCCGCGGGCCAGGATTTGGCCAACCCGCATTTCTCACCACAGGCTTGGATTGCCGGCTGGGCGTGGCGGCGAACTGGTGTTCGCCGCGCTTCTCTGCGCTTTCCCCCTCATCCCCTCAAGCGAACGGCGGCAAACGCCAGTTTGCCGCTACGCAGACTGGGGAGAAATGCGGGCTGCGGAGAGGCGATTTCAAAACTCCGTAGCAGCCGACGTGAGGAGGCTCTGTTTCCCTTGAAGTTTGAGCCTCCTCACGTCGGCTGCTACGGTCTTGAAAGAGGCTCCAGATTGGCGGCAGAGGTCGCTGCTTCAATTTTGGCTTCAATTTCAGCTTGCTGGGCGGCGCCGGGTTGGCACACTCCGGGCAGGATGCAAGCCAGCTTTCACGGCTCGCCGGGGAACAACCGCACAATCTGCGGTTGTTCCCGGACCCGTCCCCTGGAACAACCACCGAAAGTGCGGTTGTTCCCCGGAAACCCCTGGAACAACCACATGCGGTTGAACAACTGTTCGGCGAAATGAACACCGTAGCGCGAACGATTCTTTGTGTGTGGTTCTTGGCCCTGTGTTGTGCAAGCTCAGGCCAAGTGTCTTCGACAGCCCCAAAGAAGTGGACTAGTGCACAACATCTTGAGTTCGGCTTTGGCTTTTCCCAATTGAAGCTCTCACACAACAGGCCTGAGCTTATCAGGCAAGAACTCTTGGATACCAATACGCTTCGGTTGGTTGCCAGATTTGCTGGCATTACAGGGGCTGAGCTTTCGACGATTCAGGTTGCCCCGTGGCTCGACACGGGTTGGGTCACGCTCTATCAACTCGGAAGATCCGACAAAGCATTCAAGGTTTTGAGTGAGCACCTGAGGAGTTACGTTCGAGCCAGGGAGGAAGGTCATACGAGAGCGTTTGCCTTGGCCGCCTTCACAAATCGCGTGCAGGCTTCGAGCATTGCAGATCCCGACTTGCGGGTTCTGGCCACGAATCGAGCACCGCTCCCCTTGTCCTGGGTCAGGAAGGCAGAATCAGGGACCACTACCAACAAAGCAGGCACGGTCGTGAGTCGTACTACCAGTACCACAATCGTGAACGGGAAGACTGTGACCAACGAGACTGTCCATGTTCCGAAGGTGGATGAGGTGTGCCGATGGGTTTCCTACACCGTCGTAGATGGTGAGGTCGCCTGGCGCTTTTTCGTGATGTTCAAGGCAGATGGTTCTCTCAACTACGTGCATGACAGCAAGTGCGACGCGAAGGAGTATGAACCGAAATACCAGAAGATCATCAAAGAGGTGGAAGCCGAAGTGCAGGCTGAAATGAAGAAGAATGGAAGCTACGGGAAGTTTGGTTCCGTCCACGGCTTCTGGCACCTCAAGAGGGAGAAGCTGAAAGCGAGGGGAATCCAGTGGCGTTCTCCTTCGGAACTGAACCCGAACACAAACTACGACTGATTGTGATTCCAACGGCGCCGAACAAAATCGGTCGAGCGAACCGCCGCCCCGTTTCTCCGCTCAACACCGGGCGGCAGTTCGAGAGTGCGTCGCGCGCTCCACCGTTACTCTCGGCGGCGGTCGCTCACCTCTGCCGTTCAGCAGCACGGACTGACTCGTGAACGTGAGGGCTCAGATGAACGAGACACAAGCATACAAAATTAATTGGGAGGCTCTTCTCTGGATCGCGCCCATGCCTGGGGTGCGGTTCAAGGTGGTCGAGCAGAACGGGCGGAAGCTTCGGTTGGTTGAGTTCCAGCGGGAGTTCCGCGAGCCGGATTGGTGCCGCAAGGGCCATTGGGGCTACGTCCTGGAAGGCGAGGGCGACCTTCAGTTCGCCCACCAAACGGTTCCGCTGCAAGCCGGCGACGGCCTTGTCATTCCGCCGGGAGAGGAGCACCAACACCTGCTCCGGGTCCGCAGCGAGCGCCTCCGCGTGGTGCTGGTCGAGGAGGCATGAGCCGGGACGGGGCGGTCGAAAATCGCGACGAGTTTCCGGCCCAGCGCGTAGGACAGGCGTCGCGCCTGTTTCCATTATCGGGAGTCTCACTCACCGTTCGGTGACCGCTTCAGGTCACACCTCCTACCCGAACCGAACCTGCCCACTGATATCAGAGACAGGCGCGACGCCTGTCCTACGGCCTGAAGACGGCTCAGTGCTTCTGAAGCTTCTTTTGCAGCTTTTCCAGCTTGGGCCGGATGACGGCCTGGCAGTAGGGCTGGTTCGGGTTGTTGGCGAAGTAGTCCTGGTGGTACCCCTCGGCCTTGAAGAACTTCGTCAGCGGCTCGATCTGTGTGACGATCGGGCGGTCGAACTGCTTCTGCGCTTCGGCCTTCGACTTCTCCGCCGCGGCGCGCTGGGCGTCGTCGTGATAGAAGATCACAGACCGATACTGCGTGCCCTCGTCTCCGCCTTGGCGGTTGAGCGTGGTCGGGTCGTGCGCGGCCCAGAAGACATCGAGGAGTTGCGCGAACGAGATGATCTTGGGATCGAACTCGATCTGCGTGACCTCCGCGTGGCCGGTGGCGCCGGTGCAGACATCCTTGTAGGTCGGGTTGTCTTTTTGCCCGCCGGCGTAGCCGCTGGTGACGGACTTGACGCCGTCCAGCCGATCGAAGACGGCTTCGATGCACCAGAAGCAGCCGCCGCCCAAGGTCGCGCGTTCCGTTTGGTTGGTGGAGTTGGCCGGAGAGTTCATGTTCAAAGCGGGCGCGCCGGCCCAGGCGGACACCGCCGCCGCCAGCGTCAGAGAGGTTAGGATGGCTCGTGTCATGTTCGTTTCGACGCGCCCACGATACGCGCGAAAGCGCCAAGTTCAAAGTTCAAGGTTCAAGGTTCAAAGTTGAACAACGGCTCCGAGCGCCACTGCCACGTCCCACGCCAAACCGGTCGAACCTTGAACTTTGAACTTTGAACTTTGAACTTGGCCGCGCCCCGTCACTGGTTCGCGAGGAGGAAGATCGTTCCTGCCACGGCGAGCGCGCCGAGGACGGCCAGGGTAATCTTCACCCAGCTCAGCGGGTGCTTGCCGGCGATCTTGCCGGTGTAGCCGTTGATCACGACTTGGAAGGCGCGCGGGCCGTAGTTGTAGGTGAGCAGCCAAATGGGCGCGAGGACGTGCTTGAAAGTTTGGCCGGAGTAGCCGGAACGGACGCTCAGGTTGCGGTGGGTGTCGCCGGGGACTTGGCTGGCGCACAGGCTGCGCATCTGCGACTCCATGTTCTGTCGCGCCTGCTGTGCGGCGGCGACGAGGTCGATTTGATACCGCTCCACCACCCAGCCGGAGAGAAAACCGGGATTGTAGGGCACGAGGTCGGTCGTCGTGGGGAACGGCTCGATCTTGCGCAACATGGCCGGTTGCATGCCGCGCGAGGCAGGCACGAGTTCGTCATCGAAGAAATGGTCCAGCGAGCCGCTGCTGGGCACCCAGCGGATTCTTTGCACCTGGCGCGTCTGGGTCTTGCCCTGGGCGTCGGTGTAGGTTTCGGTCACGTAGTAGTAATAGCCGCTCTCGGCGGTCCAGTCGGCGTGGACTTGCGCATCGAAGGTCCAGTACGGGATGTACACGCCCTTCACCGTGTCGGTGAGCGCGGCGCGCTTGAGTTTGTTCGGCGCAAACCAGCGGCTGCCGTACCATTGGCGGATCATCTCGCGCACTTTGGTTTCGCTGACCTTCATTGGCAGGAGACTCTCCGGCCGGAAGGCCTCCTTGATTTCCTCGTAAGGCACGAGCGCGCTGGAGCCGCAGAAATCGCAGCGTTGCCCGACGCGCGCCGGGTCGAAGACCGAAATGGCCTGGCAGCTCTGGCATTTGACGGACACCTTCTTGGCTTGCCAGCCGCGCGCGTCGTCCGGGATGCCGCGGAGCGCGGCCACAAGGTCGTGCTCGCGGATGATCTCTTCGCCGTTCGGCGCCAGTTCCACCTGCGCGGGCGAGGTGGTGCCGCAGAACGGGCAGATCAAGGCCAGCTTGGCGGGGTTCCATTGGGCCTCGCCGCCGCAGGCGGGGCAGGAGAATTTCTTTCGAGCGGTGGCTTCAGTCATAGAGAGAGGTAACCGGTTTCAACGTGACCCCGAAGTCGAAACCACGAAATACACGAAATACACGAAAAGCCGAAGCCGTCTCGCCTCCACCCCCCCCACGCCGGGCTTGGTGCGGCTTCACAACTCGAAACCACCAGTTCCTTTCGTGTATTTCGTGTATTTCGTGGTTCGTCCATTTCGGCGTTCAGTTTCAAGTGTCCACTTCACTCCGCGCCAGTTCGCGCGCCCATTCGATCAGGCCGCGGTCGTTCACCAAGCTCCCGAACCGCAGCGGCGGCATCCCGCTTTGTTGCTGGCCCAGCAACTCGCCCGGCCCGCGCAGCTTCAGGTCAGCGTCGGCGATGCGGAAGCCGTCGGTGGTTTCCTCCAGCACCCGGAGGCGCTCGCGCGCGTCGTCGGTTTCGCGGGTCGCCACCATGATGCAATACGACTCGTGCGCGCCGCGTCCGATGCGGCCGCGCAATTGGTGCAGTTGCGCCAAGCCGTAGTTCTCCGCGCTCTCGATCAACATCACGGTCGCGTTAGGCACGTCCACCCCGACTTCGATCACGGTCGTCGAGAGGAGGACTTGGATGCGGCCTGCGCGAAAGTCCGTCATCACTGCGTCCTTTTCGTCCGGACGCATCCGTCCGTGCAGCAGCCCGACGCGATGGGGCGCGAACGCTTTCTCCAGCCGCTCGAATTCCTGCGTCACCGCCTTCATGCCGGTCTTCAAGTCCGATTCTTCGATGCGCGGATAGACGACGTAAGCCTGCCGGCCTTCGGCGATTTTCTGGCGGATGAACTCATGCACCTTCGACAACTGCTCCGGCCCGCGCACAAACGTCCGCACTCGGCCGCGGCCCGGTGGCAACTGGTCGATCACCGAGATGTCCAGGTCGCCGTAGAGCGTGAGGCCGAGCGTGCGCGGGATGGGCGTGGCGGTCATCACGAGCAAGTGTGGGTAGCGGCCCTTGCGCACGAGCGCCTCGCGTTGGGCCACGCCGAACTTGTGCTGCTCGTCGATGATGACCAGGCCGAGGTTGGGCAGGGAAAACGCCGGCTCGATCAAGGCGTGAGTGCCGATGGTCAACGAGGGTCGAGGGTCGAGAGTCGAGGGTCGAATTCCAGGCAACGTCTCGACGCTCGACCCTCGACCCTCGACCTTCGTTTTCCAGCTTCCGGTCTGCAGCTCCACGGCGATGCCGAGCGACTGGAGCCACTGCGAAAAGTTGCGGTGGTGTTGTTCGGCCAGAATCTCCGTGGGCGCCATGAGCGCGGCGCTGAAGCCGCTTTCCAGGGCCATCAAGGCGGTGCAGGCGGCCACCACGGTCTTGCCCGAACCCACGTCGCCTTGCAGCAGACGGCGCATCGGATACGCGCCGGACAAGTCCTTGCGGATGTCGCGCAGCACGCGGGTCTGGGCGTCAGTCAGCCCGAAACCGAGCCGCGCGAGGAACGGCTTGATGAGCCGGTTGTGGTCGCCGCCGCACGGCAAGGCCCGCGCGTTCGCCTGCAGGTTCCTCCGCCGCGTCTGGATGCGGACCTGAAGTTCGATGAACTCGTCCAACGCCAGCCGCCAGCGGGCGAGTTCAGCCTGGCCAAGCTCGTCCGGAAAGTGCAGCCAGCGAATCGCCTGCGCGTGCGCGGGGAGCGGGGAGCGAGTTCCAGGTTCAAAGTTCAAAGTTCCAAGTTGTCCCGCGCTCCCGTCGGCTTGCGGCCCAACTTTGAACTTTGAACTTTGAACTTTGAACTCCTCCGCGCCGCTGCCGGTGATCTTGACCGCCAGACTGGGCCGCGGCTCCGTGATGTGCTTCGCGAAGCTTTCCAGCGTCCGCCAAATGATCGAGCGCAGCCAGCGTTGCGGCAGGCCCTCGGTGAGCGGATAAACCGGCACCACGCGGTCGAGGTGGATCGAGGCTTCCTCGCCGGCTTCGAGCACTTCGGTTTCGGGATGGTCGATGGTGCGCGGCTTCAGCGAAACCGGCTTGCCATAGACCATCACCTCATCGCCCACGGCGAATTTCGATTCCATGAACGGCAGGTTCCACCAGCGGCAATGCAGCCGGGCCGAGCCGTCTTCCATCACGAACTCGAACACCGAGCGCGCGCCTTTGCGATAGGTCTTCAGTCCTTGGGCCACGATGCGCCCGCGGGTGGTCGCGGCCGCGCCGAGCTTCAGGTCGCGGATGGCGAGGAAGTGCCGCCGGTCTTCGTGGCGCCGGGGCCGGTGCAGGAGCAGATCGCCGACGGTGCGGAGATCGAGGCGCGCGAGTTGGGCCGCGCGTTCCGGCCCCACGCCCCAAAGGGCGGTGAGCGGCGTGTCCAGCGGCGCGACAGCTTGCGGCGGCATGGCGGTTGTTATAGGAGAGGGAGGAGGGAGGCGTAAAATGTAAAACGTGAAACGTAAAATAACAGCCAGCCATCATGTGGCTTTGAGGCGGTGTGACTGGTTTACGTTTTACGTTTTACGTTTTGCGTTTCACGTTTCACGCCTCAGCCCCCACCAACTTTCCGCTTTAGCCTCCGCCGCCTCCGCGAGTAGTCTCCCGCCAATGGCAACCGAACAGGACACGCCGATGGACCGGCTCTGGCAGGAATACGCCGTGGTCTTCCGCGACTTCGACGACCTGACGCTGGCCCGCTGGATGGCGCAGACGCTCGGCCAACTCAAGGGCCGCGTCTGGCGGCTCTCGCATCCGCTCGTGGGCGCCTACCGCTTGGCGGCGCAGACAGGCACCGACCGCCAAATCTGGCTCAAGCGCCTGGTGTCCACGCCCGCCGACTACGTGGAGGCGGCGTGCTGCCGCGCGCCGCTGCTGCCGCTGTTCACGCGCGACATCGTCGAGTCCGGCTTGGTGTGCGAGCATTGCGGCGGCACGGCGGTGGAGTTTGCGGACCTTGATCCCGCCTTCCAGCAAGCCCTCCGGCAGTGGAGCGACCGCTACGCGCTGATCCACCAGGTCGCGCACTGGGACGAGAAACAGAAGAAGCGCACGCGTGATTACGACCGCGACATCGACGACGCGGCGGTCAAGGCCGAAGACCTGCTGGCCGAGGCGGCGCGGAACCTCATCCCCAAGCTGCTGGACTTCTATCCCACGATCATCTGGGAAGACCACGACGAATGCCTGGATGTCCGGCCCGAGGACATCGATTCCTGACCCGATGAAGCGCCTGTTCCGATGGCTGTTCCGGCTGGTGGTCCTGCTCATCGTGCTGGCGGTGGCGCTGGTGCTGCTGAAGGACATCCTGCTCAAGGCCATCGTCGAGCGCCGCATCCGCGAGCAGACCGGCCTGGAGGTGAAGATCGCCAAACTGGAGGCGGGCCTCTTCTCGCCGACCTTCCTGATGGAAGACTTCAAGCTCTACAACCCGCCCGAGTTTGGCGGCTCGGTGTTCCTCGATGTGCCGGAGGTGCGCTTCGAATACGACGCGGGCGAAGCCGTCCGCGGCCGGCTGCACTTCCGGCTGCTGCGGCTGAACCTGAAGGAACTGCACACCGTCCGAAGTCAATCCGGCCGTACCAACCTGCTGGGCTTGGTGGCGCAAGCCCAACGGCGCGCGCCGGCCCAGCCGCCGTCGGATGGAGGACTGAAGCTGGAGTTTGGCGGCATCGACCGGCTTTACCTTTCGTTTGGCACGGTCAAACACACGGACCTGCAGCAGCCGCGCAACAACTGGCAGCGCACCATCGGCTGGAAGGATTACGAGGTAAAAAATATCTGCACCGAGGAAGACTTGCGGAACTGGGCCACGCTGGTGCTGATGCAAGTGACCTTCCTGCACCCGGCGCAAGCCGTGCCAGGGCGGTGAGCCAACGTCTGTCGTTGCAGGCGATTTCCAAACCGTAGCAGCCGAGGTAACGAGGCTCTATTCAGAGGTCAGAGGTCAGATCGCGAATCAGAGCCTCCTCACGTCGGCTGCTACGGCTTTGAGTGTTCGGCTCATTGTCTCTTGCCTTGCTGGATCGGGTTGTGCCCGAAGAATCCCGTTTCGGCAAGACTGGAATCCGGCTGGTGGGACTGGCACAGGGTTGCATCAAGCTCCCGCCTGGCACACCGGGTAGCGCAGGTTTTCAACCTGCCGTAACGCCGACTTGCAGTCGGCAAGGCCGTAAAACTTCCAGCCGGCTGGCCTCTTCCAACGCTCGCCGGCTGGAAAACCGGCGCTACGGCAGACTGGAAAATCTGCGCTACGAGGGATCCCGAACCGAGCTTGATGCAGCCTTGGGATTGGCACACCGTGGTTCTGCCGCGCGGCGACAGTAGCCGGGCCGAAACCGCTCACCAGCGGTGGCGGCGCCAACGTCCCGGTCGGGCACTGCCTTCAGGGCTGGGGCGCGTCGAAGGATGCCGCGGAGCGTTATGGTGTCGTGCGGGCGGCGGACTCGGATGGCGCATCGGTGCCGGTTCCACCGCAGCAGCGTAGTGGAAGCCCTCCGCCTTCTTGCGCACAATCCCGCGCCCGATGAACCGCTCCAGCGATCGCAGCGCGCTGTGATCTTCCGGCGTGACGAAGCTGATGGCGTCGCCCACCGCGTGCGCCCGGCCCGTCCGCCCGATGCGATGGACGTAATCCTCCGAGTGCATGGGGAAATCAAAATTCACGACGTGCGAAATGCCGTCCACGTCGATGCCGCGCGCGGCGATATCCGTGGCCACCAGCACGCGCACGGCGCCGGACTTGAAGTCTTTGAGCGCGCGCAGCCGCTGGCCCTGCGAACGATTGGAGTGCAGCGTCGCCGTCTTGATGCCGTGCTGCTCCAGTTGGCGCGCGATGCGGTCGGCGCCGTGTTTCATGCGCGAGAAGACGAGCACCATGTCCATGCCCGGATCGCGCAGCAGATGCACGAGCAGGGCGGGCTTTTGGTGCTTGGGCACTTCATAAACGAGTTGCGTCACCGTCGTTGCCGGGTTCGCGCGGCGACCGATCTGGACGGTCTTCGGGGCGTGCTGGAACTCACGCGTGAGCGCCTCGATCTCCTTCGAGAGCGTGGCGCAGAACATCATCGTCTGTCGCTTGTGCGGCAGCGCGCGGACAATCCGCCGGATGTCCGGCAAGAATCCCATGTCCAGCATCCGGTCCGCTTCGTCGAGCACGAGGAATTGCAGCCCGGTGAAGTTGGCGCAGCCCCGGCCCATCAGGTCGAGCAGACGGCCCGGAGTGGCGATGATGATGTCCGCGCCAGTACGCAGCGCCTGGATTTGGGCGTGCTCGCCGACGCCGCCAAACACGGTGGCCAGCCGAACCGGCAGATGTTTTGCGTAGGCACGGGCGTTTTCCTCGATCTGCGCGGCCAGCTCGCGGGTGGGCGCGAGGACGAGCACCCGCGTGCCCGTCGGCTGGCCGCCGGCAATCACTCCGGCAAGCTTGGTTAGAATCGGCAGTGTGAAGGCCGCCGTCTTGCCGGTGCCGGTCTGGGCAATGCCGATCAAGTCGTGTCCGGCCAGGGCCAGCGGCACCGCCGCCGTTTGGATGGGCGTCGGCTCGGTGTAACCGGCTTCTTCGACGGCTTTGAGAACGCGGGCCTCGAGGCCCAAGGCGCGAAAAGGCATGGCGTGAGATTCTAGCTGGCCGGCGCCTGGATCGACGGCTGATCCGGCGGCGCCTCCGGAGCGGGAGACAGCTTCGGGGCGTCGGCTTCGCGGGGATGCTTGGCGCGTTTGTTGCGGGGCAACGGGGTGAGGGTCACGTTCAGGTCGCGATCCCCCAGCATCTTGGGCGGGGAATCCGCCTGACCGTAAGCCGCCGCCTCCTTGACGAATTTGTTGACCACTTCGAAGCCGAATTCCTTGTGCGCCTTCTGGCGGCCTTTGAATCGCAGCTTGATTCGCACCTTCATGTCATCGCAGAGAAACCCAATGGCATGGCTTAGCTTGACCCCGAAATCGTGAGGATCGATCCCCGCACTGAGCTGAATCTCCTTCATCTGGTTTCCGGGATTCCGCGACTCTTTGTGGCTCTTGGCTTCCTCGTAAAGGAATTTGCCGTAGTTCACAATGCGGCACACGGGCGGCGTGGCGTTGGGCGCGATCTCGATCAGGTCCAGCCCCTTGCCCTGGGCCAGCCGCAGGGCGTCGCTCAGGGTCATGATGCCAAGTTGCTGCTTGGTTTCGTCGAGCACCCGGATTTCGCGGGCGCGGATTTTCCCGTTTCGGCGATGCTTGGGTTCCCGGGAATGAAAGGAACGAGAGGGAAAAGGTCGGCTCAAGCTACCCTCACCGGTTGGAGTGTGTTCATGCGGTCGTGGTCACCAAACTTGCTCGAACAATGTGTTGAGTGTCGAATACGGGGCCACTGTGGCAGGCCGGGACCGGCCCGCAAGCAGAATGTCCGGCCCAGGCTGGGGCCGCAAGGCTGCATCCAGCCCGGTTCGGGAGCACTCGTAGCGCAGACTTTCCCGTCTGCCGTAGCGCCGGTTGTCCAACCGGCGAGCGTTGGAGGAGGCAGGCCGGCTGGAAGGTTCACGGCCTTGCCGACTGCAAGTCGGCGCTACGGCAGGTTGAAAACTTGCGCTACCCGGTGTGCCGGGCGGGAGCTTGATGCAGCCTTGCTGACGCCACGGGGCGAGGAGGCTGACGGAAACCGTCCGACGCGGTAGGGATCTTCCGCGGAGCTGGGCCGAAGGACGAACACCCGTTTGCATGGCAAGGTCACGCCAACTGCGCCTGCGCCAGGCGGTGGGTATCGCGCCATTCCTGAATCGCCGCGCGGAGGCGTTCGGCCGCTTGGTGAAATTCGCGCCGGAGTTCGGCGAGTTTCTCCCGGGAGGCTTCCACTCGCCTCTCGGCCGCGAGGCGATAGTCGGCGCGGCGTTGCTCCCAGTGGGCGGAGGCGTGGTCCAAGCGTTCCTGCGCGGCCTGCAGCAACCGCCGGATTGGCTCCGCCACGGGCGCGGGCCGGGTGCCCAGCTTCGCGGCCAGTTGCCGCTGTTGTTCGGCGATCTCTGCCAGCAGAATCGTCTCGTTGGGCACGCGCCGGAGTTGGCGGGCCAAGCCCAGTTTGTGGAGCAGCCAGATGGCCCACTTGGTGGGATCGAATTGCCACGGTTTGACGCCATTCCGGTAATCGTGCTGAAAGGCGTGGTGGAAGTTGTGGTATCCTTCACCGAACGTGAGCCAGGCCAGAAAGGCATTGTCGCGCGCGGTGCAGCGGTTGGAATACGGTTGCCGGCCCCAGGTGTGGCTCCAGGAGTTGATGAGGAAGGTCATGTGGTGAACAAGAACCACCCGCGCCACTCCGGCCATCAGAAACGCGCCCATTGCGCCCGCCCATCCAGCCCAGAGCCAGCCCAGCATGGCAGGAAGGACGAAACTGGCCAGGAGAGCGATCGGCAGATACCATTGATGCTGCCATCGGACCCAGCGGTCCTGCAGGAGATCCGTGACGCCCTCGAAGGATGTTTCCGCCGCCGTCTTGGACAGAATCCAGCCGATGTGGGCATGGAAGAAGCCTTTCGAGATGTCGTAAGGATCGTCGTCTTGATCGACAAACTTGTGGTGCTTGCGATGGTCCGCCGCCCAGCACAGGACGGAGTTTTCAAACGCGGCGGCGCCAAAGACGAGCGTGGAAATCCGGATCGGCCAGCGGGCCTTGAAGGTGAGATGGGTGAACAGCCGATGGTAGCCCACCGTGATGCTCAAGCCCGTCGCGGCAAAGAAGGCGAAGAACAGAATGGCCTGAAACCAGTCCAGACCGTAGCGCCACACGTAGAGGGGCACTCCGGTAAGGGCGAGCAGGAGCGTGCTCACCAAAAAGAGACTGTTGGGCCAGCTCACTGAGTTCCAAGGAAGGCGAGGCATGGGAGTGTGAGAGAATACAGGGTGGGGGGGATTTACTGCCGCACAGTTCCCCCCTGTCGGGTTTTTGGAGAGGATTAATAACGTCGAGGTCCGCGCCCGCCACCGCCACCACCGCCGCCCGAGCGCTCTTCGCGGGGACGGGCCTCGTTGACCGTGAGCGCGCGCCCCTTGAACTCTTTGCCGTTCAGAGCTTGGACGGCGGCGTCGGCGCCCTCCTTGGTGGACATGGTGACGAAGGCGAAGCCGCGGGCTTTGCCGGTCACCCGGTCTTGGACAAGGTTGACCTCCGTGACCGGACCGTGTTGCGAGAACAGGTCCTGCAGATCGTTCTCGAGGGCGTCGAACGACAGGTTTCCGACATACAATTTCGTGTTCATGATGACATGCGCGCCTGGACGAGTTGCGGCTTTTCAGACAGTTCCCGACGATCGGGTTTCAAATCATCATTGAATCACGTTCAACTGAGGATCTTCCACGACTTGAAATCGACAAGTGTCCAGTTCGCCTCACACCGTACGTGCGGGCCGGCGAAATGCAAAAAATGTTTTCCTCAGAGGCAATTGCAATACCCCGTAGCAGCCGACGTGAGGAGGCTCAAGCTCCAACGGAAACAGAGCCTTCTCACGTCGGCGGCTACGGTCTTGAATGAAGCTCCGGAGATTAAACCTTGTGTTCGACCGCGAATCGTCGATGGTCAAGAGCATGGAAACCTCAAGTGATCGAAGATGGTCCGCCAACTCCCCGGAGTCTGGCCTGACCGCGCTCCAGACCCGGGCCGACCGGGGCGACGCGGACGCCCAATTCAGTCTCGGCCTGCATTTCGGCAGCGCCCCGGGCGAGGCGCTCGATTTTCCCCAAGCCGCCCAGTGGTACCGCAAGGCCGCCGACCAGGATCACGCCCTGGCCCAGTACAACCTCGGCGTGATGTTCACCCGCGGCCAAGGCGTGCCGCAGGACGACGCCACCGCCGGCGTCTGGATGCGCAAAGCCGCGGAAGGCGGGGATGCCGGCGGCCAATACAGCCTCGGCACGCGCCATCACCGGGCCAGCGTGGACACGCTCCGCGTGGATGCGACGGAATCCCGCATTGAAGCCTACAAGTGGTTTCATCTCGCCGCCGCGCAGGGTTACGGGGACTCCATCGTCGCTTGCCAACGCGTGACCCTCACCATGACCCGCGCCGAAGTCCTCGAAGGCAATCGTCGCGCGGCGGCCTTCGTCGCGCGTGAACCGATCAACTCCCAGATGCCATGACTCCTTCCCTTGCCGCCACTCCCTCCCTTGCCGCCGAAAGCTCTTCTGAAGGCCGCAACCCAGATGAAGCCACGAACGCGTTGCCGCCCGTGAGCGAAGCCTCTCCGGTCAAACTCGGCAGAATCCTCGACGAAGACGACGGCGGTTTTGGTTTCGAGTACGACGATACCCGAGGCCGGAAAAACACCATGCGTCTGGATGCGCTCACTTACGAAGGCGCCGTCCGCGAAGCCCGGTCCTACCTCGGGATCCAGGAGGACGATCACGACGAAGACGGCGACCGATGGGCCGTGGAGTGAGCCTGATTGGCGGGAACGAGGCGTTCCTGGCGATGCCCGACCTCTGCCAACTACCTCCTGAAACCGCGGATACCGGCCCCTCACTCCGCAAAGGCGCTGAACAACGCTCGCATCTCTTCCTCAACCGCCGCCGGGTCGGCCAGCGTTTGGGCGATCTCGGCGCGCAACAACTCCCGGTAGCGTTGGCGCAGGCGGTGGACGGCCACCCGCACGGCCCCTTCCGTCAGGCCAAGCTCGGCGGCGGTTGGCGCGTAAGGAATCGCGTTCCTGCCGACCATCAGGAAGGGTTTCAACTGCTCGAACAGCTTCGTCTTGCCCTCCGCCACGCTCTCGTCGCGCAGGCGGGCAACAACCCGCTCCAGCAGCGTTACGGCCCACGCGCGGTCGAAGAGTTTGTCCGGGCTGAGCGTGTCGGCGGGATCGATTTGATAGCGCGTGTCGGCGTCCTGCCAGTCGAGAGACAGAGGGGCCACGCCGCCGCCGCGCTTCTGGCGATGGGTGCGGTCCCACTCGTTGGCGAGGAAGTGTTTCAACGAGGCGAGCAGGAATGCGCGGAACTTGCCCCGCTCGGCGCTGAGTCCTTCGAGGTAATTCTTTTCCAGGAAGCGGGCGAAGAACGCTTGCGTCAGGTCTTCCGCGTCTTCCTTCGAGTGGCCCTGCCGGCGGACGTAGGCATAGAGCGGATACCAGTAGGTGCGGCAAAGCTCCTCCAGCGCCATGTCGGCCTGCGGCGAAGACTTCCGACCCGCGGACAACACGACCGTCCAGCGCGTCGTGGCGAAGATGTCGCCGGGCGTGGGTGTGGCGACGGTCGAGGCTTCGCTGGCGTCCTGAGAAATCATTGGCCCGGCAGTTTGGCGGGAACGGTCCAGTTCAGCAGCCGCATCTCGTACGGCTCGCGATGGCGCAAGACGCGCACGATGACGTGATTGTCCAGGACCCAGAAGTCGGTGATGTGTCCCCCGCGCTTCTTGAACCAAGTGTCGGCAGCGGTGAGTTGCGTGAGGACGAGGTGGTTGGCCTCAAAAGCGCCGGCGGGCACTTCGATCTTCTCCTTTCCGGCGTGCGCGATCTTCACCCGGTAACTCACGAACAGTTCACCGCTGTTGTCCAGGTCAAACATCTGCAACTCCCGCGACTCGCCTGGCTTCAGCGCAAAGGCCCGGAGCAGAACATTCGCGGCGCAATAAGCGTCCGGGCGTGTGTTCGGATCGAACCACGCATCCTTGGGCACGCTCAATACCCAGCCGTCGCGATCTTCGCGGAAGCCACGGCGCGTCAGCAGGGCCTCGCCGTCGCGGAAACTGAGGTCGGTCCCGTAGTCCTTCTGCCCGCGAACCCGATGCTCGATAAAGCGGTGCGCCTGATCGCCCACCGCCAGTTCGATCGTCCCCGCGGCGGGCAATTGCGCGAGGGCGCTGAGGCCGCCGTTCGCGCTCTGCTTGAGCCACAATTCGCTGGGTGGCCCGGAGTCCTTGCCGCCGGTGCGATGCTGGTAACGGCCATGAAAGATCAGTGTGCCCGGCAGTTCTTCCGCCGGGGAGATAGGCGGCAGCGGCGGCTTCGGAGCGTTCTTCGGCGTGCTGCCGGAGGACGGGGTGTCCTGCGATTTCACCGCGACCGGCCGGGAGCCATCCCAACGCTGATCCTCCAAGAACTTCCTGGCCGCTTCCAGCACCGTGTCGCGCCCGGCCGCGAGGTCGCTGGCCGTCTGCCGGACCGGCACCTCCGGCTCCAAGCCGCGCCGCTCGATCGGGCGGTTGAGGAAGCCGGTGTAAGGCCGGACCGAGTATTGCACTTTGAACAGTCCGTTCTTGAGCGTGTAAGTCGATTTCTGGGACGAAGCGCCGGCGGTGGCTTCGCCGAAGAACCGCGCGCGTTTCTGCGCGACGAACCACGACGCCCAGCCTTCGCCGGCGGAAATGCACCGCGCGTCGATCAACAGCGCCATCGGCCCCAGGAAGCGCGGGCGCTCCGGCTCGTTCGTGTCCGTCAGCGAGAAGTTGCGGAGCGCGCGGCTGCCGTCGAAACCTCCGCCGCTGTTGCCGCGCACGTCCACGATGAGGCCGCGCACATCCTTCAACTCGGCCACGGCTTGGTCGAGTCGCGCGATCAACTGCTCGCCGATACGGCGGACGTAGATGTAGCCGACGTTGTTCGTAAGTCGCGTCCAGGACACATCGCCGGAGTCGCGGATACCAGGGATCGGCACAGGCAGTCGCGGCAGGTAACGCGCGCCCAGCGTCGCGGTCAGGTTGAAGCGGTTTGTCTGCCCGTCCGGCGACTGTGTTTCGAGCACGACCGCGGAGCCTTTCTCTGTCTGCCGGCCCAGCCACTGCGCGGCGTGGTAACGCAAGTAGCGCTCGCTCGAATAACCCGAATGCCGGGCGGCCTGCTGCATGATTGCTTTGAGAGCCTGCTCGGCGGGCTGGCCGTTGAGCGACAGCACGGTCATCCCGATGCGCACGCCGGCTTGGTCGGCGGGACTCTCTTTGTCCACGTGGTGGATGACCGGCTTCTCATGATCGCCGATCAAGCACGCAAAGCCGGGATCCCACTGGGGAAACGGCGCAGACGGCAGCCTGGCCGAACCGGCCATCAAGTAGGAGTGGCTGTCCTCCAATCGCGCGACCAGTTCCATGCAGAGCAGGCCGAACTCGTCGTCGGTCTTCACCTGCTTGGCGCGCGGCAACAACTCGTCGCCGACCTTCCGCCAGTCGATCGACTTCAACTCGAAGCACGGGTAGTCACGCGCCAGCACGTCATACAAGTCGCGGAAGGCTTCCTCGTAAGAGACGCGTGGGGCAGCCGTCGTGGCTGCCACGGTCGTTCGACCTTCCCGGTTGGTGGGCGAACCGGCGAGCGGGACGCCCATGCCACGATTGCGGGCCAACTTGCGCGGGTCTTTCCACTCGCGGCTATCGCGCGTGGCGCCCTCGGGGATCATCGCCAACTCCTCCGGCTGCAGCGGCCACGGACTGGCGAACGGGATTGGGTCCGCTGCCCCAATCTTGTCGCGTCGCGCCGGGGAATCGGCAGCCAGCGCGAAGTTGTGGTTCGCCGCGTCCTGGAAGCGCGGATCGGTTTCAAGACTCTTTGCGCTGCTGCCCATAGCCGGAGGCCAGTTGGTCGCGTTCCTCCAAAACCAGTTCTGCTCCAGCCTCGGCGTGCCGGCGGGATCGTTCGTTCGGCTCGCGGTCCTGGCCTGCACAATTGCCTGTTGGTGCCCGGTGAAAATGTTTTGACGGAGAACGGGCCACGCGGCGTCAACCAAGGCCACCCCCTCGCGCGCGTTCTCCGCAAACGTGTTCCCTTCGATCACGTCCCGATTCCCTGACCAGCACGAAATGCCGTTCATCTCATTTCGGTAAAAAAGATTCTGCCGCACCACGGCGGCCGACTTTCCGCCCGCGTAGATGCCGCAGCGCGCGTGCTGAAAGATGAGATTGCTCACGATCGTCGGAGACGAGTCCCCATATCGGATACCGTGCCAGGCCGCGCCGGAGATGCGGCAGTGCTCGACGGTCGCGCTTTGCCCGACCGCCGCCAACTTGATGCCCGCGTAGTGGCAGTTCCGCACGTCGCTGTCCGCGATGCGCGCTCCCGTCGCCGGCCCGCTGCGTTCGCCGACTTCAATGCCCGTGCCCCACATCGCCGCCACCAGGCAGCGGCTCATCTCCACGTCCGCGGCCTTGCCGATCAAGACGCCGATCCCCGGCCCTCCGACCACCGCGCACTCTGCGAAGGCCGCCTGGGCATTGGTGAATCTCACGACGTACTCATTTGGAAAAGAGCCGCCACCACCCGGACGCGGATTGGTGAAGCGAAGGCCGCGGACTTGGACGCCTTTCGTGTTCCGCACCGTCAGCACCGGCGTGCCGTGCTGCTGCATGAACTCTTGCAGGATGGCCCGTCGCTCGTCGTCGGACGCCGCGGCCTTGAGCCGCGGCTCCAGCAGGCGCAGCAAGTCTTTCTCCGAATTGATCTCCGGCCCCGGCTCTTTTCGGAGCAACGTCTTCTCCCAGCCCGCGCCTTCCAACGTGAGCGGCTTCTCGATGGTGAGGCATTCCTCAAACACGCCCGGCCCGAGGCGCACGACCGCGTTCGACGGCGCGGCGTCGATGGCGGCCTGGATGTTGGTGAAGCCGCCGCTATGGTCTTTCGCAACAGTCAGCTCTCGGCTGACATACCGGCTGGGAGGAGATGTCGCCGTCACCGTGGCCGGAGCTGAAGGCCAGGCCCACGCTTCTGACTGCAGTAGGAACAAGGAAGCGGAGAGAACCAGCGTCGTGAGCCAGGTCCGGTCACGCGTGGTTTCGCTCCGGCAGGTTTGGGCAGCCTCCACGATTCCCACATCGCTCATTGGGGCCATGAACCGGGATGGCAACACGTTTGGAGTTCCGGCTTGAGCCGGTTGGGGAGGCGCTGACCGGCTCAAGCCGGAACTCCGAACCACGGCCGGTTCATGGAAAACGTTACGCGTCGCACCTACGGCAATTCGTCTCTTCGGATTCATAGCTTCAATCGGAACCATCCTTGCTCGCCATCGCGGGGCGTGAGCACAACCGCTTCACTGCCGTTGGTTGTCACAGGCAGACTCGACTTGGCCCAGTCTTCCCCCAAGCGAGCCGCAAATTCCAGAATCCCACCCCTCGCGTGAGGCCATGAGACTCGCACCTGGCCGTCCTCCAACCGGACTGCCAACGGGCCTGGCAGGGGTTGATAGAAACGAATCCCCGCCACCCCCGGATAGCCTATCGATCCCACCACTGTGGCAACGCCGGTGGTTTTGTTGACGCGGCACAGCCACGAATCAGTCGCTCCGCCCAGCGCGGCGTACAGCGTGCCGTCCGGCGCAAAGGCGAGTCCGGCGACCACGAGCCCACCCGCGGCAAAAGTGATTCCCAAGTCACCAACGAGAGTGGTTTGGCCGGAGTCGGGATCGACGAGGTAAAGCGCGTGGCGCCCACCACGATTCTGACTGAGTCCAAACAATGTGCCGGCGTGGTCGAAAGCCAAACCGTCCAGGCTCGGACTCAGCCCGCCCTCCGGTGTGACCAGCACGGTGTTGGTCCGGGTTGTTTCCAACCGAAACACCGTGCCAGTCGCGCTGGAGGATCTCGTCGCGAAAATGACGCCGTCGGCCCGAAAGTCGAACGCCCCTTCCCCGCCGGCGAAGTCATGGCCAAAGGAAATCTGGCGGAGAATCTCCCCCGTCTGCGCGTCGATCTCGCTCAATTTGTGACTGCCGGAAAAATCACTGAGGAGGTACAGCCCGCCGCGATACGTGGCCAGGTCCATGGCCTTGACGGAGAAGTTCGTGATCAGCGTTCCCGCGCCGGTGTTCGTATCGACCGTGAGCAGATACCGGTCGTTGAAGGTCTCGGCGTACAACTGGGGAGAGCCTGCCCAAGCCGAGGCGGCAACGGCGACCAGCGCCGCAAGAAAAAGAAACAAGTGGCTGAGGACCGTTCGCGCTGGTGTGGCTGAAGTTTTCATTGCTGTGTGATGTCGGGCGAATATGGCCACTCTGGCCGGCCGTTTTCAATGCGGCATTGCAGAATCCCGTAGCAGCCGAGGTAACGAGGCTCCATTCAGAAGTCAGAAGTCGGAGGTCAGAGGCCAGCCAGAAAATACAGAGCCTCCTCGCATCGGCTACTACGGGGTTGTAGGAGACTCATCGGCCCGTTTTCTTCTCTGCGTCGCTGACGGCGGACTTCAACCGCGGATTCTCGCTGAGGGCGATGGCCTGGTCGCGAGTCTTCTGGGCTTCCGCCTTGTGCCCGGTCGCTACAAGAATCTCGATCAACCGGCAGGTTTGGTCGGCAAACCGGTTGTCTGACGACTTCCGAAACTCGGGCCGGGCCATCTGGGGGTTCTCTTGCGCTATCTTCTGGTCCGCTGCCAAGCCCTGGCGAATCAAGTCAAACCTCGCCTGGAAATCAGGGAACAAACTCAGGCACAGCGCGTACTCGCCCTTCTTCACGAGCAACTCCTCGGCGTAGAAATAACACTGCTTGGCCAGAGCAGGGGCTTTTTCGTGAAGCGTCTTCATCAAGGCGAGAGTCGCGTCTTCCTCCTGCAGGTGTTGATTGATCGCGGCCACGTCATGGAACAAGTCGAGGGAGCCGCGGCCCTCGGCGATCGCGCGCGTCTTCCGATCGCGGATTTCCACCAACGCCTGTTTGGCCTTCGGATAGCGCCGCGCCAGTTCCATCCAGTCGGCGAGCGCATACGAAAGGCGGACCGCGCTCAATGCGGGGTCGAATTCCAAGGCGTGTTGGTGGAACCAGAGGCAGCGTTGCAGTGCTTCCTCATAGCGGCCTTGCGCCGTCAGGTCACGCGCTTCGGTATGCACTTTGGCCGGATCAGGCTTCTCTCCCGTCCGGAGTTGCGGCGACCACGACTCCACCGAGGCGGCGGCTTGCACCGTGATACGGGCGATGCCCGACTTGGGATCGTCAAGGAGTTGAAGACTGTAGTTCTCCAGCAGCTTGGTCAGCGCGGTTTGGGCGGTCACGTTTTCCCAGCGGACGGAAACAATGGACCGAGGAATTGGCCTTCCGTCTGGCCCGGTCACTCCAGCCTCAACCTTGGGATCAAGCACGTAATTGACTTGAGCCTGTTTCGCGAGCGCCTTGATCGCGTCGAGGAGCGGAACGTCCCGCATCTCGATGAGTGGAATGGCCGAAGCGGAAGCCGCGACAGGCCGGGCTGCGGTGGCCGTCGGTTGCACCAGCTTGTAGCGAATCCTCACTCCAGGCGGGTTGTCCACGAAACCGGTGATTTGCAGCAGCCCCAGACCGTTGGCAAGCGTCCGGAACAAATACGTCCGGGGCAACTCACCGTTGCCGGTCATGGCCACCGGCACCGCCGCCGGATCGGGTGCGTAATGCATCAGCGCTTCGCTCACCTCACCCGGGGTCATCGCGTCCCAGCGGTCGGCCTCGACAGGCTGGACGATCACGCCGCCCGTGGCCAGGAGGCCTCTGATCGACTCGGTGGTGTCGCACATCACGTCGATGTCGTTTGTCCGCATCCAGCGATAATCCGCGGACTGCGAATTTGCCGGGGTCGTCACGAGCCGGCCAGAATCGAGATCGAGGCAACTGCCGACCCGGTGTTTCTGGTCATACAGCACCCGCTCGATCACCACGCCGAAAGCGGAGCCGCTGGTCGTCGCAGCGGCTTTTTCCTGCGGTTCCCTGGTCGGAGGAACGGCCGGGGTGGTCGCTGCTGCCGTTGCGGGACCGGCCTTGGCTTCCTGAACTGCGGGCGGATCTGGCCTGGACGATGGTTCGGACTTCATCAGCGAACTGGGGCCGAGCGTCTTGAATCGCAACGAGACGGAGCGGTCTGATCCCCGCTGGTTCTGAATGGATGTCAACTCCAGCAGTCCCATTGCTCCTGGTGCGGTCCGAAAGGCGAAGACCAGCGGACTTTGGCCATTGGTCGGCAGGAGGAAGCCTTTCCAAAGGTCTTTCGCGTCCAGGTTCTCCTCCAAACCCGACGCGCCAGCCAACAACGCCTGGTTCAAGTCTCGAGCGGTGACGCCAGCCCAAACGAGGTTGGTCAATCGAACCAGCTTTACCTCGTTGGACAGACTTGTGATCAAACCCTTGCGCGAACCGATGCCACCCACGCCAATGTCTCCCCCGCTGTGGGCCAGCCACAACGAAGAGTCACGCTCTTTGCGGAAGGGCTGAGGCGGCGGCTCGATCAAACGGCCCGTGTCCAGGTCCACTGGCGGGCTGAACCGCTCGAAGGTGAATTCATGCACCGGCCCCCAAGCAGGCGGCAACTGAAAGTCCATCCGCGTCTGCCGCTCGCGCTCCAGCAGGCTGGTCGTGAGCGTGGCCAGTTGGATTCCATAGCCCGGAGCAGAGGCCGTGATGTTGTGTTCCTCCGCCCAAGTCAGCAGCGCGTATTGCCCGTTGGTGTCTGTCCACGCCTCCAGTGGCGTCCGCCGAGCGCCGGTACCGTAATGGTTGTCCGCGACCCGTGCGCCTGCGATGGGCTTGCCGGTCACGGCGTCGGTCACCCGGCCTGCCACCTTCATCTCGGGCTGGCCAGACCACGGGAACAGGGCCAACGCCAAAGCGACGATGACCGCTGCTGCCCCGAGCAGCCAGAGCCACTTCGCGCCTTTGGACAACGGCTTGGCGGCGGCGTTGCTGCGAAAGGCCGCCCGCACTT
Organism: Verrucomicrobiota bacterium; assembly: GCA_016219875.1. Lineage (GTDB taxonomy): Bacteria > Verrucomicrobiota > Verrucomicrobiia > Limisphaerales > JACRJZ01 > JACRJZ01. The sequence goes on along the minus strand of JACRJZ010000145.1, from coordinate 52,572 downwards.
CGCGCCGCGTCAGCACCGCCAGTGACCAGATGCCGACGGGCAAGCCCACGAGATTCCCCGGGGTCACGATAGCCGCGAGAACGCTGGCGGCGATGGCCAAGCCCCGTGATTCGAGATGCATCATCCGCACCGCCGCGAAGATGACCACGCTGCACAGCACCAGTGGCGTGAGCGCGAAGACCAGCACGGCCAATTGTGGCACCCCGGACGACTTGGCGTCCGCCGCGGCATACGGCAAGAGCAGGAGCATCGCCAGCGGAATGAGAATCCAATTGAGGATGCCGGTGACCAGCAGTCCGACGGCGGGGCGTTGCACTTGGCGACGGATGTCCTCCGCTGCCGGAGCGGCGGTGAGGGGAACGGTGTCGGCCACAGCCGCGTTCAGTTCCGGCAGGGTCTCCAACGGGATGGCAAAGCCGTGCAGGATGCGGGCGACGAGGATGAACGCGACGAGCAGCAACAATCCGATGGCGAGGCCCACTCCAACGACGACCGCCACTTTCGGCCCCTCAAACCGGGCGAGGACCACGGCGTTTGCGAACGCCACCAGCAGCATCAGCAGCACGCCCCGGAAAGCGCGCACGCCCACGGCCGGCCAGTTGATCACACGCGCGCCGCCCCGGCGCACCACCACCGGCGGCCACAGACGACGCCAGCCCGTCCAAAGAGTTGGGCCGGGTCGCGCCGCAATGGCTGCCGCCCCGGGGCCGCGCCGCAAGTTTCGGCCGGTGAAATTCGATTGCGGAAACAGCCCCGACGGAAAAGGCCACAGCCCCGCCAATTTCAAGACCGACACGACCAGCGTGAAGGAGCCGAACAGGAACGCGAGCCAGTTAGCCGGTTGCGGCCCCATCATTCCGACCAACAGCAAAGCCAAACCCACGACCACGCCCACCAGCAGTATCGCCGGCTGCCACGGATTCATCGTTTGCGGCGTGGCGATCAACGGAGGCTGGCCGGCTGGCTTCGAGGTCGTCGCAATCGTCTCCACGTCCGTCTTCACCTGGCTGGCCTGCTGGTAACGGCGCTCCGGCTCTTTCTCTAGCGCGTGCAACACCACGTCGTCCAGCCGCACATCGACTTGCACCTTGCGTGAAGGCGGCGGGAACTTGCCCAGCGGCAGTTCGCCCGTGAGCAGTTCGTAGAACACGACTCCGAGCGAGTAGATGTCCGCGCGGTGATCGACCTGGAGCGGATGCTCGACCTGCTCCGGCGCCATGTAATGCGGCGTGCCCATGACTTGCCCTTCGCCGGTCAGGCGCAAGTCCTGCGGCTCGCGATTCAGAATCTTGGCCAGGCCAAAGTCGGCGATCTTCACCCGGCCCTTGCGGTCCACGAGCACGTTTTCCGGCTTGATGTCGCGGTGGACCACGCTCTCGTCGTGGGCGTATTGGAGAGCGTCGCAAATCTGCGGGACGATCTGGAGCGCCTCGCGCGGCGAGAGCCGGCCCGCCTGCTCAAGCTGGCGCAGGTTCGCGCCGTCCACGAACTCCATGATGAAGTAATGGAGCCGTGGGACGGGCGTCCCGCCTGCCACTGTCTCTGCTGCCGAGCCAGTTGCTGGAACCGACGGGCTGGAAGTCTGTCCTGCGTTCGCAGACGGGACGCCCGCGCCAAGGCCGCTCACCTGGCCGAATTCATGCACGGCCACAATGTTCGGATGACTCAGCCGGGCCAGCGCGCGCGCCTCGCGATTGAAGCGTTCCTCGAAACCGGCCCCGCTGGCGGCCTGCGCCGGCAGAATCTTCAGCGCCACATAGCGGTCCAACTCCCGCTGCCGTGCCTTATAGACCGCGCCCATGCCGCCTTTGCCGAGCAGGCTGAGGATTTCGAGTTGGGGAAAGAGCCGCGCCAGTTCGGCCAGGGGCGGCGGCTCGAAGGGAGGGGGGGCCGGCCGCGTCGCGGTGTCGGCGGCAGCGCCCTGTTGAAGGAGACAAGCGGGGCAGAGTCCGGCCAGCGCGCCGGTCGGCAGGGCCGTTCCGCATTGAGGACATTTGACAATCTCTGGCATGGCCTGATTTGAGTTCTAGTTCGTTCTTACCCTCCTCAGAAGCAAATTCCCGGAGATGTTACGGGGAAAGGGGAAAAAAACGTGAAACGCAAAACGTGAATGCGACGGCAGAACTGTCGGCGAGGAGTGGAGAGTTGCCATCGGATTTCAGGGAGGAAGGGGTGAAGAGGAACTCTCCCATCCACTTCCTCCCTGAATTCGGTCGAGAACTGAACCAGCCCAAGGCTGCATCAAGCTCCCGCCCGGCGCACTGGGTAGCGCAGGTTTTCAACCTGCCGTAGCGCCGACTTGCAGTCGGCAAGGCCGTGAACCTTCCAGCCGGCCGGCCTCTTCCAACGCTCGCCGGTTGGAAAACCGGCGCTACGGCAGACTGAAAAATCTGCGCTACGAGCGCTCTCGAATCGAGCTTGAGGCAGCCTTGCGCACCGGCCCGCCTGGCGCTAAAACAAAAAAGCCCGCAGGCACCGGCCTGCGGGCGAGGACCAAATTGTCTTGCCGGACTAGGCGCCGTTGTCGCCGATGGCTTCCACGGGGCAGCCTTCCTTGGCTTCCTTGCACTGGGCTTCCTCTTCGGGAGTCTCCGGTTGCTTCGACAGGTAGGAGTAACCGCCGTCCTCGTTGCGGGTAAAATTGTTCGGAGCCGTCTCCCGGCACAGGTCACAATCAATGCACTGATTGTCCACGTAGTATTTGCCGGCCACGTTTTCCGGATACTTGTTTGCAATGTCAGCCATATCGTTGCTCTGTTGTTCGATTCGAATGTTGAGGAATGTATCGGGGGAGTCTTGTGAAAGATCAAGCCCTTTTCCGCGACTTTTTTCCCTGCCGCCGGCGCCCGCGAGAAGCCCGTCTTGCCGCCACGGTAGCGACCCTGTCTGGCGTCGCGGTCCGCGGCCTTTTCGAGCCTTGGCTTGCCAGCCGGGCCGCCGTCTGGTGAACATCCCCAGACAGAAAAGACCATGAAAGCGACCGCTGGAATCCTGATGCTGGCTTGTGCGGCGAGCGGACTGGCTGGACCCGCCGAGATAAACTCGCCGTTGATCGCACACTGGACCTTTGACGAGCCATCCGGGACCCAGTGCTACGATGTCAGCGGGCACGGTGCTGACGCTTCTCTGGATGGGGTGGCCGCCGGTGCGGGCCGCACGCGGGGCCTTCACGGCGGGGCGCTGAACTTGCGTGGTCAGCACGCTTGGCGGACGAAGCTGCACCTGACCAGCCGTGAACTCAGTGCCGTCACTTTCTCCGTGTGGGCGCGTCCCGTCGAACTGCCCGCGTTCCGCGAAATCTTCCGCCAGGAGTGCCCCAACCGGCTGCTGTTCTCGTTTCAAGAAAGCGGCACGATCCTGTCGCTGGGACTGAACGTTGGCGGTTACGTAGAGTGCGATGCCGCGATCCAGCCGGCGCAGGTGCTCGACGGCGCGTGGCATCATTGCGCGGGGACATTCGACGGGGAGTTCATGCGCGTGTATCTGGACGGGCGGGAGATCGGCTCGCTGAAGCGACCGGGCAAGATCGCCGTTTCACCGGTCGGGCCGGGTTTCATTGGTTCGCTGGGCGGGACCAGCGAGCATTTTCAGGGCGGGCTGGATGATCTGCGTCTCTATGGCGCGGCACTGACTGCGGAGCAGATTGCTGCGCTCTATCAGGCCGGCGCAAAAGCTTTGCACGAGTTTGAAAGGGAGATGGAGGCGGCGGTTCATCTCGTGTTTCCGGCGGGGAAACCATTTGCGGAAACGCTGACTGAATTGCGCCAGAAGATCGCCCAGCGCGGCGCAGGCCCCGACACCACTCTCGCGGCGGCGCTGCAAGCCAGACTCCGAGCCAAGTTCCCAACCGAGCACGAGAATTTCTTGAACTGGACCAGCCTCAGTCCGGCGGAGTACGTGGCCCAATCCGACGCAAACTTGGACGAGCGGCTGGCGGCACGGCTCGTCGAACTCCTGCTCGAGTACAGGCCGCTTACCGAGCAGCAGTGGAAGAAGCAATCAGCCGACGAGCGCCGCCAATGGGCCGAGGCGGATCGGATCAAGCAACGCTACGGCGCCCTCGTGGCGCGCGGTAACGCGGCGCAGTTTTCGCCCGAATGGGTCGAGGTCATCATGCAAGTGGGCGCGCGCATCCACTTCCGGCCTGTGCGCCACGAAGCCGTGGCACCGTACGTGAAGCCGGAAACGCCCGCGCCGCGCCGCCTTTCCGCCGCCGAGGCCCGGTCGGCACTCGAGCGCGACTGGTTGCACCAAGCCGACGGCAAGCCCACGCCCGCCCGCATCCGTGATGAGATTCGCTGGGCGCGCGAGTTGGCCTGTCGGATCACCGCCGCGCGAAGCGGACGCGTGGACTTCTCCAGCGAGCTGGGTGAGTTGGAAACCCTGGAGAGGCAGGCCGAGCCAACTGCGGCGACGGAACGCTACTTCCGAGTCCGCGCCCTCAAGCGCGCGATGATGCTCAAGAACCCCGCGGTGGACTTCGACAAGTTGCTGCTCGTGGACATGCCTTTCCCGCAAGGCTCCGAGTGGCCGCACGAAACGCGGCACCGGTTGGGTTGCATGGCGGTGCCGGGCGCGCGCCTGCTCACGCTGGACGGGCTTCGCCCCGACGGCGAACTGCGCCAACTCATGCCGCAAGCCCCGTTGCACGGCTCGTTCTGGCGGCCGGACCTTTCTTTCGACGCGAAGAGAGTACTGTTCTGCTTCAAGCCGCATAACGAGAAAGCCTTTCACCTCTACGAAATCAATGTGGACGGCTCCGGCCTGCGCCAGTTGACCGACGGGCCGTTCGACGATCTCGATCCGATCTACCTGCCCGACGAGCGGCACGTGCTCTTCTCCACCACGCGCGGTCACACCTACGTGCGGTGCATGCCACCCACGAGCGCGTTTGTGCTGGCGCGCTGCGATCTGGATGGCCGGAACGTCTTCCTCATTTCCGCCAACAACGAACCGGATTACCTGCCCTCGGTGATGAACGACGGCCGCGTCATCTACACGCGCTGGGAATACACGGACAAGCCCCTCTGGCGCGCCCAGAAACTCTGGACGGTGAATCCCGACGGCACCCAGGTGCTGATGTATTGGGGCAACCAGAGCGTCTGGCCCGACGTGATGAAGGACGCTCGCAGCATCCCCGGCAGCCGGCGCGTGATGTTCACCGGCAGCGCGCATCACAACTGGTTCGCCGGTTCGGTCGGTATTGTCGATCCAGATCAGGGTTTCAATTTTCCGTGGGGGTTGACGAAAATCACCGCCGATGTGGCGTGGCCGGAGTGCGGCAACGGCCCGGTCGATCCGGCGGAATCCTTGCGCTATCACGCCAGCGGCCGCTACGAGGCTTACTTCTCGCCGCATCCGTTGAGTGAACAGGACTTCCTGGTGTCGGCGAACCGCGGCGGCAAGTTCGTGCTCTACCTCATGGACACGGACGGCAACCGCGAATTGATCTTCGAGGGGACGCATCACGTCTTCCACGCGATGCCGCTCAAGCCGCGCGCCAAGCCGCCGGTGATCGGGGACCGGGTCGCCTGGCCGGCGTTGGCCGAGCGGGAGCGCCCGCGGGACGGTGTGATCTTTAGCAGCAGCGTCTATCAAGGCGCGCCGCCGGAATTGCGCGGCAAGGCGAAGTTCCTCCGCATCCTCAGCATCGACCACAAGACTTACACGTATTGGTACAAACGCCCCTACATCTCGACCGGCCCGGTGGTTTCCGCCGTGCAGTCGGAAGGCGTCAAACGCCTCCTCGGCACCGTGCCGATCCAAGAAGACGGCTCCATGTCGTTCCACGCGCCGGCAGGCGTGCCGCTGCACTTCCAGTTGCTCGACGAGCGGCAGCGCGCGCTCCACACCATGCGCAGCTTCGTGAATGTGATGCCGGGCGAACCGCGCGGCTGCCTCGGCTGTCACGAGTCGCACAGCCGCGCGGCGGAAACGCGACAGAATTCCCTGGCGCTGGCGCGGCCTCCTTCCGACATCACGCCGCCGCCGTGGACCGATCAGACCGTCAGCTACCCGCGCTATGTTCAGCCGGTGCTCGACAGGTATTGCGGCAAATGCCACCAGGGTGACGGCGAGGGCCGCAAGACGCTCGATCTGACGGAGCGTCCCGCGGCGCCGGTCTTCACCGAGCCGTATCTCACGCTGATTGGCCGGCCGACGTGGGGCGAGCCTTACCGCGCGCCGGAGAAGCCGCCGCCGGGATTCGGCCTCGCGGGCTGCCTGCTGGTGGAAGGCTACGGCCAGATGGACCCGCAGGGCTACGTCACACCGCCGCCGATGACCGCGCTCTCCTATCGCAGCAAGCTCATCGACCTGGCCTCCAGCGGCCAGCATCACGACGTCAAAATGGACGACTTGAGCCTCTTGCGCCTGATCGTTTGGGTGGACGCGATGTGTCCCTACAAAGGCGACGAAGAAGTGCGTGCCGAAGCGGACCCGGTTTTTCAGGGCGTGGACTGGCTTGCGGTCAGGCCGCGCATCGCCACGGCCCCGCGCATCACGCGGCCGGGGCCGGTGGAGTGAAGCCGGCCTGTGGAGCGGTCACTTCCTTTGAACACCCCGCCCCCTGCGCGGCGTCAGACAACTTGTTTGCGATATGAACCAAACCGACACCAACCGAACGCGCGGCGCCTTCACCCTGATTGAACTGCTGGTCGTCATCGCGATCATCGCGATCCTGGCCAGCCTGCTGCTGCCGGCCCTTTCGCGCGCGAAAGCCAAGGCTTACCGTGCGGCGTGCGTGAGCAACCTCAAACAGGTGGGCTTGGCCTTCGTCATGTGGTCCGACGACAACGACGAGGTTTTTCCGTTTCAGATCGACCCGAGCCAGGGCGGCACCCAGGGACGGACGGTGGCGTGGGAGCATTTCGCGATCATCTCGAACGAGATCAACTCGCCGAAAGTCCTGCATTGTCCAAGCGATTCGAGCAAGCGCACCGCCCATGACTTCTCCGGCCAGGGCAGCGGCTTCTTGGCCCTGAAAAACGACGCGCTCAGCTACGCCGTGGGCACGGGGGCCACCCGCAGCAAGCCGCTGATGAACTTGACTGTGGACCGCAACATCGGCGGGCTGGACGGCCAGCAGTGCAATCCGGCCAAGATTCCGGCGCCCTACATCACCACGCTGGCCGACGCCGACAATCCGCGCTGGGACAACACCCTCCACAACAACGCCGGCGACATGGTGACGGTGGACGGTAGCGCACAGCAATTGTCCCCGACTGCTCTGAAAACCCACATGGCCACCACCGGCGACGGGAAGAATTGCGTGCTGAAGCCGTGACGCGGACTCACCGCACGGTCATCACGGGGCACTGCGAGTGGCGGACCACGCGCTCGGCCGTGCTGCCGAGCAGGGCGCGCTTCACGCCCGTGTAACCGTGGGTGGAGATGATGATGAGGTCGATGTTCAACTCGCGCGCGGCTTCGGAGATTTCGTGGAAGGGATTGCCCGTTCGCACGACCACGCCTTCGATCTGGCGCTCGTGGAAATGACTTCGTGCCAGGGCCAGCAGGCGATTCCGCACGTTCTCGACCACTTTCTCCTCGTCCAGCGCCAGCGGGAAGGTCTTGAAGTCCGGTGACATGACCGGCTCGATGACGTGGATGAGCGTCACGCGCGAGCCGAACTGCTCGACGAAGCGGGTCGCGTACTTCAGTGCTTTGCGCGAGGCGTCGGAGAAATCCGTCGGCAACAGGATGCGCGTGAACTGCAACGACTCAGGGCGCGGCGTGGTCGCGCCCTCCTGGCTGGCGCTGCCAAAGTCGTTCGCGGTTCCCGCAAAAGCTCGAATCGCCGATGGTTTCTTCATTGATTTCATGCTCCCAGCGGACTGGGGTGCGATTAGTTGCCACGGGTCCTCGCTCAATTCAAGTGATAAAACCCGCTAAGTGGCTGATTCTTTGACGAGCGCCGGCGCCACCGCGGCGCTGGAACGGCCCAGCAGCAGCCGCAGGCTGTTCATCACCACGATCACGGTGCTGCCTTCGTGGCCGACTACGCCGACGGTCAGCGGGATGCCGCCCGCCAGGGCAAAGCCCACCAGCATCACCACCGTGCCGAGGGAGATGAATTGGTTCTGACGGATGATGCGCCGGGCGCGCTGGCTGAGGTGAAACGCGGCCAGGAAATTCTCCAACCGATCGTGCATGAGCACCACTTCGGCCTGCTCCAGCGCGGCGTCCGAACCGCGGGCGCCCATCGCCACGCCCACGTGCGCGGCGGCGAGACTCGGCGCGTCGTTCACGCCGTCGCCCACCATCACGACGTGCTGGCCGCCTTCGCTCAACTTGCGGATGGCCGCGACTTTGTCTTCGGGGTGGAGTTCGGCCCGCACGTCATCGACGGGCAACTGGGACTTGAGATGCTCCGCGGTGGCGCGCCGGTCACCGGTCAACACCACCGTCCGGAGGCCGGCGGCGCGCATGTTCTCCAGCACGGTTCGGGCTTGGGGGCGGATGTCATCCCGCAACAACACCCGGCCCAAGAGATGGTCGGTGCTGAGCCAGACTTCGGAGAAACCCGCTTCGGTGTGCGGCACTTTCGCGAGGACCGCGGCGTGTGGCCCCCGCTCCAACGGCTCGCGCCGTCCCAGGTAGCACTCCTGACCGCCCCGTCGGGCGCGCAGACCCTGGCCGGCGATGGACTCGAAGTGCTCGAACTCGACGGGGGTCAATTGGAGATGCTTGCCGTGGCGCGTGATGGCCCGGGCGAGCGGATGCGTGGAGAGCCGCTCCAGCGAGAAAGCGAGTTGGGCCACCTCCTGTTCGCGGCCCGGCGGGAAACTCTGCATCTGCTCCACCCGGAGTTCCCCCGTGGTGAGCGTGCCGGTTTTGTCGAGGGCCACGATTTCGGCGTGCGCAAGTTTCTCCACCGCTGCGCCGCCGCGGAACAGGACCCCGTGGCTTGCGCCCCACGCGATGGCCGCCAGCACCGCGGATGGAATCGACAGCACCAGTGCGCAGGGCGAACTGACGACCAGCAACGTCATCGCCCGATAAAATGCGCTCTCCTGTTCCGCCGTGCTGGTGAACGGCGGCAGCTTGAAGCCCAGCCACCACACAAAGAACATCGCGATGGTCAGCCCCAGAATGCCGTAGGCGTAGGCGCTGCTGAAGCGGTCGATGACGCGCTGGGCCGGCGCTTTTTGTTGCTGGGCGTCCTGAATGAGCCGGATGATCTTCTGCAGCGCGCTCTGCGAGACGGGCTTGGTCACGACCGCTTCGATGGCGCCCCAGAGATTGATCGTGCCCGCCAGCACGGTGTCGCCGATGGCCTTCTCCACGGGCGAGGCTTCGCCGGTCAGATTGGATTCGTCCGCCGCCGTGGCGCCTTTGACGACTTCCGCGTCCACCGGGAACTGCGCGCCCGGTTTCACCAACAGCCTCATGCCCCGGCGCAGTTCGGCGACGGGGACTTCCTTCTCGTGGCCCGCCGCGTCCAGCAGCGTGGCGGTCTTGGGCGCGTTTTTGAATAGCGAACTGATTTCACGGCGCGTGCGGAAGAGCGCGAAATGCTCCAAGGCCCCGCTAAAGGAGAAGAGGAACAGGAGGATGGCGCCTTCGTTCCACTCGTTGACCAGCGCGCTGCCGGCGGCCACCGCCAGCATGAGGAAGTGAACGTCGAGGGTGTATTGGCGCAAGCGCTCCCATACTTCTTCCGCGGCGAACCACGCACCCGCCAAGTAGGCCAGCGCGTAGCACGCCAGCGCGGGCAGGGGCGGCAGGACGCCGTGGGGCGTGGCGCGCGTGAGCCACCAGCCCGCGATGGCGAAGACCGCGCAGAGGCTGGCGGCGACCATTTGCCAACGCCAGTCCTCGGCGTGCTCTTCGGCCTCGATGAACTCCACGTCGCGCTGCACCACCTTGGGCCACGGCAGCCGCCGCCAGCGCCAGAGGTTGGGTGCGGTGGGGCACGTCAGCCGCGCGATGGTGATCTGGTCGCCGTCGTACTTCACGGTCACGGAACTCCGCTCTTTGGCGGCCAGGGAACCGCAGTGCTTGCCACACTCGAAGTTGCCGGTCAGCAAACCGCACTCGTTGCTCGCGGACTCGGATTGCGCTTCTTCGATGGTGTCGGCCAGTTGTTCCGACAGTGTCGAGTCGGACACGTGGCCCACCGTGGCGACGTTGATGGATTTCCGCGCCCGGTCGAAGGAGATGGCCTCCAAGCCGGCCTCGCGCGCCAGGGCGGCGGCGACGGAGTGGATCAGGCAGGGCCGCTGGCGGGCGGGCGTGGTGTCTGGCATCTTCGCGCTCATGGTTCGTTCTGAACTGGCCACACGATACCTCAAAAGCCGAACCCGGCCTCTGTCAAAGTTTTAATTCAAAAAATCTGTTGAAACGCCCACGCCAAAGGCTCAGTTATTGGCCCGTATTGAACATGAATCTGAACGACGCCCAACGACAGCAGGTGGCCGCGTGGATTGCGGACGGCCTTAAGCTCTCCGATCTCCAGAAACGCCTCGAAACCGAGTTCGGCCTCCGCCTGACTTACATGGAGGTCCGCTTCCTGCTCGACGACCTGAAGATCGTTCCCAAAGACGCGCCGGCCCCGCCGCCGCCCCCCGAAGCGCCCAAGCCGTCCCCCGCTGCCCAGCAGAATGCCACGCCCGCCACGGCCGACGAGCCGGCCACCCTCCCCGACGAGGTGTTGCCCGGGGCCGGCCAAGTCAAGGTGGGCGTCGATCAAATCGCCCGGCCCGGCGCCATGGTCAGCGGCAGCGTGACTTTCAGTGACGGCCAGAGCGGCACCTGGTATCTCGACCAAATGGGCCGCCTCGGTCTGGGCATGAAGCAAAAGGGCTATCGCCCCTCCGCGGCGGACCTGGAGGATTTCCAGATGCAGTTGCAGGGCGAGTTGGCGAAGGCGGGATTCTGAGGCTTGGCCAGGCAGCGTGCCCGCCGCTGCGCCAACCACTCAACCCGCGGCTCACGCGACGTCGAGCGCCAGGCCGGCCGGAGGAGCCTCTTTCAAAACTGTCGCAGCCGACGTGAGGAGGCTCTGATTCCTTTGAAGTTTGAGCCTCCTCACGTCGGCTGCTACGGGGTTTTGAAATCGCCTCTTTCGTCGGAGCATTTCCTTCCTTCGTCCGTCCAACTGGCTATGATGCGTCACATGAAACGATTGCTGGTCGGGGTCGTCTCGTTGTTGGTTATGACTGCCTGCTCCTCTCATGCCGCCTCGCGCCCGGAACTCTGGAAGGGCGTTGAGGAGGCCGTGAACAAAGGCCTCGCACGCACCGCCGTCACCAACCTCGACCTGATCATTTCCGCCGCCGTGAAGGACAAGGCGTTCGGCGAGGCGGCCAAGGCCATCGCGCGGAAGATCGTCCTCGAAGGAAACATCCAGGGCAACAAGCCGGAGGAGAAGATCACGCGCATGGACGCCGAGATCGCCAAGGCACCGAAGGAAATCCTGCCGTTGCTCAAGACGCTGCGAGCACACTGGTACTGGCATTACTACCAGCAGAACAAATGGCGCTTCCTCCGGCGCACCGCCACCGCCGAGCCGCCCGGAAAGGACTTCACGACCTGGGACCTGCCGCGTCTCTTCGCGGAGATCGACAAGCATTTCCAGGACGCGCTCAGCCATGCCGACACGCTGAAGAAGACGCCGGTCAGCACCTTTGACGAACTCCTCACGAAGGGCACGGTGCCCGACGCATATCGGCCCACGCTTTACGACTTCATCGCGCACGAGGCGCTGAAGTTCTATACGAGCGGCGAGCAGGCGGGCGCGAAGCCGGAGGACGCGTTCGAGATGTCGGCGGACGATCCGATTCTCGACACGGCGGAGAAACTTCTGGCGTGGCGACTGAACTTGCCGCCGGCCGAAGACCAGTCGCCCAAGCTCAAGGCCATCCTGCTCTATCAAGACCTCCTGCGCTTCCACGAGAAGGACAACGATCCGTCGGCATTTATTGACGCTGATCTCGCCCGCCTCCAATGGGGCCACGGCGTCGCGTTCGGCGAGAACAAGAACGCCCGCTTCACCGCCGCGCTCAAGACCATCGAGGACAAGTGGGCGGACCACGAACTGTCCGCCGACGCGAAGTATCGCCGCGCTCGCGTGCTTCAGCAGGAAGGCAAGCTGGTCGAAGCGCGCGAACTGGCGCAGCGCGCGGAGCAGGTTTTCCCCGACAGCCTTGGCGGAAAGAAAGCCCACAATCTCGTACGGGAAATCGAAGCGAAGTCCGTTTCGATCACGACGGAGCGGGTGTGGAACTGCTCCCGTAGGACAGGCGTCGCGCCTGTCTCTGATCAAACGGCCCCCACGGATTCCAGAGACAGGCGCGACGCCTGTCCTACCATCGCCGTACGCTACCAGAACATCACCGAGGTCCACTTTCGCGCCGTGGCCTGGGACTGGAATGTGTTTCTCAAGAAGAACCATCGCCGCCCGGAGTACCTGAACGACGCCGAGCGGAAGGAACTGCTCGCCAAGAAACCCACGCTCGAATGGTCTGCCAAGCTGCCGGCCACCACGGACTTCAAGTCGCGCATCGAGGAACTGCCCGCGCCCGACCAACTCAAGCCGGGTTTCTATTTTCTCGTCGCGAGCGCCAAAGCCGGCTTCAGCGAAACCGACAACCAGATTTCTTACACCGACGTGTGGGTGAGCGATCTGGCGCTGGTCGTGATCACGCGCGCCGGCCGGGTCGAGGGCTTTGTGCTGGACGCGATCTCCGGCGAGCCGCTCTCGGGCGCGGAAGTCATGGCCTGGTATCTCGACCGCAACGGCAGCCGTGTCCAGAACGGCGACCCGCAGACGACGGACGAGAACGGCACGTTCAGCTTCAAGCCGCAGGAGGGCCGCAATCTCCTGCTGCGCGCCCGCGCCAAAGGGCAAGAGCTGGGGTCGATGCAGGAGTACTACTCGTGGCAGCCCGGCAGGACTGAGCCATACGACACGGCGATTTTTTTCACCGACCGCGCGCTGTATCGGCCCGGCCAGACGGTTTCCTACAAAGGCATCTTCGTCCACGTGGACCAGGACAAGGACGACTACGAGTTGATCACGAACCGGAGGTTGGAGGTGATGTTCGCCGATCCGAACGGCAAGGAAGTCGCCAAGGTCACGCACACGACGAGCGACTTCGGCAGCTTCAGCGGCAGCTTCACCGCACCGCGCGACCGCGTGATGGGGCAGTACCAGATTTCCACGCAGGCCGGCCGCGGCGGGGCGACGCATTTCAACGTGGAGGAATACAAGCGCCCGAAGTTCCAAGTCACGCTCGACGCGCCCAAGACCGCGCCGAAGCTGAACGACAAGGTCTCGCTGCAAGGCAAGGCCGAGGCCTACACCGGCGCGGCGGTCGATGGCGCGAAGGTGAAGTGGCGCGTGGTGCGCGAAGTGCGCTGGCCGGATTGGTGGGGCTGGTGGGGCTGGGGCTGGCGGCGCGGCAGCGTGGGGCGCGGGAGTGAGAGTCAAGAGATCGCGCACGGGGTTGCGGCGACCGGCACCGACGGTGGGTTCACGGTGGAGTTCGTCGCCAAGCCTGATCCGCAGGTCGATGAAAAGAGCGAAGCCAGCTTCCATTTCCGCGTGTATGCCGACGTGACCGACACCGCCGGCGAAACGCGCTCGGCGGACCGCAGTGTGAACGTGGGCTTCGTGGCCTTGCGCGCCAGCATTGTCGCCGAAGCCTGGCAGACGGACGACAAGCCCGTGGAGTTGAAACTCAAGACCACCACGCTCGACGGCGAGGCCCAGACGGCGGAAGGCGCGCTGAAGGTTTTCAGGCTGAAGGAACCGGCACGCGTCGAGCGGGCGCGCCTCAGCGGAATGCAGTTCGACGACGACTCCGACAACGACGGCACGCCCGACCGGAAAGATTTGTCCGATCCGACCCATTGGTCCGAAGGAGAAGTGGCCTTGGAGAAAGGCTGGACCACCGACGCCGAGGGCAAGGCCACCGTGCAAGCCCAGCTTGGCGTGGGCGTGTATCGCGCGGTGCTGGAGACGCATGACCGCTTCGGCAAGAAGGTCACGGCGCGAGCGCAGATCACGGTGCTGCAACCCGCCGCAACGCGGTTCGCCATCAAGGTGCCCAATCACGTGGCCGCGCCGAAGTGGCGGGTCGAGCCGGGGGAGGAGTTCATGGCCGTGTGGGGCACGGGCTACGAGCAGGGCCGCGCGTTTGTCGAGGTTGAGCATCGCGGCCAGACCATCCAGCGCTACTGGACCAAACCCGGCGTGACGCAGCACCAGATCAAGCAGGCCGTGACCGAGGCGATGCGCGGCGGGTTCAGCGTCCACGTCACGCAAGTCCGCGAGAACCGCGCTTATCTCAGCTCGCATCGCGTGGATGTGCCGTGGAGCAACAAAGACCTTGAACTGAAGTGGGAGCATTTCACGAGCAAGCTGCAGCCGGGACAGAAGGAGACGTGGAGCCTTGTCGTTTCAAGACCTGTAGCAGCCGACGTGAGGAGGCTCACTTCCTCTTCCACGAACGGTGTTGCGAATAGTCAGAGCCTCCTTACGTCGGCTGCTACGCCGGAGAAGGTTGCCGCTGAACTCGTGGCCGCGCTTTACGATCAATCGCTCGACGCCTACCGCCAGCACTGGTGGCAGCAGAAATTCGAGTTCTTCCGCCAGGACCAATCGTCCCGCCACAGCGACTTCTGCAACGTGGCGAAACGCTTCAGCCACATGAAAGGCGAGTGGCAAACTGACTACCGCGCTGCCGACCTGCGTTACCGGGAGTTCGCTAACGATCTTGTCGCGAACTTCTGGGGCTACGGGTGGATGGGGGGCCGCGGCGACCGCATGCGCTTCTTCGCGCGCGGTGCTGTAGGGACGGACAAACAAACGCTGTTCGATGCCGTGCCCGCATCCGCCGCTGCGCCCGCTCCGGCGGAGGCCGCGGCCGACTCACTGTCGCTCGGCGTGGCAATGGCCAAAGCCGCACCGGCCCGCCGCGCGGGTCTTGCCGGCGCTGACAAAGAGGCCGAGGACCTGTCCCGCTCCGAGCACGCGGGCGTGAAGAGTCCCGATCTCAGCCAAGTCACCGCCCGCCGGAACCTCAACGAAACCGCGTTCTTCTTCCCGCAGTTGACCAGCGACTCGAACGGCGTCGTGCGGATGACGTTTACCATGCCCGAAGCGCTGACGACGTGGCGTTTCCTCGGTTTTGCCTACGACCAGCAACTCCGCTCCGGCTACCTCGACGACAAGGCCGTTACCGCGAAGGACCTCATGGTGCAGCCCAACCCGCCGCGTTTCTTGCGCGAGGGCGACGTGCTGGAGTTCACCGTGAAAGTCTCCAACCAAAGCGCCGCTCGACAGGAAGGCAAGGTGCGGCTGAGCTTCAAGCAGGCACTCAACGATGAGAGCGCCGATGAGTTGCTCGACGTGCGGGCCGTGGGACAGGCGTCCTCGCCTGTCTCTCGAAATATTTCTGATTCACAAAGTCAGAGACAGGCGCGACGCCTGTCCCACACGGAGATCGCCTTCGACATTCCCGCCAAAGAATCGCGCAGCTTCTCCTGGCGCATCACCGTGCCGGACGGCTGCGGTTTCCTCACCTACAAAGCCGTGGCTTCCACGGGCCGTATTTCCGACGGCGAGGAAGGCTACCTCCCCGTGCTGGCACGGCGCATCTTCGTGACGGAGTCGCTTCCTTTGCCCATCCGCGGCAAGGTCGGCGGCGGTGAAGTGGTGAAGAAATTCCAGTTCGCCAAGTTGCTCCAGTCCGGCAAGTCGAAGACGCTCCAACACCAGAGTTTCACCGTGCAAATGGTGTCGCAGCCCGCGTGGTACGCCGTGATGGCGCTGCCCTACTTGATGGAGTTTCCGCACGAATGCACGGAGCAGACCTTCAATCGCCTTTACGCCAACGCGCTCGCCCGCAACATCGCCAACAGCGACCCGAAGATTCGCCGCATCTTCGACCAGTGGAGAGGCACGCCCGCCCTCGACAGCCCGCTGGAGAAGAACCAGGACCTCAAGGCCGTGATGATCGAAGAGACGCCGTGGCTGCGTCAGGCCCAAAACGAAAGCCAGGCGCGCCGCAACGTCGGCCTGCTTTTCGACGACAACCGCCTCAACACCGAAACCGAGCGCACGCTGCGCAAGCTGGAGGAAGCGCAACTCGGCGACGGCTCGTGGCCGTGGTTCCCCGGCGGACGGGGCAACGACTACATCACGCTCTACATCACGACCGGCTTCGGTCGCTTGCGCCACCTCGGCGTGGACCTCGACGTCAAGTCCGCCCTCAAATCGCTCAGCCGCCTCGACAACTGGATGGACGAGCACTACCGCCGCATTCAGGAGTGGAAGAACCCGGAGGATTACGTGCCCAGTTCCACGGACGCGCTTTATCTTTACGGACGCAGCTTCTTCCTGAAGGACAAACCTGTGGCCAAGCAACACGAAGCCGCGGTGAAATTCTTCCTCGCCCAATCGCGCAAGCATTGGCTCAAGACCAACTGCCGCCAAACCCAAGGCCATCTGGCCATCGCGCTTCAACGTTTCAACTCTTCAACCCTTCAACTGCCTGGCGACTCCACGCCCAAAGACATCCTCCGCAGCCTGAAAGAACGCAGCGTGAGCAACGAAGAGATGGGCATGTTCTGGCGCGACACGGAACTAAGCTGGTGGTGGTATCGCGCGCCCATCGAGACGCAGGCGCTGATGATCGAGGCTTTCGACGAAATCGCGGGCGACAAGCAGGCCGTCGAAGACCTCCGCGTCTGGCTGCTCAAGCAGAAGCAGACGCAGGACTGGAAGACGACCAAAGCCACCGCCGATGCGGTTTACGGCCTGCTCCTCCGTGGCCGCAACCTCCTCGCCAGCGACAAGCTGGTGGAAGTGACGGTGGGAGGGATGAACGTGCTTGACCGTGGGACAGGCGTCGCGCCTGGCTCTGGAAAAGATGGAGACGGGCGCGACGCCCGTCCCACGGTGGAACCCGGCACCGGCTTCTTCGAACGCCGTTTCGCCGGTTCCGACGTGAAGCCCAAGCTCGGCGAAATCACCGTCCGCAAAGTCGATGAAGGCGTTTCCTGGGGCAGCGTCCACTGGCAATACCTCGAGGACATGACCAAGGTGACGCCCTACGCAGGCACGCCGCTCAAGCTCAAGAAATCCCTTTACACGAAAGTCACGACCAAGAAGGGCCAGACGCTGGAACCCGTCAAAGGCCCGCTCGCCGTCGGCGACGAACTCGTCGTTCGCATCGAACTGCGCGTCGATCGCGACATGGAATATTGCCATCTCAAAGACCAGCGCGGCAGCGGCACCGAACCGGTGAATGTCCTCAGCCGCTACAAGTATCAAGACGGCCTCGCCTACTACGAGAGCACGCGCGACACCGCCAGCCACTTCTTCATCGACTCCCTGCCCAAGGGCACCTACGTCTTTGAATACTCCACGCGCGTCCAGCATCGCGGCCAGTACCAGACCGGCCTGGCCAGCATCCAGTGCCTGTATGCGCCGGAGTTCAACAGCCACTCGGAGAGCTGGCCGCTGGCGGTGAAGTGAGTGGCCGGGGAAACCGCTTGTGCCGGCTGAGAGGGGGAGTACTGTCGGCTCGCTATGACGGCAGAAGCACTGCGGGCAAAGCTGAAAGCCCATCACCCGTTCCGGCTTCGGACAGCGGACGGCAAGGTTGTGAATGTGCCGCATCCAGATTTCGCCACGGTGTCTCCTTCGGGACGCACGCTGATCGTCTTCAACCGGGAGATTCCTACGAGGTGCTCGATGTCCTGTTGATTTCTGCCCTCGAAGCTTCGGGCACAAGCCAGCCTGCGTAAGGCAACGACAGCCGCAAGGCTCCCTGGCGCGCAGACGGGAAGCCCGCGGGCTGACGGCCCAGCGCCGGGTCAGGGGACCCGGCCTACATGTGCGAGTCGCGAGCTTGTAGGCCGGCTGCCCTCAGCCGGCATTGACAGCAACGACGGTCACACTTCGGAGGCACTCCCGCCGTCCAGAGAACCAAACTTTCGCCTGTTCATTTTCCTGCAGCCCGATACAGTCTTCGCGAAGTCCGTCAAACGCTGGAGCAGGCAAATCTATGAAGACCACACGAGTTTCGATTCGGTTGTCTCTGTTCATCACCTGGCTGGGAAACATGGCGGCGCTGGCTGCGGGCGTGCCCACCTTGATCGACGCCGTCAGGACCAACGCCCAGGTTCAAGTCCACCTGGCTTGGCCGGCTGAGGCCGACCGGCAATACGACATCTTCACCAGCACCAACTTGGGAAGCAGCAGTTGGGGACTGGCGACCAACACCTTCATCGCGCCGACCAACCTGATCGGGGAATTCCGGCACTTGTCCACCGACGGTGCCCAGTTCTTCCGTGTCGCCACGCGCGATACGCAGGGACCGGCAATCACCTCCCGCTACCCCGCCACCAACGGCATCGGTGTGGGCCGGTTCGCCACCATGACGGTGAACCTGGCCGACGAATCCGGCGTGGACACCAATCGGTTCGCCCTCACGTTCAACGGCCTGACGCTCACCAACGGCAGCCCCGGCGTGACCGTGGCGTCGAACCGGTTCCTATTCCTTCCCGCCACGAACGCCTGGGGAGATTTCGGTGCCACCAGCGTTGTGAGCTTCGCGTGCGCCGATGTGCTGGGCAACGCCACGACTTCGGCCTGGACGTTCACGCTGGAAGTCCAGCCTGTGGTGACCAACGTGCTGATCCATCTCCCGCCGCCCGCCGGGCTGAAGAACTCCGCGCTGGCCAAAGCCGCGCAAGCCAAGGGAGCCAGCTTTACCACGAACCTGACCATCCTCACCTTCGAAACCAACCTCCTCGTCTTCAGCTACAGCGGCACCAACCACGGCCTCTACACGGGCGGCATCCTAGTCAGCCACGATCCCGCGCGTTTCTTCTACCGGCAGATCACGAGCCTCGTGGACAACGCGACCAACCACACCGTCACGACCTACACCACGAATGTTCCGCTCACCGCGCTGGTGAAGGACGGGACGTTTTCCCCGGAAGCCTTTGTGGCGGTGTCGGGCGCGAAAGCCGCTCCCAAGTGGCAGGTGGAACTCGGTTACGCGCTCCCGTTCTCCTACGTCAGCGAGTTCTCTGTGTTGCCGCTGGAGTTTGATACAGATGGGGATGACGAGGAGGACTTGCGCATCACTCCCGGAATCCTGTCCATTGACCTGCAAGGCAAGGCGGAAGTCTCTTGCGTCATCAAGGACTGGCAAGTGGTGAAGTTCGACGCCTCGATCAACAGCCAACTCGCGGCGGAAATCCGGGCCAAGGTCGAGTTCTTGGCCCAGGCGGATCTCGTCAATCACACCACCACACTGATCTCGGTGCCCCTCGCCTATGTGGGCGGCTTCATCGGCCCGGTGCCGGTGTGGGTGGAACTGCAATTGGGAGTTGATCTGGGCCTGGAGGTCAGCGCCGAAGCCGCCGTGGTGTTTGAAACCGGTCTGGACGCCTACGCCAACAGCGAGTTCCGGCTGGCGTGGCGGCCCGCCGGCCAAACTGAAACTTACAGCGGCAGTTTCGATCTCGTGCCGGTGCCGCTGGACATGCAATTCCAACTTTCCACCGAAGCCTTCCTCTATCTGAAGCCCCGTTTGTCCGCTTTGCTCTATAGCCTGGCGGAGGTCTCTGCGGACTACCGGCGCGGGCCGGCGCTTGAAGCCGTGTGGGAAGTGGGCACTCCGCAGTGCGAGATCACGCTCTACGACCAGTGGTCCATCAATGCGGGCCTGACCATCGTGGGCGTGCCAGATGGCCAATTGCCCAGCGTGACGCTGCTGCAAGAAAAACACACCATCCAGACTTGGCACTGGCCGGAAATCGCGGACGCGGCACCGGTGTTCACCCGGCACCCGGCTAGCATCACGGCGGCGGCAGGTGCCACCGTCACCCTGGAGGCGAGCGCTACGGGCGGCCCGGAACCAACCTACCAGTGGTTCCAGAATGGCATTGGCATCCCTTTCCAGACTGGGCCGACGATGAAGTTCACGATGGGCAGCCGCGCGGTGGGCAGCTACACGGTGATGGCAAAGAACCGTGTTGGCTGGGTGTCCAGCAACCCGGCGACAGTTTCGCTTCAGACTCAAGCCCCGCCTCCCTCCTCCGGTATGGTGCTGATCGCGGCCGGCAGCTTTCAGATGGGCAATAGCCTGGACGACACCTGGGCACAACCCGTCCACTCGGTTTATGTCTCGGCGTTTTACATGGACAAGTATGAGGTAACGAAGGCGCTGTGGGATGACGTTTACAACTGGGCGATTACGCATGGCTACAGCTTTGACTACGCCGGTTCGGGTAAAGCGGCCACGCACCCGGTGCAGACGGTGAGTTGGTATGACTGTGTGAAATGGTGTAATGCCCGGAGCGAAAAGGAAGGGCGGATACCGGCGTATTACACAAGTGCGGCGCTGACGACGGTGTATCGAAGCGGACAAGTTAGCGTGGACAACAGTTGGGTGAAGTGGAATGTGGGCTACCGGTTGCCGACCGAATCCGAGTGGGAGAAGGCGGCGCGGGGCGGAGCCAACGAACATCGATTTCCGTGGTCGAACCTGGACACGATCTCGCACAGCCAGGCCAACTACTACAGCCACGGCTTAGGAAATCCTTATTTCCCGTACGATGTGAGTCCGACCAGCGGCTACCATCCGACGTTCAACGATGGAGTTTATCCCTACACGAGTCCGGTGGGGTATTTTGGGGCTAACGGGTATGGGTTGTATGGCATTGCGGGGAATGTTTGGGAGTGGTGCTGGGATTGGTATGGCTCGTATTCGAGCGGTTCGCAGTCTGACCCTCGTGGACCCACATCAGGCCTATACCGTGTGTTTCGGGGCGGCAGCTGGATCAACGCCGCAGTTACATGCGGGACGGCGAGCCGCGGTGACGGCACCCTGACGGGGGGCCGGGCCGACGTCCTCGGCTTCCGATCCGTCCTGCCCCCAGGTCAGTGAGCAGAAACAGCCAACGCGGAGCAGGCTGGCGAAGCGAGGGACGAGCGAGCCGTGCCAGCGAAGCGGGTGTGGAGCGGTGAAAGACCAAAAAGCCAAACGAATGAAAAACGGAACGCCCCAAGCCCGCTCTCCTGTAG
Source organism: Verrucomicrobiota bacterium (assembly GCA_016219875.1). Taxonomy (GTDB): domain Bacteria; phylum Verrucomicrobiota; class Verrucomicrobiia; order Limisphaerales; family JACRJZ01; genus JACRJZ01. The sequence continues at coordinate 31,520 of JACRJZ010000145.1, read as the reverse complement.
GCCGGCTGCCCTCAGCCGGCGCACCGCACCACGCCACCGCCAACGCCGGGTCGGGGAACCCGGCCTACATGTCAGAGTATCGCGAACCTGTATGCCAGAGCCTCACCACCTTGTAGGCCGGCTGCCCCCAGCCGGCGCACCGCACCACGACACCGCCAACGCCGTTTCAGGGGACCCGGCCTACATGCCGGAACATCGCGACCCTGTAGGCCGCGTGCCCCCACGCGGCGAGGTTGGTGGCGCGCCCGCGAACGCCGTTTCAGGGGATCCGGCCTACATGCCAGAACATCACGACCCTGTAGGCCGGCTGCCCTCAGCCGGCGCATCGCACGTCACCACCAACGCCGGGTCAGGGGACTCGGCCTACAAGACCGTGGGCCATGCGCCCTCACGCGACATCGATGTTGAACCGCCGCCCCGACGCCTGCGCCGTCTGCACCGCGTCTGGCCCGACCGCGATGGGAACATTTCCTATCTCCTCACTCTCTGCGTGGACGGCCGTGCCCGCGTCCTCGACAACGACGCCACGTTCCAGCGTCTGACCGTCTTTCTGCTCGACAGCCCGACGCGCTACCGTTGGTTTCCGCGGCGTTTCGTGGTGATGCCCGACCATCTTCACTTGATTGCCCACCAAGGCCGCGAAGCGGTTCGCCTCGGTCAATGGATCAAGGCACTGAAGGCCGTGGTGGGCGGCTTGGAACGTCGTGAACCCTGCCCGATGGGGGCACAAAAGCGCCCGGTGGGGGCACCGGGCCTACAGGATCGCGCGCCCGCCGTTGTAGGCCGGGTGCCCACACCCGGCGATCCGATTGCCTTACCTGGCGTGCCTACGTCCAGCGACGCCGATCACCCCTTCACCCGCCTGAAACGCACCTGGCGCTGGCAGGAAGGCTTTCACGATCACAAATTCCGCACACCCGAAAGCGAACAACGCAAATGGGAATACGTGTGCTTGAATCCCGTTCGCTACGGCTTGGTGGAACGTCCCGAACAATGGCCCTTCGGCGGAGAGATCTTTTACGGGGAAGACGGTGGCCCGCGTGTGATTCCCGGCACGCCGCCATTGTTGGAAACGGGGCTGCTCGTGGAGGCAGACGAAGCGCTTGGCTACCGCACGCAGCCGCCGGCTGAGGGCAGCCGGCCTACAACATGAGGCTGCGCTGCTCAAGGCTGGCCCGCCCGCCGGGTCAGGGGACCCGGCCTACAAGGGTGAGCGTCGTGAGCCTGTAGGCCGGCTGCCCTCAGCCGGCGTTGGGGCGGCACCGGTCCATGCGGTAACGGGAGCAGACCCAGCGACACGATTCTTTGATTGAGGAAAGTTTTCAGAGGCACGCAGAGCCGTTGTGCGCGGTTGCCAGGGACGTGTGCTCCAGCGCCGGGTCAGGGGACCCGGCCTACCAGGGCGAGCGTCGCGAGCTTGTAGGCCGGCTGCCCTCAGCCGGCGGCGGAGCGGGCTGTGCAGCAAACGCGCAATTGAGACTCTTCACTCAGCGGGATGACACGGTGCCGCTGGTTTCAACCACCACCGAGCGCGCGCCTGAAGGCAACTCAGTCGTGGTCGTCTTGCCGCCGGGCCAGCGGACCCAAAGTTTCGTCGGCGTCTCCGCTGCCGCGAGAACTTGGACGGGGCTGTCTTGCGACCAGTAGCCGGAGCCGGCGTGAAGTTCGCGGGCCGCGCCAGGCTTCGCGCCTGAGAGGAGCCTCACGCACGCGCCGATGGCGGCGGGATTGGCCGGCGGGCCTTGCAGGCGGACCCGGAGGCCGGGCTTCGCGCCCATGTTGCGATAGAGCTTGGTCGCGCCGTTGTTCTGGGACACCACCAGGTCGATGCGACCGTCTTCATCAAAGTCCGCAAGCGCGGCGCCGCGCTGTTCGCCGTAAACCAGCACGCCGGAAATCTGTCCGGGCACGGGCGTGAGTTGGCCCGCACCATCGCCGCGCAGCCACAAGCCACGGCCCGCGTCGAGGCGCGGCTCCTCCAGGCGCATGGAGAAAAAGTTCTGGCTGAGAAACACGTCCTCGTGCCCATCGCCGTCGAAGTCCGCGACGCACACCGCGAAGGCGGGCGCGAACTGGGCTTCAGGCGGCAGCGGTCTGGCTTCGAAGCGTGCGCCGCGATTCAGGAACAACATTGAGGCGAGGGTCGTGGCCTGGACTTGTTTCGCCTTGGCCGCGGCGTCGCCCAGCACGGTGTTGATGTCAGCGACGGAGAACTGCCGGTGCGTGGCGAAGCGGGTGCGCAACAGCGGCCAGCCGACGCTCAATAAGGCCAGATCGCGGCGGGGCACGATCTGTCCGGTTTCCCAATCCGTCTCCGCTTCCACCAAGTCCACCACGCCGTTGTCGTCGAAATCGCCGTAGTAGCTCCGCGCCGGCTGCTGTGGCGTGGGCTGGTGGTAGGAACTGTTCAAGCCCCAGTTCGAAGCGATGATGTCAAGGTGGCCATCGCCGTCCAGGTCGCCCGTGGTGACGCCGTTCCACCAGCCGATGAACTGGTCGAGGCCGAGCGCCGCGGTGATCTCGGTGAACGTGCCGGCGGTGTTCTTGAAAACGCGGACCGGCCCCCACTCGCAGGCCAGAATCAGTTCGGGGAGTCCGTCGCCGTCCAAGTCGCTGAAGACCGCGCCGCTGACGAGGCCGGCGTTCTTCAATACCGCGTTGTTCGCTGCGTCGGAAACCAGCTTGCCGGCGTCGTTGCGGAAGAGCTTGGATGCCACCGGCTCAGGATAACGCCCCGGCGCTACGCGCCCGCCGACAAAGAGGTCAAGATCGCCGTCACCGTCGATGTCCGCGACCGCGAGCGGGCCGGGCGAAAGCAAGTCGGGCACCGCGGCGAAAGCCGGTTGAGGCGCGCTGGCTCCGGCGTCGAATCGCAGCACGGCGGGCGCGGTGACCGGGTCGGTTTCGTAGCGCGAGACTGCGGCTAACAACGCGCGCTGTCCGGCGGCGGGCGTCCAACTCACCAGGCCGGTGAGATCGTCCGGGGCGGGCGCGTTCCAGAGCGGGGAGGCCCATCGCGTGAATCCGCCTTTGCCGTCGGTCCTGAAGACGGCCAGAGAACCGCCGCGCCCCGCTCCGACAATCAGTTCGTCGTGGCCATCACCGTCCAAATCGTGCCAGGCGACACCGGGGCCAAACCGGCTCAGCATCTTGGGCAGAAGCGGCTGGCGTTCGAGATCGTTGAACGCGGATTCGCTGTGGCTGTGGGCGAGGCGATCGCTGACGTCCTCGGACAATTTCAAATCTGAAATTCGAGATTTGAGATTGGCGGCGGGAGCCGGCTGCGCGGCGGCTTCGTCGATTTCGTAAAGGCAGTTGGCCTCGGCATTGGGGATCACGCTGCGGAGTCCGCTCCGCCATTTCACTTCGATGGCCAGTTGGTTCGTGAGCGAACCGGCGGCAAAAACGCGCATGGGCTGGTCGCCGGAGAGGTAGCGGCCGCCGCACTGGATTTCCTGGCTCTGCGTCGGGACGCTCGTGCCGCGCACGGTGATCTTGGCGCCGATGCCGGCGGTGTTGGGCGATTTGCCTTTCAGGCGCACGGCGATGCGCGGGGCGGGGGATTCGTTGCGATAGAGAAGCGGCGGCGCTCCGAGACAACTCACCGCCACGTCCAGGTCGCCGTCATTGTCGAAGTCCGCGAGGGCGAGGCCGTGGCAGACGTTGGTGGAGTTAAAGCCCCACGCGGCGCCCACCTCCTTGAAGGTGCGGTCGCGGCGGTTGTGGAAGAGGAAGTTCGGGGTCAGTAGCGCCGGGTAGTCTTTGAGATCTTTGCCGCCGCGCATGTTGGGCGACATGCCGGGCGCGGTTGGTTCGCGGTCGTGCATGTCGAGGTCTTGCGTGTCGTAGGCGTGGCCGTTGACGGCCAGCAAGTCCTCATGGCCGTCCAGATCGACATCGAGAAACGCCACGCACCAAGTCCAGTCGGAGGCGGCGACATCAGCGAAATTCGCGATCTCGGCGTAGGTGCCGTCGCCGCGGTTCAGGTGAAGCACGTTTCGGCGCTCCTGGTGTCGGTCCATCGGCAGGCCAACGAGCGACGCCGTCGGGTTGGTCGCGCCGATTTGCGTCATACGCAGGCGATGGAAGCGGCTCAGCATGTCGTTGCAGATGAAGTCGTCGAAGCCGTCGCGGTCGATGTCGGCGAAATCGAGGCACATGGAGAAGTGCGGCGTCGTGCGGAGCGCGAGGTCGGGCATGGCCCGGAAGCGACCGTGGCCGTCGTTCAGCCAGATGCGGTCGGGCGTCTGAAAATCGTTGCAGACGTAGAGATCGGGGAAGCCGTCTCCATTGAGGTCGCGGAACGCCGCCGTTAGGCCCAGATCGCGCGGCACGTCCTTGAGCGGCTGGCCGTCTTCGCTCAGGAATGTGCCGTCGGTCCAGGAAGCAGCGGTGAACCGGCCTTGGCCGTCATTCAGATACAGCACGTCCGGCACGCCAAACTCCATGAGTTGTCCGTCCACGATCTTCATTCGGAGCGCCGCGCGGCCCACGACCTGGGGCTTGCCGCCGACCATGCGGACCGAGATCGAGCCACCGCTGCGGAGGACGGAGTTGTCACCATTGTTGGCGATGTAGAGGTCGAGGGTACCGTTGCCGTCGATGTCGGCCAACGCCAGGCTCTCGCAACCGGCTTTCATCAGGACCAAGCCGGCGTCCGCCGTGAGATCCTTGAAGTGGCCCTGACCATCGTTCACGAGCAAAGCGTTTGGTCCGCTCAACGACGTGACGATGAGGTCCGGCCAGCCATCGCCGGTGACATCGGCAAACGCGCTGCCGCGCGAGGCTTGATGGGCGCAGGCCGCGCCGGCGGCTGCCGTCACGTTCTGAAACTTCCAATCGCCAAGATTTCGGAACAGGCCGTTCGCGCCTTCGAGGTTGCAGAAGTAAACGTCCACCCAGCCGTCGCCGTCGAAGTCACCGGCGCAAACACCGGCCCCGTTGAGGAGGTTTTGGTTCGTGAGCGAGCGTTCGTAGGAAAGCTGGTTGGTGAAGAAGACGCCGCTTTGTCCCGGCGTCAGCAACGTGAAGCCGGGGCGGCCCGTCGCGGGCACCGCCAGCCTGGCGACGCGGGAGCCGTGATGCTGTTCCCACTTCAAGGCGGAGGCGGCGAGGGACTCTGGGGCAAGCCATGCGCCCGCGAGCAGACAGCCGATCAGCGAGCCAATGGCAAAACTCTGCGGCGGCGGCTCGGCAGAGCGCCGCACGATTTGGACCGGTATCTGACCATGGCGGCGCTTTGCCGAGACGCCGCGAGGCCCGGGCGATTCTGCATCGGAAGCCGTGGACCGAGATGACTCTTCGGTGCGCTGGAACAGCGCCTTCGTCTGCCGCGCTTGGGGCGGTCGTCGTTCGGATGGGCCAGCCCACGCCGTTTCACCAGGGTTCACCAAGCGGGGTGGCAAACGGGGAGTACAAGGCATAGAAGAACAGAGGCGCATAGCTCGCCAGACATATCGTTACGCAGTGTCGGGCCGTTTGGTCCGTTTGGGTGTTCGGTCGGGCGAAATGTAGGCGAGAGAGGCGCGTCGGGGGAAGTTTTTTCTGGCTTGGGCGGAGCGGCTGGTTTTCCGGCCCGTCTCTTTGGCGGTGGTTGTCTTGTTGAGCAACAGCCCTGCCTTGAACAAAGACAAGGCGACGGGGAAGGATTTTCCATGTTGCCCTGAAACGATTCTGCCTCGCCTCAGAAAAGACCAGTTTCATGGGGGAAATGAGGAGAAGGAAGAAAGACCTGGCAACCTCAGTTCCTTTGGCATCGGCATTGCTAAAACCACAGGCGCGGTCGGTGAAGGGCAGTCTGTGAGCGCCATCCGAACTGATAACAAACCCGCCCTCACCCAGCTCACGCCGCGTTCAACAGAAAGGCAAAGCTAGTTATGCAGAAAAACACGTCCCGCAAGTCTGGGTTCACCCTGGTGGAAATCATGATCGTTGTGGCCATCATCGGCCTGCTCGCCGCCATCGCCATTCCGAACTTCGTCAAGGCCCGTCAGGCCTCGCAGAAGAGCGCGTGCATCGCCAACCTCAAGCAGATCGATGGCGCCAAGGCGACCTGGGCGCTGGAAGCCAAGAAGACCAGTTCCGACACCCCGGCTGACAGCGATCTGTTTGGCGCCACGGCCTACATCCGCTCCAAGCCCGCCTGTCCGGCCGCCGGCACCTACGCCGTCAACGCTGTGGACTCGAAGCCCACCTGCACCATTACCGAGCACACTTACTAAGCCGACCGTCATCCCTTCAGAGGCTTGAGGCGAACCCTCAAGCCTTTCTCTTTTTGGGATGGTGTCTCCTGGAGTCCCAGTCCCTCCGTCCAGGCCAAGCCAGGCTCTTTCAACATGCGCCGCAACCAGCCTTGGACCTTCCGAGCTAACGGCCTCGCCTCCGGCGGGACCAGGCAGAGTCGTTTGGCACCGCCTCTGCTAAGATTTGAAGCGCGGTCGGTGAGAGGCAGTCCGTGAGCACCGATTGAAATAATCCATAACCCGCCTCCACCACGCTCACGCCGCGTTTCAGAGAAAGGCAAAGCTAGTTATGCAGATCAACTCGTCCCGGAAATCGGGATTCACCCTGGTGGAAATCATGATCGTCGTGGCCATCATCGGCTTGCTCGCCGCCATCGCCATTCCGAACTTCGTCAAGGCCCGCCAGACCTCACAGAAGAGCGCGTGCATCGCCAACCTCAAACAGATCGACGGCGCCAAAGCCACGTTCGCGCTTGAAGCGAAAAAGGCCGGCTCCTACTCCGTCGCGGACGGTGATCTCTTTGGTGCCACGCTCTACATCCGCACCAAGCCCGCGTGTCCGGCTGCGGGCACCTACACCATCGGCACCGTGGACACGAAACCCACGTGCGATGTGAGCGGTCACACCTATTGAGCAGCTGATCAGATAGTCAGAAAGGCTTGAGGCACGACCTCAAGCCTTTCGTGTTTTCAAGGCCGGCCTCTCTCTGGACACCTCGCAAAGCTCCCAGTATTGGATTGGGACAAGGCTGGCCGCGGTGCAGGGAACGTGGGCTGCCGTTTGCCCGGTCACAAACATGAGAATCGCCATGAAAAGGCCGGCAATCGAACAGAACCATCAGATTGGCCCGGCCCAGAGAGTCTGGAGGCATCCCTTGGCACAGCCACTGCTAAAACCCAGCTAGCGGTCAGTGACAGGCAATCAGTGAGCCACCCGGAGTCATCAACCAGCCTGCACTACGGTTCACGCCGCGAACATAGAATAGGCAACAAATATGAAGATGCAGACCTCCCGCAAGTCAGGCTTCACCCTGGTGGAAATCATGATCGTCGTCGCGATCATTGGTTTACTCGCCGCGATCGCCATTCCGAACTTCGTCAAGGCCCGCCAGGCCTCGCAGAAGAGCGCATGCGTCGCCAACCTGAAACAGATCGATGGCGCCAAGGCCACCTGGGCGCTGGAGAACAAGAAGACGAGTTCAGACACTCCAGCCACCACCGACCTCTACGGTACCGACAAATACATCCGCGACCAGCCCTCCTGCCCGGCCGCCGGCACCTACGCCATCAACGCGGTGGACTCGAAGCCCACCTGCACCATTACCGAGCACACTTACTAAGCCGACCGTCGTCCCTTCAGAGGCTTGAGGCGCCCCCTCAAGCCTTTTTGCTTTTCCGGCCTGGCCGCCGCTTCCCGCAACTTTCCGAGATTCCCGTTGTTTTCATGGGCGAACAGTCTATGTTCAGCCCAACGCGGTTGGCGCGAGGCAATCTGTGAACGACATGTCATCATCATAAACCGCCTCCGTCTCGTTCACGCCGCGTGACAGAAAGGCAAGCAATGCAGAGAAACAAACAACGCCGGGCGGGATTCACGCTCGTGGAAATCATGATCGTCGTGGCCATCATCGGACTGCTGGCCGCCGTCGCGATTCCCAACTTCGTGAAAGCCCGTTCGGCCAGTCAAAAGGCGGCCTGTGTGATGAACCTGCGGGCCATCGAAGGCGCCAAGGCCACTTGGGCCTTGGAACAGAAGAAGGGCAACACGGATACCCCCGGGGACGGCGACATCTTCGGCGCCGACAAGTACATCCGGGACAAACCCGGATGCCCGGCCAACGGCACCTATACGATGGGGGACGTGGCCAGCAAGCCGACCTGCTCGGTGACGGACCACACTTACTGAAAAGCAACGAATCCTGCGCGGCTTGGGAGCACGACTCTCAAGCCGCTTTTTTTGCCGCTCAAGGAGCCTCTTTCAACACTGTAGCAGCCGACGTGAGGAGGCTCTGATTCCCTTGAAGTTTGAGCCTCACGTCGGCTGCTACGGAGTTTTGAAATCGCCTGACGGGGTTGCGCCATTGGCTTCAGATTCGCTGGACTACCCTGGGGCGGCTTCGAGTCCTGGGCTGAAACGACGGCGGGCCGTGAAAGCCCTTGCTCGCGCCCCGCCTGGCCGATACTTTCGCCGGTGTCGCCGATGAACCGTTGAGCGAGCCATGAACAGCGTCCCGAGTTTCCCGCCTCCGCCACTGCCCCCGTTGCCACGGCGCAGCCAGCTTGCCGTGGCCAGCCTCGTCCTCGGCATTCTGGGCCTCGTCCTCTGCGGGCTTACCGGCATCCCAGCGGTCATTTGCGCGCACATGGCCCGCTCCCGCATCCGCCGAGCGGGCGGCGCGGCATCAGGAGACGGCTTGGCAATCACCGGCTTGATCACCGGCTACTTCGCCATCGGCCTGAGCTTGATCATCCTGCTGCTGCTCTCGGCCGTCGCGATGCCCAATTTCACCAGAGCGCGCCACACTGCTCAGCATGGCTCCTGTACCGTCAACCTGCGCCTGATCGCAGGAGCCAAGGCCACTTGGGCGTTGGAGCACAACAAAGGGCCTGCTGATGTTCCAACCGACAGCGATCTCTTCGGCGCAGACAGCTACATTAGAGATAAACCGCGCTGCCCGGCCGGGGGTACCTACAGCCTGAACCCAGTCTCCAAGAAACCCACCTGCTCTGTGCCGGGGCACGCCTACTGACCCTCCAGCCAGTCTGGGCGGACAGTCGGCTGGGTTTTTGAATTCCTTACTGAATCCCAGTCGCCCCTCGCCGCTGCCGCAGCCAGAGCAACGCGCATCCCAGCAGCACCGCCGCCGACACTGCACCGCCAGCCCGCAAACTCCGGTCCCGATACACTAGTTCCACATGGCTCTGGCCCGCCGGCACTTCCAAGGCCTGAAACGCGTGGTTCGCCCGCCACACCGGTACAGGCCTGCCTTCGACCGTCGCTTCCCAAGGATGATAGTGCGCCTGCGCAATCACTACGAGGCTCGGCGCGTCGGCCTCCACCACAAATTCCAGCCGCTGCGAAGAGATGTTCGAGGAAACCACCGTTGCCCGCACGCCGCCGCGCGCCGTGACTTGCGGCTCAATTTCGCGCGGCAGGAAAACCACTTCGCGTGGATTGAACTCTTCCGCGAACAGGCCTGGCAGCGCGTTTGTGCCTTCCACAAAGACCGGCCGCTGGCCAGCCGTCACGAGCGGGAGAAAATTCGTCCGCGCCGCCCACTCCACCACTTGGCCAGGCGCGCTGATCTGCGACACGCCCAGGAAATCCAGCAGCCCTTCCGGCCGCCGGTTCGTGAGCGCGTAGAGCATCGACTGCACCTGCATCTGCTCGCGCAACTGCAACGTCGAAGCGCCGTTCACCTTGGGAAGACCGTCCAGCACGTTGAGGTTGGACCACTCGGCCAGCCGCTTGCCCATGAAGTTCTTCTCCGCCTCCTTCACACTGCTGCGCAACAGCGCACCCTCCGCCTCCGGACTGATCATCAGCCGCGACTCTCCAAAGCGCGGCGGCTTGGTTTCAAACGCCCGTTCCCACAGCGCCGGCTGAAACACGTTGGCCGGCAGCGTCGGATTCTGTCGCGGCGAATGAGTCGCGGCATCGAGTGCCACGACGACAAGCAAGCCAAGGCCCGTCGCTTTTCCAAGTCGTCCGCCCAGGCCGTCTCGCCGCGTCGTCAGCCACAGCAAAATCACCAGCGCTCCGGCGAACCCCGCCCGCCAGAGCGCGTTCACCGCCGTCACGTTGGGCTGGTCATACTTGAATGGATGCGCGCGCGCGAGCCACGCCAAGGCTCCCATCACCACGAGCGCGGCGGCCCCGATCACCAGGAGCGAACGCCTTCCATTGCCAGCCGCTGAGTTCCCTTGCCATCGCGCCACGGCCATGCCTGCCAGCAGTGGCACCACGAACGCCGCCAGCGCCACAAACTTCACCGGATACCGTGCCAAGCCTACGACCGGAAACAGCCGCTTGAACACGGCGTAAAGAATCGTCTGCTCTCCCAGCGCCAACACGAGACTCACCACCGCCAGCCCGCCCAGCACCCACACGCGCCATTCGCGCCCGCGCCAGACCGCCCACACCGCGAGCACGAGCACGCCTGCGCCGAGGTAGTACGACGCCAGGAATTCCTGTCCGTACTGGAAGAACTGCCCCTGCGGCGTCTCGAAGCAGTGAAACAGCGGCACCAGCAAATTGGCCCAGCCCCAAACCGGCATCGCCCACTTGGCGGTCACCGCTCCGTGCTCGCGTTGCGAGTGCGACAGCAGATCGAAGAACGGCAACAACTGGGCGGCGGCCAGTCCCGCCGTGATCGCCACCACCGCCGCCACTCGGACCGCCATCTTGACTCTTGAAGCACTTCCAAGTCCGTGGCCGCCGCCGCGATGAGGCTCTGATTTCATTCCGCATTCTGCATTCTGCGTTCTGCAATCGCCCACCCACATCGCTCCCACCACGCCCCACGTCAGCAGCACGATTTCCGGCACGCCGGACAGCATTTGCAGCGTGGCCACCAGAGCCGCCACCACCACGGCTCCCCGGCCTTCGCGCCACGCTCGTTCCGTCGAGGCCACGAGCCACGGCATCCAGCCCAGCGCCACCAGGTAATTGGGCCAGACGAAGCAGGAAAACATGAAGCCGCTGAACACAAACGCCACCCCCGCCACGCTGGCCGCAAAACCGTTGCCGGTCCACCGCCGGGCCAAATGAAACATCCCCAGACCGGCCAGCACCAGATGCGCGAAACAGAAGACCGTCAGCCCCCACGGCAACGGCAGCACGAGGTAGAGCAGCGAGAACGGATACAGCGCCATCGTCCCCCATTGCGCCAGAAACGGCGCGCCGCAGTTGCTCAGCGGATTCCACAACGGCAGTTCACCCCGCCAGAAACTCTCCCGGGCGTAGTGCATGAACGGATACCCCAGCACGCCGTAGTCGCGGAAGAAGAACGACTCTGTGCCCAGCAGCACTTGGGGAAAGCCCGCGAAGAGAAGCGCCGCCAGCAGCACGCCGAACTTGAGTGGCGTGAACCACTCGGTCTGCTCCCGCGCCATTCCGGTTCTGTTGTTTGGATTCATCGCCGCGATCGGTGAGGCTTGGCCGGGAGTGTCCCGGCACTTCAGGGCCGCCGCTCTTTCTCCAACGGAAACTGCCTCGCGCGCAGGATGGCCGCTTCCACCTCCGTCACGAAGCGCAACCCTAGTTCCCCGCTGATCTGGCTGTAATAGGCTACCTCCGCCAGGTACTCAGCTTCTGCTTCCGGATGGTACTCGTAGTCCAGCACGCTACCGGCTGGCTTGCTGGGCCAGTTCCCATGCTTTGCGCGATACCTTGGCCCCTGGAACCGTTTTCACGCGGCGTTCCCGGACTTCCTCTCGGCGCCGCTTGATTTCGGCCGTCCACGTCTCGGACAAAGGCTCGGCCGTTTCCAGGCTTTCCCACAATTTCTCCGCCAATTCGGCCCGCTCCTCGCCGGGCAGGCGCAGGGCCTCGCGTTCGACTTGTTCCAACAGGGCGCTCATAACGTTCGGAGGCGAAACTAGACTTGACAGGCGGCACGATCAAGACAGGAGTTCGAGAGAGTTCGAGGGAACTGCCGCTGGGGCCGGCCATTGACTCCGCCTCGCCGGCATCGTTAGTCTGCGCGCCATGAAGCACTGCTGCATTTGCCGCTCGATGGCCGCCTTCGGTGTTGGCTTCTTGGTCTTTCAAGCCGCCGCACCGCTGGCCGCGAAAGAGCCGCCTCTTCTCCGCGCCACGACCGAAACCATTGGGCGGGTGGGTGTGAATCGTTATCTCACGCCCACCGGTCAAGCCCTCACGCCCGCGGGCCGGCAGGTGGAATTGCTGGGAATGCGTCCGCAGGCACTTGCCCTCAGCCCCGACGGCAAACTCCTGGCCACGTCCGGCAAGACCAACTTCCTGGTCTTGATCGACGTCGCCTCCGGCCAGATTCTGCAGCAGGTCCGGCTCTCCACCAACAAGGTCGAAGTAAAAACTGAAACGAAGGCGGACGCCACCGACTCCACGACCGATGACGCCACGTCCCCTGAGATCCAGCCTGAGACTTCATCCAGCGGCACCACCAACGCCACGGCCAGCAGCACGAACACCAGCCGCTGGAACCTGAGCCTCACGGGCCTCACGTTTTCCCCCGATGGCCAGCGCATCTACGTCTCGTCGGTCGGCGGGTTCATCCGCGTGTTCGGCCTCGACAAGAAACGCAGCGTGACCAACTTCGCGACCTGGACCGTGCCGGACGCGAAGGCGCCCAAGCAACGGCGCGAAATCCCCGCCGGTCTGGCGGTGTCCAGCACCGGCCGGCGGCTGTACGTCGCGGGCAACCTCGGCAACAAGCTGCATGAGTTCGACACCGACACCGGCACGACGCTCCGCACATGGGACGCGGGCGTGGCCCCGTACGACGTGGCGCTCGCGGCGGGCAAGGTCTATGTCAGCAACCTGGGCGGGCGTCGTCCCGGAACCAACGACCTCAAAGCTCCCGCGGGCAAAGGCATGACGGTGCGGGTCGATCCCGTGCGGCATCTGGCCAGCGAAGGCTCGGTCACGGTCGTCGATCTGACCACCGGCGCGGTGAAGACGGAAATCCTCGTGGGCCTGCACGCCTCGGCGCTGGCCGTTTCGCCGGACAAGAAATACGTCGTGGTGGCGAACACCGGCAGTGACACCCTGAGCGTGATCGACGCGCGCACTGACGAAGTGGTGGAGAAAATCTGGGCGCGCCAGACGCCCGCTGACCTTTTCGGCGCGCAGCCGAACGCGCTGGCCTTCGACCGCAGCGGCAAGCGGCTCTTCGTCGGCAACGGCACTCAGAACGCCGTGGCCGTCGTCCAGTTCGATCCGGCCGACAAGGAATCGCGCGTGCTCGGGCTGATTCCAGTCGGCTGGTTCCCTGGGGGTGTTGCCTTCAGCCCGGTTCGGAAGACCATCTGCGTTGCCAACATCAAGGGCCTGGGCGCAATGCGGGTGTTCAATCCCGGCGACAAAGTGAAGATCAGCTCGAAGAACTATTTCGGCACGGTGTCCTTGGTGCCGCAGCCGTCCACCAGGGAACTGGCCATGATGACGGAGTTGGCCCTGCGGAACATGCGCTATCCCATGCTGGCCGAGGCGAAGCTGCCGCCCCGTGCCGGTCAGCCGCCGCGGCCCGTGCCGGAGCGGGTCGGCGAACCCAGCGTCTTCAAGCACGTCATCTACGTCATCAAGGAGAACCGCACCTACGACCAAATTCTCGGCGACATGCCGGAAGGCAACGGCGACACCAACCTCTGCACCTTTGGTGAGAAGTACACGCCCAACCAGCACAAGATGGCGCGCGAGTTCGTCCTGCTCGACAACACTTACTGCGCCGGCGTCCAGAGCGCGGACGGCCACCAATGGACCGACAGCGCCATCGCCAACGAATACGTGGAGCGCCAACTCACCTCGGACTTCCCCCGCAGCTACCCCGGAGCGAAAGTCGAGGACGGCATCGACGCGCTGGCGTGGGCCTCGTCGGGCTTCATTTGGGACAACGCGCTGGCGCACGGGAAGACCTTCCGCAACTACGGCGAGTGGATGATCTCCGAAGCCGGCTGGAAGGATCGTGGGCGGCGGGGACGCATCGCTTGGAAGGACTATTGGAACGACTACGTGACCGGCACCAACCAGACCCGGCTCAAGTGCCGCCCCGGCATCGAGACGCTCCGCCCGTACAGTCCCACGAACACGGTCGGCTGGGACCTGCACGTGCCCGATGTCATGCGCGCGGCGGCGTTCATCAAGGAACTTCGTCAATTCGAGACGAATGGCGCGTTCCCGAATCTCGTGATGCTCTTCTTGCCGAACGACCATACGGGCGGCACGCGCGGGCGTTATCCCAAGCCGGGCGCGCAAGTCGCGGACAACGACCTGGCTTTTGGCCAGGTGGTCGAAGCCGTGACGCACAGCAAGTTCTGGCCGCAGACGTGCCTGTTCGCGATTGAGGACGATCCGCAAGCCGGCTGGGACCACGTGAGCGGCTACCGGACGACCTGCTACGTCGTCAGCCCGTACACCAAACGCCGGCAGACCGTCAGCACCCAGTACAACCAAACCAGTCTGATGCGCACGATGGAGTTGATCCTCGGTTTGCCGCCCATGAACCAGTTGGACGCAGTGGCCAGTCCCATGACGGATTGCTTCAACGACACGCCGGACCTCACGCCTTTTCTCAGTGTCACGAACCACGTGCCGTTGGACGCGATCAATCCTGAAGCGAAGAAAGTCGCCAACCGGATTTTGCGCCAGGACGCGCTTCTCTCCGAGCGCCTGCCGCTGGACGAGCCGGATCGTTGTCCTGAAGACGTGCTCAACCGCATTCTTTGGCGCGCCATGAAAGGGCCGGACGTGCCGTACCCTGAATGGGCCGTGACTGCGGTCGAGGATGATGAGTGAGGAACCATCCCGCATGAACCTGACTCCGCCTCCGGTAAGAGTCCGGGCGGGATTATCGGTTTCCCGACCGAGGGGATTGGGCCGCGAGGTCTGCGGCCGAGCGCAAGGGCGGGGTGTGCCGCTTCTCGTATTCGCTCCGAAACTCCTCCAGCAACGCCAAATCCACCAGGTCCTTTTGGCGACCGCTCGCCCGCTTGCTCGCCAAAATGTCGCGCAGATTGGCCACCGGGAAAACGCCCTCCGTCACCCGGCGCGCCTTAGCCTCTTCAAAACTGGCGATCCCGTCCGGCGCGAAGACTAGGTCCACGTCGAACGGGCCGGTCTTGATTTGCACGAAGTCCTTGCCGGCAACGATCTCCCGCTCCAGTTCAGGTTCGATCTCGAAGCCGATGCTTCTCAACGCCGCGACCATGTGCCGTCCGTTTTCCGCGGAGCGTGCCGGAAACAAATCCACGTCCTGGGTCGTGCCCGGATAGCCGAGCAGGATCGCACCACTCTTGCCGATGAACAGATAGTCCACACCGTGCTCGCGGAAAGCGCGGGCGATTTCCTGGGCTTGGAGCGGATGGAAGTCCGGGCGGGGCTTCATGCGCGCTTGAATCCAAGGTAGGCCGGGAGCTGGCTTTCACACCAGGCGCGGTACTGCGCCATGGAATCGAAGGCGCGCCACGGAGCGTCGTCCAGCACCGGCTTGTAGGCGCGGAAAAAACCGTATCGAAGGCGCAGCGCCAGCGGACGGTCCATCTGCCGGCGGCATTGCTCCCGGAAGTCTTCACGTGCCTTCTGCTCGCTCTGGTTCATGGCGGGGCCAAAGTATCCTGCCCGCCGCGGTCGTCAATCCTGCGGTGACTGCTGACGCCAGCCGCGTTTGAAGGGGACGCCGGGGGGGGGCACTGCCATTGAATTAAGCAGCGGCGGCAGGCTCTTCATCGTACTCATAATCTTACTCTTACTCGCTGAAGTGCTGGGGAGATGAAGATTACGATCAAGATTAAGAGCAGGAACCTGTCGGCTTGGCTGTGCCGCTGGCCTTCATTCAACGGCGGTGACGCCGGGGGTGACCAACGCTCCCGGGCGCAGCTCAGTACCACCATCGGCGGACCGCGGCCCGTCCGCGGTCCGGCGGTAGTGTCAAGAGGCGCCCTCGGCGCGCTTCATCTGGACTTGGCCGCAAGAGCTTTCCGCCGTATGGTCGGGCCGCATCGGACCACACATGAAAACAATCAAACGCATCGGCATCCTCACCGCGGGCGGCGATTGCCCGGGACTTAACGCGGCCATCCGCGGCGTGGGCAAGGCCGCGCTCGGACTTCATGGCATCGAGATCGTCGGCATCCGCGATGGCTTTCTCGGGTTGATCGAAAACCGCACGCTCTCCCTCGCCAAGAGCACCCTGGCTGGCATCTTGACCGTGGGCGGAACCATCCTCGGCACCAGCCGCGTCAAACCACACCGCATGGAAATCAAGGGCCGGACCCGTGACGTGCGCGACGCGATCGTCCGCAACTGCGCGAAGCTCCGCCTGGACGCCCTGGTCTGCATCGGCGGGGGCGGCACGCACAAGAACGCGCTGCGCCTGGTCGAAAAAGGACTCCAGATCATCACGCTGCCCAAGACCATCGACAACGACGTGGAGATGACCGACACCACCTTCGGCTTCGACACCGCCCTCGGCATCGCCACGGAGGCGATCGATCGCCTGCACAGCACGGCGCACAGCCACCACCGCATCATCATGGCCGAAGTCATGGGCCATCGCGCGGGTTGGCTCACGCTCGGCGCCGGGATCGCGGGCGGCGCGGACGTGATCCTGATCCCGGAGATTCCTTACGATGTCGAAAAAATTGCCCTCGCCATCCGCCGCCGCAGCCAGCACGGCACGAACTTCAGCATCGTGGCCGTCGCGGAGGGCGCCATGTCCCGCGACGACGCCGTCCGCTTCCAGACCGTGCGGGCGCGCAAGGCCGCGGCGAAGAACCAGGAAACAGTGTTGAAGGCGAAAGCGGAATTGGCCGACCTGGACCGCCAGCACGCCGGCAACACGTTGCGTCTGGCCAGCCAACTCGAAACCCTCACCGGCCTGGAATGCCGCGTCAGCATTCTGGGTTACGTGCAGCGCGGCGGCGCGCCGTCGGCGGGAGACCGGTTGCTGGCCACGCGGCTGGGCACGGCCTGCGCGGAGCTGATCCACGAAGGCGTGTTCGGCGTCATGGTGGCGGCCCGCGGAGACTCGGCGCAGCCCGTGCCGATCAAAGACGTAGCGGGCAAACGGAAGAACGTACCGATGGACCATCCCTGGGTCCGATCGGCCCGCGCCGTCGGCACCTGCCTTGGCGATTGATCCGGGCGGGGGCGAGCGTCGAGATGGGGCGCACCGCGGCCCTGCCGCCGTAGCGCAGACATTCCTGTCTGCCGTAGCGCCGGTTTTCCAACCGGCCAGCGCGTGAACGGAGCGAGCGGCGAAACACGCCCATCGCCTCTCAACTCCACCCGCTTTGCCGACAGGAAAGTCGGCGCTACGGCTGGCTGGAAAGCCTGCGCCACGTCGGGGGTGTCCGGTTGGCCCGCCGGGATGGTGGCGGCGGAAGAGTTCTTGCGCTTCGATGTTTGCCCCGCGGGCGCGCTCCCCAGGCCCTTTCGGAGATTCGGACTGAAAGCTTTTGCCCCCGTCCAGCCGGATTTGCTATTCTGCGCGCGCTATGAATTCACGCATCTCAAGGTTTCTGGCGCGGTGTCTCACGGTCCTGGCAGCTTTTCTTCTCCCGCTCGGCGTTGACGCCGCGATCAGTCTGCAAATCACGAATCCGGCTCGCCTGCCCGCCGGATTCCAACTCCAGTGGAACGCGCCGGGGACCGGTTTGGTTTACTCGGTCCAGTTCCGCGAAGCTCTGGCCGACGACGTGTGGCGTCTGGCCCCGGCGGACCAGCCCTGGCCCAGCCCGCTCACGAACTGGGTGGACACCAGCGCGTCGAGCAACACCGCGCGCTTCTACCGCGTGGTCGCCGTGCCGGAATCGCAGCGTGGCAAAGTGCTCTCGGCGGTGAACACCCGCACCATGTCCAGGTTTGAGATCGGGTTCCTGCTGGCCGCGGCGGGCGTCACGAACATCACCGCGCAATACAACGTCCGGCTCTACAAGGTGGTCTATGAAACCATCACCCCGCTGGGCGCGCGCACCAAAGCCTCCGGCGCGTTGCTCCTGCCGGAAGGAGCCGGCCGGCCGCTGCCGCTCGTCACCTACCAGCACGGCACCATCACGCAAACCAACAAGGCGCCTTCGTCCATGGATCTGCAGGGCGAGGTTTCCATTGGGATCGGCTTTGCCACCACCGGCTACGCGGCGGCGGTGCCGGACTTCCTCGGGTTGGGGGATTCGCCGGGGCTGCATCCCTACCACCATGCGCGCTCCGAAGCCACGGCGTGCGTTGATATGCTGCGCGCCGTCAAGACGCTGTGCGCCACGAACGGGTTTCCGCTGACCAACAAGCTGTTTCTCACCGGCTACTCCCAAGGCGGCCACGTCACGATGGCCCTGTGCCGCGAACTGGAAACCTTTCACACGAACGAATTCACCGTCACGGCCTGCGCGCCAATGGCGGGAGCGTATGATCTGTCCGGCGTCACCGCTGTGGATTTCCTCTCCGGCCGCGCGCAACCGAACCCCTACTACTTCGCCTACTTGCTGGCGGCGTACCAGGACGTTTATCACCTCGCGTCCACGCTGGCGGATTTGCTCGCGCCGGCCTATGCCACCACGCTGCCGCCGCTGCTGCAGGGCAACTCGGATGGCAGCACCATCAACGCCGCCATGCCCAGCGACCCGGTCCAGGTTCTCAAGCCGGCGATACTCGCCGCCTTCCGCAGCAACCCGAACCATCCGCTCACGGTCGCGCTACGGGACAATGACCTTTACGCTTGGACGCCACGCGCGCTGATGCGGATGTACCATTGTGCGGGCGATCAGGACGTCATCATCGCGAACTCGCAGGTGGCGTTCGCCAGTTTTCAGGCCCGCGGCGCGACCCAGGTGCAGTTCTTCGATCCCCTGCCGTCCGGGGACCACGGAGATTGCGCCATCCCCAGCGCGATGTTGGCCAAGGCGTGGTTTGATTCGCTGCGGTAGGGGCTGGGGTAGATGGTGCCGGCGTTTACGCAGCGGCCCGCTCCAATTCCACTCCCAGCAGCATTTGGTGGTTCAGCAGACGCGTGGCGCCGTTCTCCGCCACCACAATGATCGTGCGCCGGTCTGGATGCACCCAGATGTAGTCCGTGTGCGGGATGCGAATCTTGTCCCCATTGGGCAGCAGCACGGAGAAGGGCGCAAACGGCGTCGCGCGCATCAACTCCAACAGTCGCTCAACATTCATGGCTGAATCCTGGCCCTCCGGCAGAATGCTGTCAACCGGCCGCAAGCGTCGGCGTCACTTCCGCCCTTTCCTTCTCAGCCCCTTCACCACGCCCTTCATCCACTCCACGCTCTTGCGCGTGTTCTCGTCCGTGCCGCTGCACTCGATGCTCACTACGCCGTCCCAGCCGGTGCGGTTCAAGTATTCCAGGCAGGCACGGACGTTCTCCGCGTTGACGCCGCCGCCTACGAAAACTTCCGAACTGCCGATGCCCGTCTCCTCGCCGCGCACCGCCGCGGCCAGTGCTGGGCTGACGTCCTTGATGTGGCAATGGACGATGTACTTGCGCAGCGCCTTGAGGTAGTCGAGCGGATCGTGACCGGCGATGAACGTGTTGCCGGTGTCGAAGTTGCACCGCAGCCACTCGGACTCGAAATGCTGGAACAGGTTTTGCATGAACTCGAGGTCGTTCGTGTAGGGGCCGTGCGGCTCGACGTTGATGACGATCCGGTAGTCCTCGGCCCAGGAAAGGCACTGGCGGTAGTTGTCGCAAGTGACGCGGAAAACTTCCTTGCGTGTCAGGCCGGGAATCTCGAACGCGCCATCCACGGTATCGACCATCGGGCAGCCCAGTTCTGCGGCGAAGCGGATGGTCTGCGTGACATACTGGACGCCGAAGGCCGAGCCGTTCGGGCCCATCATCGGATAGGAGCCGTCGATCTGCGATACCTTCAGCCCCAGCTTGTCGAGGAAGCGGCGGATCGCGCGCGGGTTGGACTGGAGGGAAACGCCAGGATCGTAGCCGAGGGCGGCGATGAAGTTCTGGCCGTGGATGGAGCAGAACTCGATGTGTTTGAGTCCCGTCGCGGCGATCTTCTCGCACGCGGCTTCGAAGCCAACACTAAGGGGACGCCAATTGTCGGTATGCAGACCTAGGTGGATCATAGTGGGGTTGTGCTACGACGTAGGACGCCCAGCGTCAAGGCCAATTCCAGAGGGGTCGCCGCACCGGGCACAGCTTGACACTACCGCCGGACCGCGGACGGTCCCCGTCCGCAGCGGCCACGAAGAAACCGGCCCACTCACTGGTTCCGACGCGGAAATTGTGTCGGATCCGCTGCGGCCCGGGACGGGCCGCGGTCCGCCGGTGGTGGTGCCGAGATGCGCCTTGCTGCACCCCACTCAACTCACTCGCTTCTGTTTCCTATCGGGGCGCGGACGGAATTGTCGCCGGCTGGGTGGGGGTGAAGTCTTTCAAGTCGAGGACGCCCTCGCGCGAAACTCGCACCCGTGCGGAGTGGCCAGTGTGTTGAGCGTACACCAGACTGCTGAGACGATAATCCACGCGCCGGGCCTCAACGATGTCGCGAATGAGCCGGGCCATCGAAAGATTGCGAAGGTGGACTCTGACCGTCTGAACGCCTTCCGACAAACGTGGGATGTCGAGCGTGTCGTTCGACACGCCGCTGCCCACATAGACGCCGTTGAGGTAGATCTTGTGGACGCCTCCTTCGAGGCCGAGCGGCTCGGTGGTCTGGTTCTGCAGACGGATCGTGAACGTGGCCGTCGTTTCAAACGGTGTCACCTCATCGAAGCGGAGGTTCACGAGACTGACCTCGACACTGTCCGCAAGACGGTTTGTGGCGCAACTGGAGAGCAACGTGGCCGTGACCAGCGCAGCGCAGCCAAGCGAGAAGAGTTTCTTCATGGTCCTCCAGACTCACCCGATCTTTTCCCAAAGCGTGATTTGCGGCGGCTCCGCGAGCAGATCGCCGGCCTTGGCCAGGAAAGCCCGCAAGTGCGGCCGGGCAAGATGGTCGTCGAGGTGTGGCTTGCTCGCCCAGTTCTCGTGGAAGAGGAAGCTGGCGGGATCGTCCGTGGACTGGTGCAGGTCGTAGTTGAAGCAGCCCGGTTCCTGGCAGGTGATGGGGATGAGTGCCAGGAGTTCCTGGCGGAGCGTGGATTCCTGGCCCGGCTTGGCCTTGAGCGTGGCGACGACGGTGAGTGATTTCGCGTTCATAACGGACGCATCATCACGCCGGAAGTCCTCCGCTGGCAACCTTGATTTCGTCCCGACCTAGGCAGCCAGCAGTGGTGAACGTCCTCGTTGGCCGCAGTCGCGGTGCTTCCGCGAATTCCGTAGCCAACGTCCGGGGTGAAGCGTCTGAGGGAGGAGTTCAACCGTGAAACCTGATGGAAACTGAACAACCGCACATGAACCCGTCCGCCGCCGCTTCCTTGATGACCCGCCGCATGATGTTGAAGAGCGCCGCGCTGGCGGGGCTGACGGCGTCCTTGCCGCAACTCGCGTTCGCCCAGGCCGACGGTGACACAGAGGACTGGCGACGCTCGTTGCTCAATTACCTCGAGAGTCTGGCGCGGCCCGACGGCGGCTACGGCTGGGAGGGCCAAGCCGATTCCCATCTCACGCCGACTTACGCGGTCATCGGTTGCTACCGGTTGTTGAAACAGACGCCGCCGAACAAGACGGCGCTGGCGGAGTTCGTCCGCACGCATCACCCGTCTCGGCTCAAGAAGCTGGAGCAGGAACATCACGAGTTCGAGTGGGAACAGATTCAGGCGCTGCTCTGGCTGGGCGAAGAGGCGGCGTCGTTCCGCGACGTGGTGCGTTCGTGGAAGACACCGACCGTCTATCTCAAGCAATACGAGCAGCACGGCTGGCCGATTCTCCGGCACGAGGCCGCGGCGTTCGTCGGCCGGGAATTGCTCGGCCTGCCGTTGGATGACCTCTCCCCGGCCTACGTTGCGTATCTCGACTCCCGGCGTCGCACGAATGGCAGCTTCAACAACACGCCGGCGGCGGACGGCGGGGACGGCCACGTGATGAACACGTGGTGGGGACTTCAAGCGTTGCGGGCGCTGGGCCGCGCCGCCGAACGCAAAGACGAAACCGTCGCCTGGGTGCGCGCCTGCCAACTTCCCAGCGGCGGCTTCACCTGCCAGCCCAAGCCGGAGTTCGCCGGCGTCGAAGACGTGGCCTACACGTGGGCGGCAGTGCGGTCACTGAAGTTGCTCGACGCAGACGCCACGCATCGCGAGGCCGCGGTGAAGGGGCTACTGTCGCTGCGGAACGCCGACGGCGGTTTCGGCGGACGCGTCGGCTGGGAGAGCAATCCATTGGCGACTTACTACGCGCTGGATGCGTTGAACGCGCTCGGGGCGCTCGGTTCTTTGGACCGCTCACCCAGGCGGGCGCCGCGCGCCGCCACGTCGCTCCCGCCCGGCCTGCGCGTGTTCTCGATCCAACTCGAGGCGCACGGCCGCGGCAGTCCCGCCGAAGCCGTCGATCTGGCCCGTGCGTTGCGCATCCATCTTTGGGGCGCGAAAAACGCGAAGCCCGCCTGGCTCGCACGCGCCCAGGCCATCGCGCACGAACAGCCAGCACCGGTGAAGTTCTTCGTGTCCGACGAGGAGTACGGCACCTGGGTGAAGGTTCCCGGCCTCGGCACCTACAGCCACACCAGCGACATCATCGCGCCGGCCGGGAGTGACTTCGGCGTTTCACTGGCGGGCCCAAGCGTCGTGTCCTGGCCCGAATTTCGCGAACGGCGGCTGGCCCCTTTGACCCAAGCCGGCGGGCGGTTGATCTGGCAGTTCGGCGAGAACGAGGAGTTGGTCCGGCTGTACCTCGACGACTCGCTGCAACGCGGCGGCTACGCGGCGATCAGCACCTTCCACTTCGGCAACCCGGACTTCACCAACAGCGAACCCTTCCTGCACTGCTATCGCGGTCAGATTCCGTTCGTCGCGCTCCAGGACGCGCACGGCAACGAGCCGTGGTGGTTGGCCGACATGACGACGGGCTTCCGTACGCTGTTCCTCGCGACGGAGCCGACGTGGGAAGGCTGGCTGAACGCGCTCCAACGGAATTGGGTCGTGGCGGTGCGGCACGACGCCGTCAGCGGAAACAAAACCTGGATGCACAGCGGATCGCAGCAGGTCGTGGAGTTCGTGCGCGAACGCGAACGCGAGTGGCGCTGGTGGGACAACCCGGCCATCCAGCGTCCGCTCGTCTCCATCGTGGCCGTCCGGCCGGAGGACGAATTTGAAACGGCGCGGCCCGAGCGCGGGGTCGTCGTCCGTGTGCGCTGCGCTTGGGAAAACACGGCGCAAGGCCTGCCGCGGAAGCCGCTCACCGAACTGGTCAAGCTGAGCGTGGACGGCGCGGAGGTGTCGCCCACGCTGGTTGCACCGAAAGCGGCGCGCGGCGCGGCCTACTTGGACCATTACCACCGATTCGATATGGCCAATCCAGTTCCGGGCCGGCACACGGCCACGGCGCTCGTGCGCGTCTTGGAGTCCGGGGTGGAGTCGAGCCGGACGATCGAGTTCCGCGCGTAGCGCAGGCTTTCCAGCCTGCCGTATCGCCGACTTGCAGTCGGCAGGGCGTGGCCAGTTCAGAAGCACACCGAGTTCATCCCCGCCTTCGCCCGGCAACGTCCCGCAGGTTGAAAACCTGCGATGCGGCAGGCTGGAAAGCCTGCGCTACGCCACGCACATACGGTCGCCGACCGGGGCAGGCGGGTCGCCCGCACCACCCCATTTCCAGGCGCGCTCTCTCCGCCGCCAACACCCGGCACATAAGGGTACCGCACGACTCCGGTTAAGACGCCTGTTGACAAACGTGCCTGCTGGTACACATTAGACGCCGGTTAGGCGTCGTCAGGCTGACGATCCATCAGTTGTGCCCGTGAATTCAGAAGCTCAGACCCGTTGCTGTGCGCCCGAGGTTCTCCGCTGGTTCGGGGAACTGCGGTTGTTCTGCCCACAACTTCCCAATCAGACCCTGCCGGCTTGGCCAAGAAACCCGTTGCACTGTCATGAACTCATCCTTCGCTCCCATCCCCGCCCTCTACTCCCATCCCCACCACGATCCAGGCTCCAGCGCGAAACCTGAACCGGACTGCGCCGCCGGAGCGTTGCCGCGCTCCGCGCCCGGCCTCCTCGCCAAACGGCTGGCCAGCATCACGCTCGCGGTGTTCCTGGCGGCCGGCTCCATCAAGGCGCCCGCCGGGTGGACCCACCAGACGCGGTCAAGTTGCAAGTCGTGGGCGAAGAAATACGTGGCCAACGCGCACGTGGGTTGCGGCGCGCTGTTGCTCCAGGTAAACCGCTCCTCGGGCTGCGGCTACGTGTCGGCCCACGCGGGGCGCAAGCAGTGCGTGGTCGGCCACGCGGAAGCCTGGGCGAACAACGGTCCCAGCGGCACGAGCGGCTGGGGCGACCGCAGCGGCACCGGCTGGGTGGGGCCGAGCGGCGCGGCCAACGGCGGCGCCGATTCGTATTCCTCGAACCGCCTGGACTCGTTCGTGGAGTTCGATCCGGCCGCGTCGCAAGTCCTGCTCCGCCTCACTGAAGGCGTGTTATTGGCGGCGAACGACGAGTCGTTCAGCCAATTCGAGGTGCGCGTCTGGCGCGAGGACTTCGAAGGGCAACAAGCCGATGTGCCCGCAGCGATTCGCGATGACCAGGTTGTGTGGGCCGGCTCGGTCCGCGTGCAAGGCGGCGTGGTGCGCTACTCCGACAACTTCCCGGCGCAAGATTTCCAGGTCGCGGATGTGCCGCTCCCAAGCGGGCTGGCCGGCACGCAGGTGACGGTTTCCAACGTGGTGAAAGTGATTCCGTTTGCGCCCGCCGACGCGGACCGGATCGTCGTGAGCGTCTTCGGCGACAGCGGATTTGGCGACGTCGGCACGGAGCCGTTGCCGCTGCCCTGCGTGGAGACGAATTGCATCACCTTCGATGACGGGTCGCTCAACGGCTTCTCCGGTTTGTTGCCGTGTCAGAACACCAGCCCCGGCGTGGCGCTCAGCGTCAATGCGCCCGGCCCGTCCGGCTTGGGCGGCGACCACTACCTGCACGCGCGGGACCTTTCCGGCCCGTCGGTGATCCAGAACTTCGCGGCGTTCCGCGGCGACTGGACGTGTCTGGCCAGCAACGGCTGCGCGGAATTTTGCTTCGACCTGCGGCTCTTCATCGATGGCAGCCAACAGAACTTGAGCATCACGCCGGCGTTCGTGCTGCTGTCGGACCCCGACGGCCCCTGCGGCGCCACGCCGCCAATACGGGCGCAGTTCGTGGCCAACTTCGCCATCACGGAAGACGCGGGCACCAACGGCGGCTGGCACCATCTTTGTGCGCCGGTCAAGCTGCTCGAAAACGGCGTCATGCCCAGCAACTCTTACGGCGGCTGGCGGATGCTTGATGGCCGGCCGGACAGCGATTGGCCGGTGCTGCTCAGCGCCGTCACCGGCGTGCAGTTCCCGATCGACTTCACGTCGAACCCGGCGGAGGAAGTTGGCTACGACAACTTCTGTTTCCACCTCGAAGACTGCGCGCCGAAGTGCCTCGTGGTCACAAACGAAACCGTCACCTGCCTGACGAACGGCACGTATGCCTACACGTTCTCCGTCACCAACCAGTCGCTCGCGCCCATAAGCTGGCTGGGCTTGCTGGACTTGCCGGCGGGCCTGTCCGTGAACGGCCAAGCGACCGGCGACTTGGTCTGGATTGATCCGCCGCTCCCGATTGGCGGCGGCACGAACGTGACCGTCACGCTCAACTACACGGGCGCGGTGCCGGCGACGCTCTGCTTCATGCTCACGGCGCACGACCGGAACCTCGAAGCGTGCTGTTCGGTGGCGCACTGCGTCACGTTGCCCGACTGCTGCGCGCTCATCACGGACGAGTGCCTGATCGCGCTGACCAACGCGCCGGGCGACTACCTCTACACGTTCAACTACCTGAACCTCTCCGGCCTGCCGGTCGAGTACCTCTTGATCGTGCCCGACGCTGGCTCGCAAGGCTGCCTGACGCCGCTCGTGGTTGTGCTGACGCCGCCGCTGCCAGCCGGGGCGGCCACCAACCTCAGTGTCATCCTGAACCTCGCCGCCGGTTGCGGTCCCAAACTGTGTTTCATCATCTCCGCCCACGACGCCCTGCTTGAGGAATGTTGCGAGGTGCATCGCTGCTTGACGTTGCCCTCTTGCTGCCAGGGCAAGACCTACACGCTCGACAAAGACTTTGAGCTGGGCACGCTGGTGAACCTCAACCACACGCCCAGCGACCAACTCCAGATCAACGCCGTCGCGAAACCGTTCCCTTACGTGAACATCGCCTGCTCGGGCCGTGGAACTGCGGTGCGCATCGACGTGAACTCCGGCGTGGTCTTGGGCGAATACCTTACCTCGCCCGATAACATGGGACGCAATCCCTCGCGCACCACCGTGGACAAGTTCGGCAACGTCTGGGTGGCCAATCGCAACGAAGCCAGTGAATCGCCGTCCGGCAGCGGCAACTACAAAGGTTCGGTCGTCCGCATCGGCCTCATCCTCGGCGGCACGCGCGGCAAGAAGGATTCTTTCGGCAACTTCGTGCCTGACCCCACCGGCGCCTACCTGTCGCCGCCCTTCATCTACAACACTTGCGTGGATCGCGACGGCGATGGGCTGATCAAGACCTCGAAGGGCTTGGGCGACGTGCTGCCCTGGCCGAACACGGCCGGCGTCGATTCGGATGGTGGCGTCACCACCGCGGAGGACGAGTGCATCACGATCTATACGCGCGTCGCCGGCACCGGCACCCGGTTCATCGGAATCGACTGCAACAACAACGTCTGGACCGGCGGCCTGAACGACCGCGATTTCGAGATGCTAGACGGCTTCACCGGCCTGCCGGTGCCCGGCTTTGCGTTCAACATCGGCTGCGGCGGCTACGGCGGATTGATCGACGGCTACGGCACGCTCTGGTCGGCGAACCAGATCATGCGCTTTGTGCCCAACATCTCCACGCCGCCGGGCGCGGGCACTTGTCTCTCGAACTCCTGCTACGGCTTGGGCCTCGATCCGCGCAACTGCCACGTCTTTGGCTCGTCCTGCTACAGCATCGACGCCGCGCAAAACTACCAGTTCACGGGCCTGACCGAGTTCGATTCGGCGGGCAACGTCGTGAACAATTATCCCGCCATCAACGGCGGCGGCGGCTTGTGCGTGGACGCCTTCGGCCACGTTTGGGTGGCGCAATACAACCAAATCGCGCACTTGAAACCCGTGGGCACCGGACACGTGCTGGTGGGCTACATCGGCGGCTTCCAGGGCGCGTGGGGCGTGGCCGTGGACAGCAACGGAAAAATCTGGGCCGCGGAAATGACGGGCGACCGCGCCGCGCGCATCGACCCGGCGCTGGCTGGCGGCCTCGGCGCGGTGGACCTCGTCGTGCCGCTGGGCACAAATGCCTTCCCTTACAACTACAGCGACATGACCGGCTTCGTGGAACTCTCCGCCACCTGCCGCTCCGGTTTCTGGACGATCGTTCACGACGGTTGTTCTGAAGGCCAACCGTGGGGTCTCCTGTCCTGGAGCAGCACGGAACCGCCCGGCACCGGCATCAAGGTGGAAGTGCGCGCCGCCGATGCGCAGGCCGGCTTGGCCGCGCTGCCGTTCGTCCCCGTCAAGAACGGCGCCTCCTTCTGCGGCAGCGGCCTCAAAGGCCGTTACTTGGAAGTCCGCGTGAACTTCATCGGCGAATCCTGCTCGACCAACTCGCCGATCCTCTACGACCTCACCATCGAATGCTGTCCGCAGCGAAGCTCGTGCGGTCCCACCAATCACCTGCCCAGAGTGGCGAAGTGCCCCGAGCCGATCACCCTCTGCGACGCCTCTGGCCCGACTCCGGTGACGGTAAACGTCATGGTCACCGACGCCGACGGCGACCCGCTCACGGTCACCTGGCGCGAAGGCAACAACACGCCGTTCGACACTGACCTCGTTCCCGCCGGCGGCCCGCCGACCGTGGGCCTCGTCGGGTTCACGCAGACGTTCTCCGTCGGCACGCACGTCGTCATCATGGCCATCGACGACGGCTCGGGCCGCCGCGACGTGTGCGACGTCATCATCAACGTCGGCGACACCACGCCGCCGGGGATCGAGTGTCCGCCGGGCGTCTCGGTCGTCGCGTTCGAGGGCTCGGTGCCGAACTTCACGTCGGTGTTTGTGTCGGACGACTGCACGCCGACGGGCGGGATCAAAGTGGAACAAACCCCGCTGCCGGGAACGGTCGTCGGCGTAGGCACGCACCCCGTCTTGGTGATCGCAACGGACCAGGCTGGTAACAGCCGCACTTGCCAGACCTTCTACGCTGTCTCGCCGAAGGTGAAGATCGTGAAGCCGGCCAAGTATGCGATGTTCGATCCACCCGCAACCATCGACGTCGAAGCCAGCGTGGAGATCGCGCCAGACCAGGTGGCCGAAGTGCGCTTCTACGAGGGCACCCGACTCGTCGGCACCGCCGCGAGGCCGCCGTATCGTGCCGCCATCACCGAGCTGCCGGTGGGATCTTACATTCTGGTGGCGCTGGCCCTGGACAAGGCCGGGCACGTGGCCGCCTCAGATCATGTGCCGGTTTCGGTGGGCAAGGGACAAGGCGCTCCGGCCCCGCTCCGGCTGCCCATCCCCGTGCGCAGCAAGGACGCGGTATCCCTCGCTCTGCCGACGGAAGCCGGGGTGACTTACACCCTGGAATGCAGCGACTCACTCTCGCCGCCCACCTGGAAGACGCACGAAACCATTCTCGGCGATGGCTCCACGATGATCATCAGCGATGTGCTGACGAATTCTCACTGCCGCTTCTACCGGGTGCGCGTGGAGAGCCGCTGATTCCAGACCGGTTCCTGAGAACGCTGTCCCGAAAGGGAAGGGGCCTTGTGCGGACTATGCAAAGTCCGCACAAGAGCCCGCTGCGACCAGCCGGCGCGTCGTCGGGTTTCCCTGCAGTGCATCTCCAAGTTGTCGGTCCCAATATGGACTGCGGCGGCAAGCGGAGCGCGACGCCGCTTTGGCTTTCCGCGAAGCGGCCCCGGCGAGGACCACGAAGGCGGCTCCGCCGCAAGCCAAAGCGCCGTCGCCGCTCCGCTGTGCCGGCGCACTCCAAATCCTTCGCCATCCCGACTCCGCCGACAACTTGCGAAGGCACCGGCTTTCCTTCTTCCTTTCACGCAACGCTGGCACTCCGCCCGCCATTGCGCTACAAGCACCGGCACATCGCAACACTATGAGCATGATTCGCCGCTTCTTGCCCGCCCTCGCCGCCGCGAGCTTCCTTCTCCACGCCGCCCTGTTCGCCGCCGCGCCCGCGCCGCGTCCGAACATTGTCGTCATCCTCTCCGATGACATGGGCTTCTCCGACCTCGGCTGCTACGGCGGCGAGATCAACACCCCCAACCTCGACCGCCTCGCTACCAACGGCCTTCGCTTCACGCAGTTTTACAACACCGCCCGTTGCTGCCCCACGCGTGCGTCGCTGTTGACCGGGCTGTATCCGCATCAAGCCGGCGTGGGGCACATGATCGAAGATCGCGGACGCGAAGGCTACCGGGGCGAACTGAACTCGCGCTGTGTCACCATCGCGGAGGCGCTCAAGCCAGCGGGCTACCGCACCTACGGCGTCGGCAAGTGGCACGTCGCCCGCAACACCAAGCCCGACGGCCCGAAACATGACTGGCCGCTCCAGCGGGGCTTCGACCGTTACTACGGCACCATTCATGGCGCGGGCAGCTACTTCGATCCGTCGTCGCTCGTGCGCGACAACACCATGTTCACCGCCGTCACCGATCCAGACTACCAGCCCACGCGGTTCTACTACACCGACGCCATTGCCGACCACGCTGTGCGCTTCATCCGCGAGCACCGGCGCGATCATTCGGGCCAGCCGTTCCTTCTGTATGCCGCGTTCACGGCGGCCCACTGGCCGTTGCACGCGAAGGAAAGCGACATCGCGAAATACCGCGGCCAGTACGACGCCGGCTACGGTCCCATTCGCCAAGCGCGGTTGGAGAAAGAGATCAAGCTCGGCCTCATCGACCCGCGCTGGAAACTCTCGCCGCAGTTCGGAGATTGGGCTGCCGTCACGAACAAAGCCTGGGAAGCCCGTTGCATGGAGGTCTATGCCGCGCAGATCGACTGCCTGGACCAAGGCGTGGGCCGCCTCGTGGCGGAGTTGGGGAAGCAGGGCGCTCTGGAGAACACGCTCCTCTTCTTCCTCCAAGACAACGGCGGCTGTGCCGAAGGCATCGGACGCACGGGCCACACGCCGCGTGCAGACAAGCCCACCCTGCCTCCGCTCGCCCCAGACTTTCTCCAGCAAGGCTCGCGGCCCAAGCAGACCCGCGACGGCTGGCCCGTCCTCGGCAACACGGGCGTGATGCCGGGGCCGGCGGACACTTACATCGCCTACGGCAAAGCTTGGGCCAACGTGAGCGACACACCGTTCCGCGAATACAAGCATTGGGTCCACGAAGGCGGCATCAGCACGCCGCTCATCGTCCATTGGCCGCGCGGATTTACTGCGCGCGGCGAACTCCGCGCCCAACCGGGCCACCTCATCGACATCATGGCCACGGCCCTCGACGTGTCTGGCGCGAAGTACCCGGAGACGCGTCAGGGCGAGAAGACCACGCCGCCCGAAGGCAAGAGCCTTGTCCCCGCTTTCGCCAACCGGCCCCTCGACCGCGAGGCCCTCTTCTGGGAGCATGAAGGCAATCGCGCCGTCCGCGTGGGCCAATGGAAACTCGTCGCCAAGAGTCCCGCCGGCCGCTGGGAGCTTTACGACATGGCAATAGACCGCACGGAGATGAACGACTTGGCCGACAAGGAACCGCTGCTCGTGCGGCAACTGATCTCCAAGTGGGAAGCGTTCGCCAAACGCGCCCACGTCGTCCCGTGGATTTGGAAACCGGCCTACGGCAAGTCCGCGGACTCGACCGCAGGCGCGAAAGAAGTGCCTGACTTCGACGAAACCGCCGCCGCCGCGAAGAAACTGTTCGCCCTGCAGGCTGACGACGACTTGGCGCGCGAGGCCGCCCCGCGCCTTGCAGCGCGTGGGTTCACCGTCACCGCCGAAATCACCGACCTGGCGCGAGACGGCGTGGTCATTGCGCAAGGCGGCAGCGCGGAAGGATTCACGCTCTACTTGAAAGACGGGCGGCTCACCTTCGCCACCCGGAGCGCGCGGCATCTTTCCACCGTCACGACCGTGGAGGTGGTGCCGTTGAAGCCCGCCACCGTGACCGCGAAGCTGGCCCGCGATGGCGCGGTTACCGTTCGTGTCGCCGGCCAGACTGTGGCCGAAGGCAAAGCGCGCCTCCTTTCCCGCCAGCCGCAGGACGGCCTGCAAGTGGGCCGCGATGAGGGCGGCGCGGTCGGCGACTACGAAGCGCCGTTTGAGTTCAAAGGGAAGATCGCGCGCGTGACGGTGGAACTGGACTGAAAGCCGAAATCCGGTAAGCGGTTAAGCTAAGTCCCACTATCCCGCCGTGCAAAAGCTGATAGGATGGCGGGTTGGCCGCGAACAGAAGGGATTTCAGGCCGCCGCTTGGACGGCACTCTCGCGGGCCTGCTTCCACGCCAGCGGCGTCAGTT